>JAXHTH010000209.1:0-8174 GCA_034211115.1 Planctomycetota bacterium | reverse complement strand
GGCATCTGCTACGACTTCTTCTTCGTCACCGGGTTCATATACACCGACAAGAAGGCGACGAAGGAGATCCGGAGCCAGGCGCAGGGGTTCCTTGTCCTCGTCACGCAGGGCATCGGCCTCGGGATCGGCGCGCAGGTGATGCAGCGCATCGTCACCGCCCTGAAATCCGACCGGTACGACGCGATCACGGCGGAGGCCGATGCGCTTCGCGCCGAGCACGCCGATCTGCTGGAGCAGGCCGGCGAAGCGGCGGACGCGGGCAACGCCGCGCTTGCCGATCAGCTTCGCGAACAGGCGACCGCGGCGTGGGAGCAGGCGAGCGATCTTCTGCTGCAGTCCTACGACTGGCAGACGATCTGGCTCATCCCCTGCATCATGGCCGGCGTGGTCATGGTCCTCTTCTTCCTCTTCTTCCACGACAAGACCGTCCGCGCCAGGCCGAGCGCGGACGCGGAGGGCCGGGACTGATTCGCGCACCGCGCCGCCCCCCCCTCCCTCGACAGAGGGGCCGGCGGTGGATGAAGTGAGCAGCCATCTTCGGCTCGCGCAGGAGCGGTGCCATGCTTCATCCGCGAAGCGGTGAAGCATGTCCGCCCGTTTCGCGGCGGACGAGCATGCTTCGCCCTGCCGGGACGAAGCATGACACCCGCTTCCCACCATCACGGGCTCGCAAAGAGCGGGCCGGTCCCTTCGCCTACGGCTTCCGCGCCGTGACGATGCACCGCGGGCTGGCGCGATCGAAGGGTATCTTCTCCACGCTGCCGAAGAGCGCCGGCTCGACGAACCCGCAACGCCTGAGCATCGCGATGATCTCGTGGGGCAGGTACATGCGCGTCTCGACGTGATGAACCACCCGCCGGCCGTCGGGGTAGATCGCCGTCCAGGTGCCGCAAATGACCCCGCGGGCGAAATCCGCCTCGTTCTCGTGCAGAACGATGAGTCCCTCTCGCCCCCCGACCCCCGGGCGATCGACGTGCGTTTCGCGGAAGTCGGCGAGGATCTTCGCCGTCGAGTGGTAGTCCAGCGCGAACCGGCCCCCTTGCTTCAGCGAGTCGAACGCGCACTGGAGGACGCGGATGTTCTGCGCATCGTCCTCGTCGTAGCCGAAGCTGGTGTACCAGTTGATCGCCGCATCGCAGGGCTCGGGCGCGATGAACGCGTGGGCATCGCCGCAGTGAAACGTGCACGGCAGATCCGACTCCGCCGCCCGGTGCCGGGCGACCTCGACGTACGAGTCGATCAGGTCCAGGCCGATCACCCGCACGCCGCGGGCGGCGAGCGGGATGCTGACCCGCCCCACGCCGCAGCATTGATCGAAGAGGCTGTCGCCCCGGTTCAGGGCGAGGACGTCGACGAGAAAGTCGGCCGTCGTCTCGAGCCTCGGGTTCTCGAAATCCGACAGGCCGTAGGCGGCGTACTCATCGTCGAAGAAGTTGTCCCACCAGGGGGCGTCGGAGGTGTCGCGTGCGGTGGTCATGGGGATGCGTCTTGAGTAGCGAGTCTTGAGTGTTGCGTCTTGAGGCTTGGAGACTTGGAGGCTTGGGGACTTGAAGACTTAAAGGCTTGGAGAGTTGGAGGGTTGAAGGCTTGGAGTGTTCGAGGTCGCGCTGTGTCCGTTGCCTGCCGAGTTCTGACCCGCCGGGTTTTGAGGTTTGGACGTTTGGACGTTTTTGCTTTTCCTACCGGGCGAGCAGTTCTTCGAGCAATCGCTGGATGCTCTTGCGGCCGGTGGTGGGGGAGAGACGGGGCGCGCCGAGGGGGGCGACGATGCCGTAGCCCGTGCCCACGTTGATGAGCAGCCAGGCGAGGGAGGCGGCCGGCTCGTCGCGCCGCACCACCCCCGCCTTCTGAAGCGATCCCAGCTCATCCTCGAGGAAGCCGTGGAGCATCGACATGTGACGGCGGATGGCCGAGGCGATCGCCGGCTCCCCGTCCAGTTCCGTCATGGCCTGGAAGATGACGCGATAGGCCCGCTGGCCGCGGGTGTGGGTGGCCGGGTTCGCCTCCAGCAGGGTCCGCAGGCGTTTGCGGGGATCATCGATGTCCTGCAGCACCGCCCGCCAGGCGGCGAGCACCTCCCGGCCCACCTCGCCGATCAGCGTGACGAACAGGTCGAGCTTGTCCTCGAAGTGGCGGTAGAGGATGGGCTCGGTGATGCCCGCGGCCTTCGCCAGCTCGCGGGTGGTGGTGCCGTGGTAGCCGCGCTGGCCGAAGAGGCTGACGGCGGTCTCCAGCAGTTGTCGGCGCCGCTGCGGCGCCCGCATCCGGGCCATGGTTGTACTCCCTCGGGACGGTTAGTGAGGGAATACTAGCATGGATGGGGAGAAAGCTGAAAAGAGGAAAGCTGAAAGCTGAAACCGGGCGAGCCGATCGGGGAGCCGTCAGGGATCGGCGATCGGCGCCGAACGCCCCTCGAGCCCCGCGTGGCAACGCGGGGCCTCCCGCGGCGATGAGTGTCGAGCGAGACGCGTTCAGCGGGGTGGCATGCTTCATCCGCGCAGCGATGAGGCATGCGCGGCGCGTGGGGTGTGAGCACGCTTCGCCCTGTCGGGTCGAAGCGTGGCGCCCGGCCGGGGGCAGGTGATGATCGGGCGCGGCCCGCGCGCGGGGTCGCGGCGGTTCGCCTGGCGCTCACGCCGCTTCGGTGCCGTGATCGGCGTGCTCGCTTTCGCGTTCCGCGTCGGGATGGATCTCCAGCTCCGCCAGGCCGCCGGGGATGATGAGATCGTTGATGGGCGTGCCCTCCGGGATCGGCTCACCCTCCAGCGTGCGGATGACCACCTGCGGATGCTCTTTCTCGTGCGCTTCCAGCTCCGCGCGGAGGCGTTCCTGGGTTGGCTTGTCGAGCTTGCTCCAGGAAGCGCGGCCCTTGCACTTGGGGAAGGCGGAGCAGCCGAGCCAGGGCCCGCGCTTGCCGCGGCGAAGATTCAGCGGCGACTCGCACTTGGGGCACTTCAGGTCCGTCTCCAGCGGAGGCGGGGCCGGATACTTGATCCGCCCCTGCTTGTCAAGATTGACCACGTATTTCACCTCCGGGTAGTTCACGGAGGCGAGGAAGCGCCCGAAGCGCCCCGTGCGCAGGACCATCTGCGACCCGTCTTCCGGGCAGGCGACGTTCACGCGCTCGGACAGCATCGGCCGGCCTTCGCGGTCGATGGGCGAGGCGAAGTCGCACGTGGGGTAGCTGGCGCAGGACAGAAAGCGTCCGTTCTTGCCGAAACGATAGCACGTGCGACTGCCGCACTTGGGGCACTTGTACGGCGCCGGCTGGGTCTCGGCCTTGGCGTGGGTGATCGTCTCGTGCGCCTTGTCCAGTGCCTCGGAGAAGTGCGCGTAGAACTCGTCGAGCATGGCCGTCCAGTCGGTGTGCTGGTCGGCGATGCGATCGAGCTCCGATTCCATCTCGCGGGTGTAGCCCACGCTCATCAGATAGGGGAAGGCATCGATGAGCTTGT
This sequence comes from Planctomycetota bacterium, assembly GCA_034211115.1. Lineage (GTDB taxonomy): Bacteria > Planctomycetota > Phycisphaerae > Phycisphaerales > SM1A02 > JAXHTH01. The sequence goes on along the minus strand of JAXHTH010000209.1, from coordinate 4,719 downwards.
CGGTGACGACCTCCCCCAGATCGGTGGCGTAGAACCGGCGATCGATCTGTTCGACGTAGTTGCGGTCCTGGATGACCTGGATGATCTGGGCGTAGGTGGACGGCCGGCCGATGCCCTCCGATTCGAGCGTCCGCACGAGCGACGCCTCGGTGTAGCGCGGAGGCGGGGAGGTGAACATCTGCTCGGGGTTGAGCGCGAAGGGGGCGGTCTCATCACCTTCCGTCAGGGCGGGAAGGTTCTGCTCATCGCCGTTGGTGGGCACCCCGGCCACGCGGTAGTAGCCGTCGAACACGAGCACGCGGCCCGGGGCCTTGAGCAGCGCGCCGGTGGCCCGGTCGGAGCGCTCGAAGAAGATCGTCGTCGTGTCCCACTGGGCGGGCGTCATCTGGCAGGCGACGAAGCGGTTCCAGATCAGGCGGTAGACCTTGAGCTGCGCCTCGTTGAGCGCGCCGGCGAGGGAGTCGGGATGACGGCCCACGTCGGTGGGCCGGATCGCCTCGTGCGCCTCCTGGGCCGCCTTGTTGTTGGCGCCGAAGACGTTGGGCTTCCCGGGCAGGTAGCGGTCGTCGAACTGCTCGCCGATGTACTGCCGCACCTCGCTGATCGCTTCGTTGGACAGATGCGTCGAGTCGGTGCGCATGTAGGTGATGAGCCCGACCTGCCCCTCGCCGGGCACGTTGACGCCCTCGTACAGATCCTGGGCGATGCGCATCGTCCGGCTGGCGCTGAACGACAGCGCGTTGGACGCCGCCATCTGGAGGGTCGAGGTGATGAACGGCGCCGGCGGACGCGACGTCGTGCGCTTCGTCTCGATCGACTTGACCTGGTAGCGCGCGGCCGGATCGATCGTTCCGCGGACGGTCCGGGTCGTTGACGCGGGCCCGCGGCCTTCCGGGTTCTCTTCCGCGTCGATGGAGACATCGCTGAGCCCGACGGCGTCGCAGACGGCACGGACCTCGGGGGAAAGGTCTTTCGCTTCCTCGGCGGTGGTGCGGAGGTCGAACTTCTGCCCCGCCAGCTCGGCCAGCTCGGCGCGGAGGGCGTTGTGTCCGACCAGCCAGGCGTTCTGATCCTTGACGGTGGGCCCGCGCCCGCGGCCGTTGGTGGTGTTGATGAACTCCTCCCACGCGTCGGCCAGGGCGGGGGCCTGCGACGGGTCGATCGCCAGCCGGGCGGTGAGGCGCCAGTACTCATCGGGGACGAACGCCTTGATCTCGCGTTCGCGCTCGACGATGACGCGGACGGCGACGGACTGGACGCGGCCGGCGCTGAGCCCGCGGGCGACCTTCTTCCACAGCAGCGGCGAGGCCTGGTAGCCGACGATGCGATCGAGGATGCGGCGGGCCTGCTGGGCGTTGACCTTGTCCTCGTCGATGGTGTGAGGATTGGCGAAGGCGCGCTCGATCTCGCCCTTGGTGATCGCGTTGAACACGACCCGCCGGGCCGCGTCGGGCTCGATGCCCAGCTCCTGGGCGAGGTGCCAGGCGATCGCCTCGCCCTCGCGATCCAGGTCGGTGGCGAACCAGACGTCCTCCGCCTCCCGGGCGAGCCTCTTCAGTTCGCTGACGGTCTTCTTCTTCCCGGGGAGGATCTCGTAGGAAGGCTTGAAGTGGTTTTCGAGATCGACGCCGGGGACGGGCTGCTTGCTGCCCTTGGGGGCCTTCGCGGGCAGGTCCCGAACGTGACCGATCGAGGCCTGGACGACGTAGTCCCTGCCGAGGTACTTGTTGATGGTCTTGGCCTTGGCCGGGGACTCGACGATGACCAGGTGCTTGCCGGCCGCACTGCCGGCGCTGCGCGACGAGGAGCGTCGGGTCTTCTTCCTGCTCGGCGATGGAGAGGTCGTGGCCATGAGCGTCTTGGCGTATCGGTCAGAAGTGCGGGTCGGATCAAAAGCGGGCCGGGAAATGGCGGCGTCCCGGCGATGAGGGCTCGCTGGGGGGCGAAGAATGATGCGAGCAACCCGCCCCTGTCAAGGACAATTCCCGGCCTGCGGTGGATTGTTCCCCCTCTCCCCCGGGGCGGAGGCGCGGGCGGGGACATCCTCGTGGATCGCGCTAAGTGCATATTTGACAAGCTCTTGCAGCGCGCGCCCCCCGGCCTCCAGCCACGCCGATTGACCGTGCTGTCGAAATCTTCGCAACCACGTCCGCTGCTGCTTGGCCAACCGGCGGGTACGGATCTTGATCTGCTCCGTCGCCTCCACCAGCGTCAGCCTTCCCTCCAGATGATCGACGATCTGCCGGTAGCCGAGTGCCTCGCGGGCCTGCCGTCCCAGCCGGTCGTTCTCCCACAGGCGGCGGACCTCCTCGACGAAGCCGCCCTCGATCATCGCCTTCACCCGGGCGTTGATCCGCCGATTGATCGCCTCGACCGGCCAGTGAAGGCCGATGATGCGGACGTCAGGGCGGATGCGGCCGCTGTCCCACTGCTGCTGAAGATCGCTCAGCCGCCGGCCGGTCAGCTCGTGCACCTCGATGGCCCGGATTGTCCGCTTGCGGTCGTTGGGGTGAATCCGCTCGGCGGCGGGGGGGTCGATCTCCCGCAGTTGTCGGCGCAGCGCCTCCGCGTCCATCGCCTGGAGCGATCGGCGCAGGTCCGGATCCGGCTCGGGTCCGTCGAAGAGGCCGGCGAGAAGGGCCTGGGCATACAGGTTCGTGCCACCCACGACGATGGGCCATCGGCCGCGCGCGCGGATCCGGGCGATCGCGGCCTCGGCCAGATCGAGCCAGGTGTCGACGCTGAACCCCTCCTCGGACGGGTCGACGATGTCGAGCAGGTGGTGGGGGACGGCCGCTCGTTCAGCGGGAGTGGGCTTGGCGGTGCCGATATCCATCCCGCGATAGACCTGCATCGAATCGGCGCTGATGCACTCGCCGCCCCCGGGCAGGGCGCGGGCGAGGGCGACGGCGAGGGCGGTCTTGCCGCCCGCGGTCGGGCCCAGGATGAGGATGATCGGCCTCGTCGCCTTCACGGGGATATCCTAAACGCCGTCCGTCGCGGGGGGAGGGGACGGCCGCAACCGCCCCGGGAAAACGTGCCGCGGTCGGCGTTCGGCGCAAGTGCCCCCGTGTAACCGCCGATAGACTGGAGAAAGAGGCACGCCGTGTTCAAGACCGCCGAGCTTGGCCAGAAGATCTCGAAGGACGACTACCACCAGCGTCTGCCCGAGCTCCGCGCCCGCCTCGTGCAGACGCAGTACCGGATGCGGACGGCGAAGTTCTCCGCCATCATCATCGTCGCGGGCAACGACAGCGTGGGCCGGCACGACATCGTCACCACCCTCTTCGAGTGGATGGACCCGCGCTACCTCGAGACGCGCTCGTTCGGCGACCCGACGGACGAGGAGCGCGACCGCCCGCTGTTCTGGCGCTACTGGCGGGTGCTGCCGGCGCACGGCCGGGCCGCGGTGTTCTACGGCTCGTGGATTCGCCGGCCGCTCATGGATCGCCTCGACAAGATCATCGACGACGAGGGCCTGGACGCGGCGATCCGGCGCATCAACATCTTCGAGCGCACCCTCGCCCACGACGACACGCTGCTGCTGAAGTTCTGGCTGCATCTGCCGGCCAAGGAACTGAAGAAGCGACTGAAGGGACTTCAGAAGGATCAGGACGCGGCGTCGAAGATCAGCGAGCACGACCGCATCATCGCCGAGCATTACCCGCGCGCACAGCGCATCTTCACCCGCTTCGTCCGCAAGACGAGCATCACCGAGGCGCCCTGGACGATCATCGAGAGCACCGATCATCGCTACCGCAACGTGGTGATCGGACAGACGATCCTCGAGGCGTTCAACCGCGGCCTGGAGGCGAGCGAGGCGCGCAGGCGGCCGGCCCATGCGCCGACCGCGCCCCCGAAGGTGCGGGTCGCGATGCCGCCCTCCGCAAACGGCGAGGTCCGCAGCATCCTCGACACGCTGGACCTGAGCCGGAGCCTGGAACGCGAGACGTATCGCGAACAGCTCCAGCGATACCAGAACAAGCTCTTCGCCCTGCAGACCAGGGCCTTCGAGCAGGGGCACACCAGCGTGCTCGTCTTCGAGGGATGGGACGCCTCGGGCAAGGGCGGGGCGATCCGAAGACTCATTCGCGGCATGGATCCCCGCGATTACCGAATCGTCCCCGTCGGCAGCCCCACCGAAGAGGAACTGGCCCATCACTATCTCTGGCGCTTCTGGCGCGAGTTGCCCCGCAAGGGCCACGTGCGCATCTTCGACCGAAGCTGGTATGGCCGGGTGCTCGTCGAGCGCGTCGAGGGCTTCGCCAGCGAGGAGGAATGGCGCCGCGCCTACGCGGAGATCAACGATTTCGAGGAAGAGCTCGTCGAGCACGGCATCCTCCTCCTGAAGTTCTGGATGCACATCGACAAGGACGAGCAGATGCGCCGGTTCAAGGAGCGCGAGGCGACGCCGTTCAAAAAGCACAAGATCGGCGAAGAGGATTACCGAAACCGCGAGAAGTGGGACCTCTACGAGGCCGCGGTCAACGACATGGTCCAGCGCACCAGCACCGAGTACGCGCCGTGGTGTCTCATCGAGGGCAACAACAAGCGCTACGCCCGGGTGAAGGTGATCCGCACGCTCGTCGACGGGCTGGAAGAGCGCCTGGCGAAATGAAGATCGGCCGGTAGCCGGTGAAGCATCTTCGCGGTCCGGTGGCGGGGGGGGGCCGCGGCGGCCGCGGGGGAGACGACGCCCCCCCGGGCGGAGGGGCCCCC
>JAXHTH010000208.1:0-14539 GCA_034211115.1 Planctomycetota bacterium | reverse complement strand
GGGGCCCCCCCCGGCGGGGCGCCAACAAACAAACCCCCCGCGCCATTGGTGGGCGCCCCCCGCGGGTCCGCGCAAAGACCGATTCCGGCGATTCCCGAGAATCTTTTCGACCCGCGTGGCCCGGCCTGCGGCGACCGGATCGGCGGATCGCCCGCCTCGCCGGCCCTCCCCCGAACCGTAGGCGGATTCCGCCGGTACAACCGCCTATGGATTGGGATGACATCCCTGACTCGACAGTCGATTGATGGAGGTGTGGTCATGCATGCCCGGATGATGGTCCTGTGTCTGCTCGTTGTCGCCTGTCTCGCCCCGGCGGCGCCGGCCGCGGAACACGATGCGGATCGCCAGGCGCAGCGCGAGCGGAGGCGGTCGCCGGTCGTCGAGGTCTTCCAGCGCACGCGCGATGCGGTGGTGAACATCGCGGCCACGGAGATCGTGACGGTGCGCAGCCGCAGCCCGCTCGATGGCTTCTTCGAGGATTTCTTCGACATGCCCCGCCGGTCGCCGCGCACGCGTCAGTACAAGATGAACAACCTCGGCAGCGGATTCATCATCCACCCGGACGGCTACATCGTGACGAACGCGCACGTGGTGGCCCGCAGCGCGGAGCTGAAGGCGATCTTCGCCGACGGGCGGGAGTATCCGGCCCAGATCATCGCCTCCGACCGGCAGCGCGACCTGGCGGTGCTGAAGATCGAGGCCGAATCGTCGCTGCCCACCCTCCCGCTGGGGCGGAGCGATGACCTGATGATCGGCGAGACGGTGATCGCAATCGGCAACCCGCTGGGCTACGAGCACACGGTCACCGCCGGCGTGGTCAGCGCGGTCAAGCGCGACATCGCCGTCACCGATGAGCTCGCGTTCACCGGCCTCATCCAGACGGACGCGTCGATCAACCCGGGCAATTCCGGGGGACCGCTGCTGAACGTGCTGGGCGAGCTGATCGGCGTCAACTCGGCCATCCGGGGCGATGCGCAGAACATCGGCTTCGCCATCCCCGTCGATCAGCTTCGCGAGGTGCTGCCGGAACTGCTGGATGTCGAGCGGCGGCAGCGCATCGACAGCGGGCTGCGGGTCGGCGCGCTGGGGGAGCCGCGGGTGATCGAGGTGCGCGCCGATTCGCCGGCCGACGAGGCGGGCATTCAGCCGGGCGACGTGCTGCTGGCCGTCGACGGCCGGCCCGTGCGCAAGGGCGTCGATTTCGACATCGCCCTGCTCAATCATGATGCGGGCGATGAACTGGACCTGACGCTGCGCCGTGGCGAGCGGCAGGTCGACGCCGAGCTGCGCCTGGCGGCCCGCCCGGCGCCGGACGGAAGAGAGCTGGCCCGCGGGAAGCTGGGGATCGAGGTGCATGCGCTTCCGGCCGACGTGGCCGAGCAGCTTGGCCTGAGTCGATCGGCGGGTCTGCTGGTGACGGAGATCGAGCCGGGCGGCCCGGCGGACGAGGCCGGCCTCCAGCGGCGGGACATCCTCCTCGCCCTCGGCCGGCATGCCGTCGCCTCCGTCGATGACCTTGGCCACCTGCTGGAGCAGGTCGAGAGCGGCGACGTGGTCGCGGTGCACGTCCTTCGCGTCGATCGCTGGGGGAAGGCGAAAATGCACGGCCCGCTGCGCGTGAGATGACGACGATTGGCGCAGACCATGGAACGACCACGCCGCCCAAAGCCGACCGGGAGATCGGGTAATCATCGAAACGGCCGGGCCGACGCGCTTGGCCGACGCACGGTTGCGTACGATGTCGGCAGGCCGGTGGCCGGGCGATCGTCGTCCGGCTCATCGACGCCGCGCCCCGCGCCGCCGAGGCGGCCGCGAGTCATCTGTTCTGCCAGGGCCATTGATGAACGACTTGACACGCAGCGAGGACCCGGGGCGTTCCGGCGGCTCGCGCTCCGTCGTCTCGCGCCTGCTGGGTTTCTTCTCGAGCGTCTGGCTCGGGATCGCCCTGCTGTGTGTGCTGTTCGTGTACGCGTCGATCGGGTCATCCGGGTTGCCGGTGCGGCTGAACATCTTCCGCCCGGACGCGTGGATGCCGCTGCGCGAGGCGTTCGAGCTGAGCGAATACGAGTGGTTTCACTGGTGGCCGTTCGAGGTACTGATTGCGCTGCTGTGTCTCAACATCGTGCTCGCGACGCTGCGGCGAATTCCGCTCAACCTCGTCAACCTCGGCGCGTGGCTGACGCACGCGGGGATCATCGTCCTCGCGCTGGGCAGCGTGTGGTACTTCTCGACGAAGGTGGAGGGGGATGCGCCGGTGGCGCGGCGGGAGATCGTCGCCCGCCTGCCCGGCGGGGAAGAGGCGTCGATGATCGCCACACCGGGCGGGACGATGCGGATCGGCGACGGCGAAGAAACCTACATCCTCCAGGTTCGGGAGATCGTCCCGGAGTGGGAGCTGCTGTCCGGCGATGACAAGGGGAAACGCACATACAAGGTCGCCGTCTTCGTACAGGGACCGGATCAGACGTTCATCCGCGAATTGCTGGCGGGGTATCCGCAATACACGGAGGATCTCGTCCGGTCGGATGATCCGCAGCAGCCGTTCGTCCGGGCGAAGAAGACGCGGGGGAAGGCGCTTGTCGACGAGACGATCGAGCTGTCGCTGGACTACGCGCCGCAGGAGTACTTCTATCTGGCCGGCAGCAGCGCGCTGTACCTGCGCGAGGTCGGCGCGGAGGAATGGATCGAGCGGCCGATCGATGATCTGCCGCGGTTCAACGATTACCTCGCCTCTTATGACCACGTCTGGCTGGGTTCGAGCATGGTCCCGCCGCCGCTGAGGCCGATCGAGGTGGCGGTCCCGCCCGCGGACGTCGGCGATCCGATGCCGGATGTGGCCTTCTCCATCACCGAACATCTGCGTTATGCGCAGATGCGTCAGCGGATCGCCGGCGGGGGCGATCGGATCAATCCCGCGGCGACGGTGCGCATCGCGGTCGATACCGGCGCGATGCAGGATTATGAGCTGCTCGCCCTGGATCCGCAGCGGCGGACGGCGCTGGGCGGCGCGCTGGAGTTTCACTGGCTCGAATCGGAGCCTGCCCTGGCGGCGTTGCGCGACGCGGCGCCGCCGATGCTGCACATCGAGATTCCCGCGCAGGACATCGTGCTCGAGGAGCCGATCGAGATCGCGCCGGGCGAGGATGCGCCGTTCACGCCGATCGCGGGCACCGAGTATCGGTATCGCGTGCGGGCCACCCCGACGCTGGCCGACCGGGGCGTCTCGCTCGCCATCGTCGACATCGAGCGCGGCGAGCAGAACTTCACGCGCTGGGTGTTCGACGATCCGGCGATGACCCGCGACCTGTCGGGAGACGGGGGCATGGCTGAGCATTCGGGCGCCGGCCTGATCGATGAGAACATCATCATGACCTACGAGCCGGGCGAGGCGGAGGCGCTGCATCTCATCGCCGGGCCGGAGGACGATGCGCTGCGACTGCTCGTGCCGGCCCGTCTCAGCGAAGTGACCGAGCGCGACGTGGTGGTGGGCGAGCCGATGACGGTCACGGAAGGGGCGACGCTGACGGTCCTGCGCTACCTGCCGCGCGGCCGGCTGGAGGCGCGTCCGTTTCTCGTCCCGCCGGCGCAGCGCGATCGCTCGGTGGGGTCACGAGCGTCGATGATCCGACTCAACCTGCCCGTGGCCGATACCGGTTCCGATTCCGGTTTTGATTCCGGGGGCGGGAGCCCGGTGGAATCGGTCTGGCTGCCGTATCACGACTACCCGTTCCAGCGGGAAGAGGAGACGCTGAGGCGGTATCCGTATCGGCCGACGACGGTCGCGCTGCCCGACGGCCGGCGGATCGAGTTCATGTTCTCTCGCCGGCGCCTGAAGCTGCCCTCACCGGTGGCGCTGGAGACCTTCGAGGTCGAATCGCATGTGGGCGGCTTCACCGGCGAGACCGCAAGCATACGCGACTGGAGAAGCATGCTGAAGTTCCGCGCGGAGACCGGCTGGACGGATCCGATCGCGGTGCACATGAACAACCCCGTCGAGTTTCAGGACCTGTGGTTTTTCCAGTCGTCGTGGGATCCGCCGGAGGCGCCGCGCTTCCAGGGCGATCCCGGATCGAGCGGACTCAACTACACGATCCTCGGGGTGGCGAACCGCAACGGCGTGCTCGTGCAGCTTCTCGGCTGTTGTATCGCCGTGGCCGGGATGATCTATGCCTTTTATTGCAAGCCGTATATAAGAAGACGGCGGCAGGCGCCGCACGCGGCGATCGCGCGGGAGGGGGGTTCATAATGGGAGCACGTTACGCATGGTTGACAATCGCGGTTCTTACGTTTCTTGCCGCCCCCGTGCTCGGACAGCCGGCGCCGAGAGAGGGCGAAGGACCGGCGGGGGCGAGAGGCAATGATGAGCCGTCATTCGCGGAGCGGGTCGATCTGACCGCGTTCGGCCGGCTCGCCGTGCACAGCCGGGGCCGCGTGAAGTCCTTCGACTCCTTCGCCGCGTCCGTGATGCGCGCCGTGACCGGCTCGCGTTCGATCGACGGCCAGTCCGATGCGTTCACGTATCTCGATCTCATGCTGAGGCCGGGCCGGTACGAGGATGAGGACCACATTTACGTGAAGAACAAGCTCGTCCGCGCGGCGATCGCGCAGACGCTGGCCGAGCCCGGGATCGACGCGGCACTGAGCGAACGCCTGGAGCGTTTCGTGAAAAGGGGGCTCATCTCGCCCTCCCTGCTGCGCGCGGAGCGCGTGCAGGCGATCCTGGCGCGGCTGAGCACCGATCTCATGCGCAGCGCGCGCTACGTCGATGCCGTGCGCAACGCGCTGGCCGTGCGCGATGCCTCGAACCTACGGCAGGGCCTGAAGCTCGTCGCACCGCCCGGCGGGGGGGCGGAGGAGCGCTGGTACACGCTCGATGAACTGGCCATGGCGGGCGACACGCGGCCGGACCTGGCGGCGATGCCCGCCGAACTTCGCCAGAAGCTCATCAGCGCGTGGATCGACTTCACGAACGCGTGGCGGCGGAGCGATGCGGTGGGCGTGAACGCGACGTCGGCGCAGCTCGCCGCGCTGCTGCCCGCGGTCAGTCCCGACCCCGAGGTCTATCCCGAGCACAGCCGGCTCGCGTGGGAAAGCTGGTATTTCCGGCACGGGAACATGACCTGGATCTGGCTCATCTACGCTTTCAGTCTCGTCCCGCTGCTGCTGTTCGTGAGTTTCCGCTGGAGCGCGGCGCGGTGGGCGGGTCTGCTGCTGTTCTTCGCCGCGTTCGGATTTCACACGTTCGCGGTGATGCTGCGGTGGTACGTCTCGGGCCGCTGGCCGAACGCGAACATGTTCGAGGCGGTGACGACGGCGGCGTGGTTCGGCGCGTGCTTCGCCGTGCTCTTCGAGTTGTTCGCGCAGCGTTCGCCCATGCGGGGCCTGTTCGCGCTGGGCAGCGCGGTCGCGTCGATGACCGCCCTGATGGCGACGAAGTTCTACCCGCTTCAGCTCGATCCGACGATCGGCAACATCATGCCCGTCCTGCACGATGTGTGGCTCTACATCCACACGAACGTGATCATCTTCAGCTACGCGCTGATCTTCATGGCGGCGGTGTCCGCGCTGCTTTATCTGGTCTATCGGGCGGGTCGATCGTTGCGCGGCGCGGACGGCACGGGCGAGTTCGCCCGCGTGGGCGGGGCGGGCTCGCTCATCATGACCGCCCCGGAGGGCTCATCGCCGCTGGAGCGGGCGCGGACGACGATCGGCCAGGTGCTGGACGGGACGACGATGATCCTCATCGAGCTGTCCTTCATCCTCCTCTGGGCGGGGATCGTCATGGGCGCCATCTGGGCCGATCACTCCTGGGGACGGCCGTGGGGATGGGATCCCAAGGAAGTGTTTGCGCTCAACACGTTCATCGTCTTCGCCCTGCTCATTCACGTGCGGCTGCAGGCGAGGGATAAGGGCCTCTGGACGGCGATCCTCGCCGTCATCGGCTGCGCGGTGATGCTCTTCAACTGGATCGTCATCAACTTCACGATCGCGGGGCTGCACAGCTATGCGTGATGAGAGTCTTGAGAGATGAGTCTTGAGGGCGCGCGTTCGGACGAGAAACGCGCTTCCAACAGGATGTGTGCGATCCCGGCGCCTCAAGACTCACTTCTCAAGACTCACCGCTCGAGACTCACCGTTCAAAACACCTCCGTCATCCACGGCATGGGGCCGGCGAAGACGTGGTCGGCGGCGCGGGCGTCGGCGGAGTCGGCACGCAGCAGGCCCGTGCCGAGGAGCTGGGTCGCGGGGTGGAAGCCGGAGTAGAGCATGGCGAGGCCGCGGATGTCGATGTCGAGCGTTCCCTCGCCGCCGGGTTCGACCTCACCTCGGCCGTCTTTGATGCGCAGGACGAAACGGCCGCTGTTGGCGTCGAGAAGATCATCGCGCACGTCAAGATGCATGGCCGCCGTCAGCTCCGGCGGATAGCCGCGTGCGGTCAGCGCCTTCTCGACATCGACGATGCGCAGCATCCATTTCATGTCCAGCTCGATGCGGTACGACTGCTCGGGCAGGACCGACAGGAGCGGATCGTTGGGCGGGCGGAAGAGGCGCACCTGCCCCGCCATCGAGCGATGATCGGCGAAGAAGCTGAGCAGTCGGCGCGCGGCGCGCTCGGTGCGCACGACGACATCGCTCACCGCGATGTCGTACGGCGGATGCCCGTCGCGCGGCTGGTGCGTGTAATAGACGTACCCCTCCGGCTCGTCGTCGGCGAGAAGAAGCTGACCGAAGGCGGTCACGCCGCGCGGGATGCGCTGCCGCCACCACATGAAGTCGCTGCGGTCGAGCGTGCCGTGGTGCGCCATTGCCTCGGCGCGATGGAGGCGCCGGATCATCTCGTCGTCGTGTTCCCCGATCGGCCTGATTTCGAGGTCGCGATCGATGATGTCGATCGTCCCCAGCGGTTGGGTGATCTCCCATCGCGTGCCGGCGTGCTCGTAGCCTGCGGCGCGGTAGAGGGGGAGGGTGGCGGGATAGAGGGTCGAGAGCGCGACGCCGCGCCCGTGCATCTCGCGCACGGCCTGTTTCATGAGAAACGCCCCGGCCCCGCGTCCGCGGCGATGCGGGGCGACGGCCACGAGGGAGATGCCGATCGTGGGTACCGACCGCCCGCCGAAGAACTGGCCCATCTCGATCATCGCGTGCCCGCCGATGAGTTCATCGCCGGCGAAGAGCATGCGATAGTGCTCCCGACCGAGATGCGCGGCGTACTCCTCGCCGCGCCGGGGCGGGAAATCGAAGACCTGCTGGAAGACCCCGTTCAGCGCGGCGAGTTCATCCCCATCACGCGGCGGGCGGATCGAATAATCATGCTTCATGGCGTGGATTCCGGCGGGCGGGGGAGCGCCGGCCTCAACTCAGTTCGATCACCTCGCCCGGGCGCAGCGGCCGCATGTCGGTCGTGCGCTCATCGAAGTCGTCGGGAAGGTGGATGAGCCGGGTCTTCGCGCGCATCGCGTCGGGCAGTGCGTTGAGCGATTCGATCGGGGTATGCGCATCGCCGAGGTTCGACTCGTGGACGACGAGCCGGGCCTGATCGAGCCACTGGATGTGGGCCTGCTCGAAGGGCGTGTCGCCGGACCAGCCGAGGATCGCCCCGCCGTCGTTGAGGAGCAGGCCGATCGTCGGCACGGGATGCTTCGTATACCGGCAGCGGACGATCAGGCCGGCGATATGCGCCTCGTGATCCGGATCGATGAGATGCACGTCGAAGTAGTCCTTCAACTGCATGGGCCGATCCTCGCCCCAGCGGATGCCCATCGCGGGGGAGAGGCGCTGCCAGAGCAGCTCGGCCACGGGCGGCGTGGTGTGGATGCGCGGGCGGGTGATGGCCGGGTCGCGGTCGGTCACGAACCGCCTTCGGAAGCCGAACGATTCGAGCCCGTTGCAGTGATCGCCGTGCAGGTGGGTGATGATGATGTCGTTGATTTCCGTGGTGGGGACGTCCCATCCGGCGGTTTCGGTCGCCTCCCTCAGGACGCGGTGGATCGGATCGGGGCAGTCGAGGAGGAGGTATCCCTCGGGGGCCTGGACGAGGGCCGAGGACCCGAAGTGCCGCGCGGTGTAGGCGTCGCCGACGCCGGTGATGAGGATCTTCATGCTTCGCCTCGCGTTTCCTGCCCCAGCGGGGCCGGACCATGGTACGTCAGGGGCGGCGCGGGCGGGGCCGGACGACCCGCTATGATGAGCCGGCCATGTCGAAGCCGCGCAACAACCTGCGGCTCTTCGTGGGGGTGTATCCGCCGACCGGGACGGCCCGGGCGATGCTCGCGGCCCTTGAGGATCTGGACCTGCCGGCTCATCGGCGCACGCCCATCGAGCAGCTTCACATGACCCTCCAGTTCATCGGCGACACGCCGGTGAAGGAGCTGGATGCGACGATCGAGTCGGTCGATCGCTCGCGGGCCGGTCTGGCCGCGTTCGAGCTGGCGCCCCTGCGGCTGATGACGCTGCCGCAGCGTGGCCGTTCGCGGCTGGTGGCGGCGGAGACCGACGCCCCGTCGACCCTGCTGGAATTGCAGCGTCGCCTCGCCACCCGGTTGGCGCAGAACGTTCGGAGCAGGCCCGGTGACCGGTTCCTGCCGCACCTGACGCTGTGCCGGTTCCGCGCCCCGACGCGGATCGAGCCCCTGGACGAGCCGCTTGCCCTGGATGCCTTCCCCGTGAGGGAGCTGAAGCTGATGCGAAGCACGCTGCATCCGGACGGGGCAAAACACCACGAAGTGGCGGCCTTTTCTCTGGAGGATCCCCGCGGCTGATCGGATCATCCGACGGGGCCGCGCGGCCGGAATCCGCTTTGGGCGCCGCCGTTTGCGGCATACACTTCTCTACGATGAGCGACCCGGCCGCCTGGCGCGATCTGCACTGGTGCGAGGACCTGGTTCAGGCCCGGACGATCGCCACGGCCATCGCGGCGATGGAGTACGAGGTCCGGGTTCGCAACGTCGCCACCGCCCGGCCGGTGGGCGAAGACGAGGAGGACTGGGGCGGGGGGTACGTGGTCGAGACCCGCGCCGCCGACTGGCCCGACCTGGCCGGCGTGCTCGAGGAGATCATCGACGAGCAGCGGGAATTCGACGCGGCCCTGGAGGCGTGGCACGGCCGGATGGGTCGGCTGCACCGCATCTTCCTCGGCGTCGTGGTGGGGCTCATCATCGCCCTCGCGATCCTGGGGATCATCGAGCTCTAGCTGTCCTATCTCTCGCTCACGCCCCCGGCGCCGTGCGCGGCGGGGTTGCGGGCGATGAGGCGCATCACTGCTTCGGTGCGAACGCGTCGCGGAAGGAGCCGGTGTCGATGTTCGCCGGGACCGACCGGCCGGTGGCGAAGTTGTAGAGGAGGGCCTTGAAGACGGTGTCCGCGGCGCTGCTCACGGCGGAGACGATGACGATGAGGAGGACGCCGACGACGATCGCGGCGATCAGGCCCATGATCGATCCGCTCATCGCCGCCCACGCCCCGAGGCCGATGCAGATGAGGATCACCGGCAGCGTGATGAGAAACGACAGGAACCCGAGGGAGAACTGCCCGACGAGCGCGGTGCCCCAGGTCTGCTTCAGCGTGCCGATCGAGGACCGGATGGCGGTGACCGGCCCGGCGCCGTCCATGACGATCACGGGCACGACGAAGTAGGTGAGGGCGGTCCAGGCCGAGCCGAGGATGGCGGCGACGATGCGCCCGGCCTTCTCATGGGCGTTCTCGATCGCCTTCAGCACCACGCCGATGATCGCCGACACCAGCGCCCAGCCGAGGATCTGCGGCAGTCGCCTGCCGGCCATCGACATGCCGTACCCGACGGACGGCACGTCGCCCTCGATGACCTTCATCGCGCAGGCGACGAGGCCGGTGTTGAAGAAGGTGATCACGAAGTAGTTGCAGAAGTAGAACAGGAAGAGGGTGATGTACATCCAGACCTGGTCGGCGGTCGAGGCCTGCGTGGCTTCCTCGCGGGAGACGAACTCCAGCCACGCCTCGAGCGTGCCGGTGCCCCAGAGGGGAAGGAGGAAACTGGCGAGCACGGCGGCGGCGGCGAGCGTCGACGCGAGCGGAAACACCAGCAGTTGCTTGAAGTCCCAGATGATGCCATAGCTGATCTTCGCGAACTCCCAGCTCCGCGACAGCGTTTGAAAGAACATGCTGTGCTCCTCGCGGGGACGGCCCGGCGGGCGGGCGGCGGATCGATCCGGCAGGATCATCGGCCCGGGAGAGAGCGGACCTTGAGCCGATCGCCTCGCTTGCGGCCGCCTCGACCTCGCCGGGGGGGCCGGGAAGGCGTGGTCAGGCCGTTCTCCGGTCCGCGGGGATGACTTCACCGGGCAAACGAGACCGGGCCGTCCCTCGGTCCATAAACTTGCTCGATGCACAGCCCCTCCGAGCCGTCCGGTCAATGCGAGCCGCCCTGCGGCGATCCCTGGCGCCTGCCCGAGCAGGAGCCGACGAATCTGCTCGCGTTGTGGAGCGATCATCAGCCTCCCACGAAGACGGAAGTCATCACCGCCCTGTCCAGTTACCTGGGGCGCAAGGTGTGCGTGCTGGAGGAGCTGGCCCAGGATGACGCGGACATCGCCTGGTGCGTGGCGACGAAGCTGCCCATTCTTGCCGCACCCGTCGTGTTCTGGTCGGAGCGCGCCCAGCCGGTCTCCGAAGAAGAGCTCACCGTCCTCAACGCCGGGTCATGTCGCTGGATCGTCGGCGCCGAGACGCTGCTGGCGGAGGACGATCCGCTCACCGACTACCTGAACCTGATGACGCTCATCGCCGGCGCGTTCGCGGACGTGCCGGCCGTGCTGGATGTCAACACCACGCGCTGGCACACGCGTCGGGAGCTGGACGAGGTGTTCGCCTCCGATGATGTCGAGCCGCCTGCGGAAGTGCTGTGGATCGTGCAGTCGGTGCAGCGGGCCGCGGGTGGCGCGGCGGAGGATGACATGGTCTGGCTGCACACGCACGGATTGTGGCGGTGCGGCGTGCCGGAGCTGGAGATGCTGGGGGTGCCGCTGGCGTATGCGGATCCCGCGGCGGAGCTGATGAACGACATCGCCGCTCTCCTTCTCGAGCGCCGGCCCCCCGAGCCGGGCGCGCCGATGGAGATCGGGACCAACCTGCGGGTGGCCCTCCAACCCTGGCAGACCATCGTGCCGCGTCTGGAGGACGACATGCCGGGCGGGATGAGCGAGCGCACCGAGAACGGCGACAACGCGCATCTCGGCGCGCGGGCGGTGATCTGCGCCGTGCCCGAGCGGGCGCATGTCGGCGATTCGTGCCTCTGGCCGAGGCGGGTGACGGAAATGCTCATGCGCGACGAGGCGGGGGTGTACATGACGCGGCGGGCCACGGAGCGGCAGGCCAAGCTCGCCCGCGCCACCTGGGGACAGCTCGCCACCGCGTTCGCCACCGTCAATCACCTCCCCCGCGGCGAAGACGGATCGCCGCCCATCGTCTTCGGCATCAAGGCGGGATTCCAGGAGGATGACGACGAGACCAGCCGCGAGCACCTGTGGTTCGAGATCCGCAGCTTCGACGCCGATCGCGCGGAAGGCGAGCTGGTCAACCAGCCCCTCGCCGTCCGCCGATTGTCCAAGGGCGATCGCGTGTGGATCGAGCGCGAGCACATCTCCGACTGGATGGTGATGACGGCCGAGTGGTCGTTCGGTCCCAACGATCTCGCATCGCTGTGGCGCGGCATCGATGAGCTGAAGCAGCGGGCCACCTCTTGATGAACCACCGCGATCCCGACGAGCTGGCGACACTGCTCCGGGCGCACACGCCGTTCGAGGCGCACACGCTGGCGGCGGTGCTCGCGGATGCGGGGATCGAGGCGTTCGTCTTCGATTCCGCCTACGCCGGCTTCGGCCTCTCGCTCGTGCCGGGCAAGGGGGGCGTGCCGCTCCAGGTGCGCCGCGGCGACGTGGAACAGGCCCGGCGCGTCATCCGCGAGAACGCTTCCGATTCCATCGACATCGACTGGGCGGAAGTGGACGTCGGGGAGCGCGCCGACACCCTGCCCCTGCACCGACCCGATCGCATGCCGATGCTGGCCAGGCTCGCCTTCGCCGTCACCGTCCTCGTGCTGCTCGCCGGTCTGGCCGCGGGCCTGGTCATCCTGCTCACGCCCTGATTGATGTCATTGCGGGGCGCGCGCGGCGGAAGTCCTCACTCGGCGATCAGCGCGGCGAAGCGATCGGCGATCGCCCGGACCGCGGCGCGATCGGCCCTGGAGAGATCCTCGTCGCCGGCCAGCGCTTCGAGGGCCTCCAGTCGCCGGCGCCACGTCCGCATCAGCGTCTCGTCGCGCTGGAGTCGTCCATCGGCGATGAGCAGCGTCTGGATCTGCGTTTCTCTCAGCGCGCGGCGGGCATCGCCGACGGTGCGCAGCGCATCGCCGGACGAAGGGCCGGCCAGGAAGTCCGCCCCCGTCGCGTCGGGGTGGAGCATGATCGGGATCGGGCGGGGGGCGTAGCGCCGCATCGCCTCGTTCAGCTCCGCCTCCCGTGCCGCCGCGACGGGCCCGGGACGGACGGGCAGGCCGGGGTCCGGGCTCGTCAGATCCGACGCCGATCCCAGCTCGACGGTGACCTGAAGTTCGTCAACCGCGGTGCCGCCGTCCGCGTCGCGGACGACGCGGCCCTGGTCATCGCGCCTCTCGCGCAGGACGGTGAGCAGGGTTTGTTCGCCGGGCTGCCTGCCCTGGATGAGGATGATCAGGTCGTCGCCGCGGCGCACGGGCCGGCCGTCGACGTGCGTGATGCGATCACCGATGCGCAGCACGCGTCGGGAGGGCATGCCCTCGACAAGATCGAGCACCTCGATCCCGCCGAGCTCGTCGGATCGCGCCACGAGGCTGATCCCCAGCGCGCCGCGCGGTGAACGCATCAGACGTTCCTGAACCAGGAGGAGCAGGCGACAGCGCTGTTCGGCGGAGATCTCGTTCCCCGCGAGCAGCGCGCAGATCTGATCGAGCTCGATCGGCGATCGTCGCAGCGCGTTCAGCGCGCCTTCCCGGATGCCGAACGCCTCGTCATCGAGACCCCGGACGAGTCGGCGCAGGTCGGGCTCGAGGCGCACCGCGCGCAGCTTGTCTTCGGCGGGCAGCCTGGGCGGGACCTCCATCGCCCGCGTCGGGGTTGGCGGGTCGGCCTGCCCGCAGGCGGCGTCGATGATCAGAAGCGCGGGACACAGGAGCGCGAGGACGCGCACGCGCCGGGGGCGCCGGTGCTCGCGGCCGGGACGATGCCCGCTCATCGCGGCTCCTCCAGGTATTGGATGAGCTTGTTGGCCCGGGGCTTGAGCCAGGCCGTCTTCCCCTCGATCATTCGGAGGAACGCGGCCCCGCTGAGGCGTCCGAATCGTCCCGTGGCCGCGATGGGCACGACGCTCTCCAGAATCAGGGCCTCGAGGATCAGCCAGGGCAGGGCCCGCCGTTCGTCCGCGGAGATCGGCGTTTCCGCGGCATGGTCGTAACCCTGCAACAGCGATCGGATCCGTTTCACGTTCAGCGCTTCCGGCCACTGCTCCGGGTCGTCCGGGTCGGTCATCTTCATCGAGAACTGGAGCGCCGCATTGGCGAGATCGATCATCCGCGGCTCGACGCGCGCCGAGTCAAAGTCGAGCACCGCCGCGATCCTGCCGTCGCGGAAGAGCAGGTTGCCCGGATGCCAGTCGCCGTGCAGGATCCGCTTCGGCCATTGTCCGATTCCCGCCGCGTCGGCGCGATCCGCGGCGTCGCGGTAGGTCGCCTCCAGCGCCGCGCAGCGTTCCTCGAGTTCGGTTCGACCCTGCTCCGGTTCGACGGCGGCGACCATCTGCGGAATCTGTCCCAGCGCGGCGTGCAGGCCGGTCGCGGCGTGATAGGAGCCCGTGGGCGGCGCGTAACCCGGCTCGTAACGCTCCAGCAATCGATGGAGCTGGCCGAGGGCGAGCCCGGCCTGCTCGGCCGCGCCCGACGAGCCGTCGTCGCGCACCCCGCGCACGTAACGGAACATCTCATAGATCCGCTGCCCGAGTTGAAGCATCGAGTTGTTGTCCGTCCGCGTGCCCACCAGCCCGGCGACGGGATAGCCGTGATCGCCCAGGTGGAGTTGGAGTTCGTGGGCGAAGGCGACGCGATTCGGATCGTCCCGTCCCGGCGCGCGGCGCTTGAGCAGGAAGTCGCCCCCGGCGGCGACGATCCGCAGCTTGGGGGCGCGGCGCGAGCCCCGGCGGAACTCCCGGATCCGCCGGATCACCCCCAGGTCGTAATGGCTGAGGACGATCCCCAGCTCCGGGGCGGCGAACCGCGCGCCCTCCGCGCGCCGGTCATCCACCACCGGCCCCAGATGCGGCGCGGGCGGCGTGGGTGGAAGCGTGGGGGGCGAAGCCATCGCGCAGAACGTCCTTTCGCCGGCCGAAGCCGGCCGGCCCGGCCCAGCTTAGCTCACCGACCTTCCCCTCACCACCGCACGCGCCCAAACGCCCCGAGAGCGCGGCGAGAATCGACCAGGCGAAAGCGGACCAGGTCCGTTTTCGCCGCCCGCATGGCGTGCTGGGTTCGATGGGCCCG
>JAXHTH010000207.1:0-3196 GCA_034211115.1 Planctomycetota bacterium | reverse complement strand
GCTTGACGTAGGTCGCGCCCGGCCGGCGGTAGATGTCCACCACCGCCTGGTTGGCGGTGACATCCTCATCGACGCGCCCGTCGTCGTCGAGGACGGCGGCGGCGACGCGGAAGAGGATCAGCCGCGTGTCCGCCTCCGTGTCCTCCGGCTCGGGATCGACGATGAGCCGGTCGGCCCAGATCTGAAGATCACCGAGCTGGAACGGCTCGCCCCGCTCGATCGACGCCTGGAACAGCCTCGTCACGTCCTGGGCCACCGCCCGCTCCAGCAATCCCCAGAAACGGGGGATCACCCATTGCGTGAGCAGAATCATCACCAGCATCAGGGCCAGCCCCAGGGCGAGCACCGGCAACAGCAGGCGCCGATAACTGATCCCGCTCACCGAGGCGGCGACGATCTCGTTGTCCTCGACCATTCGATGCAGGCTCATGGTGCCGGCGAAGCCCGCGGCGAAGGGCAGGGCGAACTGAAGCATGGGCACGATGGCCAGAATGATGTACTTGGCCGTCTGACCCGCCGTCAGCAACGCCTCCTTCGCCAGCGGCTTGATCGCCGCCCCGAAGGCGATCACCGTCACCAGCACCGCCGTCGTGAGCAGCGCCACGCGGATCAGATCCCACAGCATGTACCGATAAAGCAATCGGGGCATCCGTGCATTATGGCGGGGAGGATCGAACCTCACCACCGCGGCGGGCTTCCCGCCCGGACGATCCGGTTCCCGATCGCCGCTATCCGGACCGGCGCGTTGGGGGGATGCGTCGGCTTTGGGGGCTGTGATGTGCCGTCTTTTCCGTGAGGGGGGCGATCGGCGATTCGCGGCTTTGAACGCGGCAGCGCCGATTCGATCTATGCAAGTGCAGCATCCTCCGGGGTCGTCCCCTTACGAGCGGAGGATGGGGAGCATGGCCTTGAAAACACGACGGGAAGAACACGGGCGACGGCGGAGACGGAGTGGATTCACCCTCATGGAATCGATGATGGCGGCGGGCATCCTCCTCGTCATCGTCCTCGCCGTCACCTCCGCCATCACCGCCGGCCAGCAGAACGCCTACGAGGCCCATCAGCGCATCGCGGCCAGTCTCGCCGCCGAAGAGCTCATGGGACGCCTCGTCACCGAGCCTTGGGACGATCTGTCGGCCTGGAACGGGTACACCGAGACGGTGGGCACCATGACCGACATCGACGGCCAGCCCATGCCGACCAGCTTTGACATGATCGGACGCCAGGTCCAGGTCACCACCACGCTCAAGACCCTCAGCGGCCTGGGGGTGAACATCCGCGGGCGGACGGTGGTGGTCCGCGCGTTCAACGACGAGGGTCGCATCCTCGCCGATCTCGGCCGCTTCGTCCCGGAGCCGCCGCCCGAGCCGGAGCCATGATGCCAGCGCATCGTTCCATCCCGCGCGGCCTGACCCTCCTGGAGCTGATGCTGGCGCTGGTGGTCACGGCCCTGATCGCCGGGGCGATCTCCGGCATGATGAGCGCGGTCACCGCGGGCGTGAGCACCCGGCGGGACAACCGCTCGACGATGGTCGGGGCCAGCGCTGCCGCGGCCCGGCTGTCGGCCTACGTCGCCCCGAGCTGCTGCATCCTCGATATCGTCGGCTCCGATCTCGTGCTCTGGCGCGAGGACAGCCGCGAGAGCGGGACGGTGCACGCGACCGAGATCCGCTGGCTCGTCTTCAACGCCGTCGACGGGACGTATGACGTGTGCTTCGTCAGCTTTCCGCCGGGGTGGTCGCAGGCGGCCAGGGACCTGGAGGACAACGAGTACACCCTCGCCACCAACTGGATGTCGGTGCTCAGCAGCTACCAGAGCAAGGGGTGGATTGCGTCCATGCCGCTGGTGGATGGACTGGACAGCGTCGGCATCGCCACCGACGCGGTCGATCCCCTGGACAGCCGGCACGTGAACTTCCGGCTGGGATTCGCCACGACCGAAGGGGCGATGGACGTCTGCATCGCCTCGACGATCCGTCTCCACGAGACGCCTTCAAGCTGACGAGGTCAAGCCATGCCCGGGACTTCCCGCCCGCATCGTCGCGGAATCGCCATGCTGCTGGTGCTCATCAGCCTCGCGATGGCCACCATCCTCGCCGTCTCCTACCTCGCCAGCCGCGACAACTCCGCCGCGATCGGCCAGAACGTGACCGCCTCCGCCGGCGCGCGGTGGGCGGCGATCAGCGGCATCGAGCTCGGCATCGCCGTCCTCGAAACCGAATCCGACTGGCGCACCGCCCACACCGAGGGCAAGCTGCTGGACGATTACAACCTCGACGGCGTCCTGCTGGACCTGGATCTCCTCGACATCGAGACCGGCGAGCCGCCCACCATCTACTCCCAGCACATCCAGCTCATCGCGACCGCGGTCGTGGACGGCGTGGAGCAGGAGGCCACCGCGATCGCCGAGGTCTCCGGGACGGACGACGGCGTGTCGGTGAACGTCGACCTGTCCGAGTTCGCCGTCTTCGCCGGCGAGAAGATGACCCTCGAAAACAGCGCGACGATCACCCGCTGGCCGATCTCGCCCCTCGCCGCCCTGGGCAAGCGGGTCAACCTCGGCACGCAGGGCATCAGCGCCTCCACCGTCGAGCTGAAGGGCGACGCCGCCTCGATCGACACCACCGTGTATACCGGTCCCGGCGCGTCCGGGGCGCTGGTGACCAACGCGACCGGCCCGGCCATCGACGTCGTCGAGCTGGAGGACACGATTCCCGTGCCCGCGGCCCCCGATCCCGGCGTCGTGTTCCCCCAGGAGGACGACACCTATCCGCCGATCGACCGCAGCGGCGGCTATGTGCAGGTGACATCCGACGCGCGGGTGGGGACGGCGAAGCTCGACAACTCGGCCGTCTCGCACTGGATTGGCGACGTCACGGTCGTCAGCAACCACGACTTCAAGCTCGATCACGACTCCGTCATCCTCGTCGAGGGCGGGGACGCCACCTTCATCGTCTTCGAGGACCTGATCCTCGACAACGGGGCGCAGATCATGCTCGAGGACGACGCGACCCTGACGATCTTCGTGGGCGATGACTTCAACATCAAGGACAGCTACATCGGCAACATGTCCGCCGAAGACCCCCTCCGGAACAACACGGGAACCGCGAGCTGGATCGATCCCGAGCGCGTCCGCATCTACAGCATCCCGCCCGATGGAAATGATCCCCAGTGGGACTTCCACGGCAACACCGTC
>JAXHTH010000206.1:0-7795 GCA_034211115.1 Planctomycetota bacterium | reverse complement strand
CGCGCATCGATCGAGACATTGGGCACGATGCACCGGCCGTTCGGCCTCATGCAACGCTTGGTGCGCGATGCGGCAAGCGCCGGGCGATGCGTGTTCCGATGGAGCGTCATCGACACATTGAGGTGGTGTGAGGAGTCGCGCTCATGCGAGGACTGCCCTCTTGAGGAATACTGCGGTGGTCTGGCGCGAAACGCCGCCGGATTCATCGACATCGACGATGCGATCCAGCAGCGGGCGCGCGTCGGCGATGACACGTGGAAGGCCGAGATGCTCTGCGAGCGCCCCAGCCGGTCGGATACGGTGTATCCGCAGTTCGACCGCAGCGTGCATGTTGCGGAGTTCGAGACGCCTCCCGCCCCGCGCGAAGGCGAGCCGGGCGCGATCTGGATCGCCGGGATGGACTTCGGCTATCGCTCACCAACCGTCTTCCTCTGGGCATGGCTCGATGAGGATCAGGATGTCGTGCACATCATCGATGAACTGGTCGAAGCGGAACGCACGACCGAGGAGTTGATCGACGCGGCGCGGGAGCGCCCGTGGCCGCGGCCGGCGTGGATCGGGGCCGACCCGGCCGGGCATCAGCGATCCGAGCAGACGGGCCTGAGCACGATCGCGCTCTGGAAGCGCGCCGGCTGGGCCGTGCGGTCGAGGTCCATCGCCCTGGAGGCGGGCATCCGGGCCGTGCGCCGCCGGCTGAAGCGAGGCGATGGCGCCGTCGGTCTGCGCATCCATCCGCGATGTAAGGTGCTCATCGAGTCGCTGTCGATGTATCACTATCCGCCGGACAAGCCGGAGTGCACGGTTCCGGTGAAGGATGGCCACGACCACGCCGCCGATGCGCTGCGGTACCTCATCATCAACCTCGACCGCGGCGACTGGTCGGTGACGGTGCGGGGGTATTGAGGCGGGGGATCCGGGGGGTCCGGGGGTTCACCGCAGAGGCGCAGAGGGCACAGAGGAGGATAAAAGGGACGCGCGGCTTCGACGCGGCGTGATACCATGTGGGCATGGGCGGCCAACAGACGAGGCAGCGCAGGCGGCTCCGGCCCGGGAAGATCATCACGCAGGTGATCGTGTTTGTGGGGCTGGGCGCGATCGTGAATGTCGCCGTGGCGTGGGGATTCGCCGCGTGGGGCGCAAGCAAGACCACAGACTACGCAGCGGTGATCGCCTGTATGCCAAATGGTGATGTCTGGCTTGCTGGCGTCGAACGCGTTCGCTCATTCGCGGTGGAGAAGAAGGAAATCACCTCCGCGTTGGACAGGGACTTGCCTCCGGATGACGCACGGGAGTATGTGAGGCGCGATCCCAGCCACACCACGCCTGGCGTATTCCACGAATGGCGGTGCCCGATACTGCGTCAGTCTTGGAGCCGTCTGGGCCTGACAGACTGCGATGGTACCGGTGTCTTCATCAAGGCAGAACAGGGCTGTGGATGGCCGAGATTCAGCCTCTGGAGCGCACTTGCAGCGCGGCCTGCTGAGGACACGCCGCAGGCATACGTCGCGTCTCCAATGGCGAGCATCTCGCTCGACTCAGGTCCCCCGTCTTACCCACGAACAAGTCACCGAGCGCTCCCGGTGCGTCCCATCTGGCCCGGCTTCGCGATCAACACGCTCTTCTACGCGATCGTCCTCTGGCTGCTCATCCCCGGCCCGTTCGTGTTGCGTCGCGTGATCCGCATCAAGCGCGGCCGGTGCCCGAAGTGCGGCTACGATCTGCGCCATGCGCTTTCCGGCGGCTGCCCGGAATGCGGGTGGAAACGGGAAGGCGCATCATGAGCGAAGCGGGCGGCAACAGCAACGACGCTCCGCCGACATCGGCGGGAGAACCGACCGAACTGCAATCGACCGCGGATCGCGTGGCGAGCGGTGTGAACCTGCTCCGCTGGGCGCTGATCACCGTGTTCGCGGTCAACGTGGTCTCGTTCGCGGGCGGATTCGTGGTCTCCGCCCTGATCCCCGACGTCGTCGGCTTCGTGTGGAGCACGTTCGCCGTGCGGATCATCGCCTGGGCGACCGCGCCCCTGGCCCTGCTGGGCGTCCTGCGCATCCTTCGCGCCGGCGACTGGCCGGTTTCGCGCTGGCTCCTGCTTTCGCCTGTCGTCTACTTCGCGGCCGACTCCGTCCTGACGCCCGCGAACTCGGTGCACACACTCCTCTGGCGGCTCGACATCGAGGGCGGCGTCATGCCGGCCGTCGATGTCGGCCTGACCATTATCAGTGGGCTTCTTTCTCTTCTCTATTTCGCCGTCCTGTTCGCGGGATTCCATCTGGCCGGGGCGGTGGATGGGCGCTTCGGCGGGAGTCTCATCAGTGCGCGACACCGCACGTGGCTGCTGTGGGTGGGCATCGTGCTGCAATGTATCATGCTCACCTGGTGGGCGGTGCTGCGTTTCTGGGACCCGGTCGCGCTGGCGGTCGGCGATGATGACATCACCTACGGGGCGGTAACCTCCCTGCTGAGCGGGCTGCTCGTGCTTCTGCCGGGTCTTGCCTGGCTCATCTGGCTGTTCGTGGTGGCATCGCGGATCCGGAGGAAGCTCGATCGCTTCGCGAAGCGCAGCCGCTGCCCGCGCTGCGATTATTACCTCCACGACCGTACCGATGCCGGTTGTCCGGAATGCGGGTGGATGCGCGGGCCCGAATATGCGGGAGCCGCAGGAACGGTGTAAAGCCGCGGCCAGTGGCCGCGTCGGCCCCCGGAAGTGATCGCCGGGATCATCCGCGATCCCCGCGACCACTGGTCGCGGCTTTGCATCAGAGACGGCGCGAATCCCTGCGATTCTCCTATGTAGGGGCTTGCGGGCACTGCACGGGACAGGGTAAGTTGGTGGCGTATCGAGTTTTCACGGCATGTGCGGGATTCACCAACGCGCTCAGCACGGGCGCTACTTGCTGAAGGGGATGATATGCGATGGATCCTATGTCTGCTGGCCGGCGTATGGTCTGTGTTTGCGTGTGGCTCGTCCACAGAAGAGCGAACCGGGGCCCCGGAGATACCCCCGCCTCCGCTTTGCGAGCGCTTTGCTGAATACTCTGTAGGTAGGAATGACCTGAACAAAGCGATTTCGCCCTGCGATATTTACATCTACGCGGACGCTCACAGTTCTGGGGAAGGCGAGAGATACTTCGGAGTCGTCATACGCAGAGGGAATCCCGTAGAGTTCAATGAACACCGAAGCCCGATCGCCCCGAAAGACCAACTCCAACCCTACCACTACAAGTGGATAGTCCTTGGCGAGGATGGCCAGTTAATTCGATCATGGTTGGCCTATTTTCTCAGGAATCGCGACGGGACCTACCACACAGTCATACGCATGCCTGAGGGAGAATGGGCGGCATCTCGGCTTGAGATATATTTCGAAGATGTCAATGATGATGGAAGTCGTGAGGATGTGACCTATGTGCTCGCGGTGGGCGATATTCTCGGGCTCGATTGACCACCGCGGGTAAGGATCCCTCACCCCAGCTCGATGCGGGGATCCACCCAGCGGTACATGACATCCACGATGAGGTTGAAGAGGATGAGCATCGTGGCGTAGGTGAGCACGACGCCCATGATGAGGGTGAGGTCCTTGCTGAGGACGGCATCGACGAAGTGCGTGCCGATGCCGGGCACGGCGAAGACCTTCTCGACGACGAACGAGCCGGTGAGGGCCATCGCCGCCGCGGGCCCGAGATAGCTCAGCACGGGCAGGAACGCGTTCTTCAGGGCGTGGCGGAGGACGACGCGCATCTCGCTCACGCCCTTGGCGCGCGCGGTGCGGACGTAATCGCTCTCGAGCTGATCGATCATCCCGAAGCGGGTGAGGCGCGCGATGTAGGCCGCGTAGGGAAGCGAGAGCGTGATCGCGGGCATGACGAGATGGGAGAACCCGCCCCAGCCCCCGATAGGGAACAGCTTCAGCGTGACGGAGAACGCCACGAGCAACGCGGTGCCGATGACGAACGTGGGGAGGCTGATGCCGATGAGCGCGATGAGAAGCGTCAAATAGTCGGCCCAGGTGCCGGGTCGCATTCCACCGATCGCGCCGGCGGTGATGCCGATCGCGCAGGCGAGCAGGATCGCGGTCAGGCCGAGCGTGATGGACACGGGCAGGCCGGCGAGAAGGATCTCATTGACGGTCCAGTTCTCATGTTTGAGGCTGGGCCCCAGGTCGAATGGCCGATCGTGCTGCCCCAGCACCCAGCTTGCGCCCGTCGCCTTCCCGAGATAATCCCAGTAGAAGCCCCAGTAGGAGTCGAGCTTATATTGCTCGAGCATGGCCTGTGTGATCTCCTCCGGCGGCCGGCGACCTTCGGCATTCTCCAGCGGGTTGCCCGGAATGAGCCAGGCGAGTGTGAACGTCATGGTGTACACCACGAGGAGCACAAAGGGGATCTGCACGAGGCGGCGGAGGATGAGGCCGATCACGGCTTGCGCACCTCCATCTGCCAGAGAAACTGCGTGAGGCGCGGATGATCGCTCAGGCCCGTCACGCGTCCGGGCTCGTACATGTACACCTGCACGAGCTGGCAGAGGGGGAGCATCGGCACCTCTTCCTGGAAGAGGAAGCGCTCGCATTCCTCGAGGAGCGCCAGGCGCCGGCCGCGGTCGCGCTCCTGCTCGGCCTCTTCGAGCAGGCCGTCGACGTATTCGCTGCTGTAGGCGCGGTCGTTGTTGCCATCGGAGGTCCTGCAGAGGTCGAGGAAGGTGGTGGGGTCGCCGTAGTCGCCGTACCAGTTGCCGCGCGCGATCATGAACTTGCCCTGCTTGAGATCCTCCTTGAAGAACTTGGTTTCACTGCCGCGGAGCTCGACGCGGACGCCGAGTTCGCGTTCCCATTGGGCTTTCAGCTCGAGGGCGATCCACTTGTAGCGCGGTGTGTTGGTGGTGTAGCAGAGGTCGATGACGGGGAAGGGCTTGCCGTCGGTGTCCTCGACGAGCCCATCGCCGTCGCGATCTTCCCACCCGGCGGCGGCGAGCTCGCGCCGGCCGCGGTCGGGATCGTGGGGGAGGCCTTTCGGGCTGTCATAGCCGGGGATCGAGCCGGGCGGGATGAGGGTCGTGATGACCGGCTCGCTGAGCTGCGTCACGTGATCGACGATCGTCTGCTTGTCCACGGTGAGGGTGAAGGCCCTTCGGACGGCGGCGATGGCGAACGGGTTGGGCCGGCCGTCGCTGAGCATGTTGCGGCAGTTGAAGCTGAAGAAGTCGGTGCCGAAGGTGGGGAAGACGTGGATGTTGCGCCGCTCGCCTGACTGCGGCGGGGGGAGCGATGCGAGCGCTTCGTCCTCGGTAAGGCCGGCGAGGCGCAGCGCTTCGAGTTCATCGGCGTAGCGGAGTTCATAGGCGCGCCGCTGGGCGATCATGTCAGACTGGTACTCGGCGCTGACGTCGGCCAGCCAGTTCACCTGGCCGGACTCGAAGGCGAGGACGGCGGTGTTCGTGTCCTCGATCGTGCGGGCGAGGATCGAGTCGGATCGCACGCGGCCCGCATCGTGATAGAGCGGGTTCTTTTCCAGGCGCAGGTCGCGCTTGTAGCGCCATTCGGCGAGGAGGTAGGGTCCGTTGCCGACGTGCCGGCCGGGCTTGGCCCATTCGTGTTTCTGCTCGAGCTTGCCGGTGGCGGGGCTGAGGCTGATCCAGCGGCGTTGCTCGAACGGAGGCGGCTCGATCGCGTGCCAGCCCCCGCCCCGGCCCCCGGAAGGGGGGTTGAGATGATCGATCGGCCAGCCTTCGACGGTGGGGCGATGGACGGGATGAAACACGCCAAAGCAGAGCAGGTCGAGGAAGTACGCCGTCGGCTGGCGGAGCCTGACTTCGAGCGTGCGGTCGTCGAGCGCGGTCAGGCCGACCGTTTCGTGGAAGCGTTGCTTTGCGCGCCGCCACATCCAGTGCGCTTCGGCGGCTCGGCAGGCGGGATCATCGAGCGACTGGAGCCAGGCTCGGGTTCGCGCCGCGCTGGCGAGTTCGATCGCCAGCGACGGGCCGCCGGTCTCGGCCGCCTCGAGCAGGCGATCCAGCTCCGCCCGGATGGCGGGAAGATCATCATCGCTGGGCGGGGCGATCGCTTCGGGCAGGTTCGTCGCCTCGAGGAGTCGATTCAGGCGGGCGATCGCCGCCCGAACGGTCCTCGCCTCCGGCGCGTCGGGATCAGACCAGGGATCGGCGACGAAGGCGGCGGTCTGTTGCGTCCGCCAGCGGAAGAAGTCCTCCGCGCCGGCGATGACGAAGAACAGGTTCGAGTAGTCGGCCGCGGTATCGGGAAGGATGGCGCGCCGCCAGGAATAGACGAAGTCGTGGGCGGTGACGGGATCGCCGCTGGACCATCGCGTTTCGGGCCGGAGGCGGAAGCGCAGCGTCAGGTCGTCATCGGAGATCGCCGGCATTTCCGCGGCGGCGGGGAGGATCGAGAAATCGTAATTGTCCCAGCGCACGAGGCCCTCGTAGAGCGCGTGGGCGAGGCGCAGGTCCTGGAGATAGCTCATCCGCTGCGGGTCGAGCGTGAAGACCTCGTTCTGGTTGACGAAGACAAGATCCGCTTCCGTCGGCGTGTCATCCAGCCAGACGACGGCGGCGAGGACGATCACCAGAAGCGCAAAGGGCGCCAAGAGCCTCATGCTGTCTCAGTCTACCCGCCGGCCGGCGGGGCGGGGAAACCGGCGGGGTTACTCGTAGGGCTTCCGCTGCAGGATCCCCGTCCACTGGCGGAGATGCTCCCCGTACTGCTCCCGGTTGTTGGATTCCCACGCGCTGCGCAGGTCCGTATCGGGAGGCGACGATCCGCCGGTGGCACGGACGAAGGAATCGAGGGTGGTCAGGAAGCGCTCGCAGAGGTGGATGATCTTGCCGCACTGTTCCTTGCAGCGCGGCGCGTTCTGCCCGGTCTGCCACTGGGCGGAGGGGATTTCCAGGAGCTGGCCGAGGGTGGGGCCGATCTGTTTGCCGAACTGCTGCTGGGCGCTGAGATCGAGCCGCAGGTACAGGTCGCGCGCCTCGATGAGGGCGGGATAGGTCGCCTCGAAGAACTCCATGCCGCCGGGCTCAGCATCGGGCGGCGCCTCGATGGCCCGCTCCGCGGTGGCCATCAGCGCTTCCACCAGACACTCCCGGATCTGGACGCGCTGCTGCGGATCGATGTGCGGTTGGTCGGCGGCGAGAATCGCCTCGAGCTGATGACGAAGAATGAGCGGATGCGTCTCGCCCCGGGCCGCATCGCGCAGCCGGCGGGCGGCGGGCGTGATCATTCGCGAGCTGACCGTCTTCAGGCTCTCGCTCTGGAAGACATCCCGACAGCCGCGGGCGGCGCGGAGGCGGATCTCCGTCCGCGGCTCCTGCCGGACATTGGCGCGCTCCAGCAGGGCGTTCAGCGCGTCTCCGGTCCCCATCTGGGAGAGGACGATGAGCGCGTTGGAGGACACGTGGGGGTTTCCCTCGGCGATGACATCCTCCAGCAACGGGATGATCCTTCGGCCATACTGATCGAGGAACATCGCGCTGGCGAGGTCGCCGCGGAGGGGATCGAGCAGTCGGCGTCGGGCGGTGCGGACGGTCTGCGGGTTCTCGTTGCCGACGGCGAGTTGTTCGACCCAGTAGGTGGCGTAGGTCTGGATGCTCTGCTGCTCGCGGGGGGTGAACGCGGTGTTGGTGGCGAGGCTGTTGATGGAGGGCGGGGCGGCCCGACCGTCGGCCACCAAAAGCACGGCGAGGATCACCGCGGCGGCATGAGGAAGAACGAAGCGGTCACGCATGGCAAAGCAGCTCCAGATCAGGGCCCGCACTTCCATCGCCGAACAGCGTAAACGACGGA
>JAXHTH010000205.1:0-16404 GCA_034211115.1 Planctomycetota bacterium | reverse complement strand
GGTCGCCCTGGCCCACATCGGCACGGCCGGGCTTTTCTTCTTCCTCATCACGATTGCCGTGCTCGTGTTCGCGTTTATCGAGGGGATCGGCCAGGGCCTGCTCACGCTGTGCGTGCCGTTCTACATCCTCTACTTCGTGTACGCCGTCTGCGAGAATCAATACGTCAGGGTGCTCTACGGCATCGGCCTCATCGCCTATATTGCGGCGGTGGGGCTTATCTACTCGATGGACGGCGCGATGGGAGCAGGGTTTTGATCGGCGCCGCGGAGCTGCGCGCCGGGCGGGACGCCACCGAGGACGTCGCGCCGTCGATCAATGCTCTTCGCGCGCCGGCGTATCGGCGATGGTTCGGCCGGACGACGGTGTGCCTCGCCTGGCTCGTGCCGATCATGGCCCTGGTTCACCCGCCGCACGGGCTGGGGGTGCCCGTCTGCTGGCTGCACGGCACGACGGGGATCCCCTGCCCCGGCTGCGGGCTCACGCGCAGCCTGAGCTGCGCCGTGCGCGGCCTGTTCGCCGAGAGCTGGGCGTACCACCCCTTCGGCCTGTTCTTCCTCGCGTTCTTTCTAATCGTGATCGCCGAGAGCCTGCTGCCGCGCGCTCGCCGCGTCGAGCTGGCCCGCTTCATCCGGCGGAACCGCACGATCACCGACGCCGCCTACAGCGCGCTGGCGGCGTCATTCGTTGTCTTCGGCCTCGCCCGAGCCGCGGCGCACATCGCCACCGCGGACGTGACGCCGCACCTGCCCTGCTTCGCGGGGCTGTGAGCCTTCCGGGGGCCGGTCAGCCGCTGCCCCACGCCGCGAGGAGGAGCAGCAGGTCCTCGGTGTTCACCGTCCCGTCGCCGTTGATGTCCTCCGGGCAGTCCGGGCACGGTCCCCACGCGGCGAGCAGGAGCAGCAGGTCGGCGGTGTTGACGGTCCCGTCGCCGTTGATGTCCTCGGGAATGCCGCCGCCCTCGCACTCGAGGACGGTCACCGCGAAATCGTCGATCAGCGCCTCGACGAGCGAATCGTTGGGGCTGTCATCGGCGGTGAACCGCACGCGCACCTGGCGGGTAGGATCGACGTAATCGCTCACGTTCCACTGGACGTATGTCCAGGTCTGGCGATCCGTGATCGACTCGACGGTGGTCCAGGTCGCGCCGTCGTCGTTGGAGACTTCCACGAGCAGCTCGTCGTTCCACTGGGTGCTGATGTGGTACCAGCGCCAGTAACTGACGGTCGCGTTGAGGTCCTGAAGGTCGAAGGCGGGCGAGGTGAGCCGCGTCGGTCCCCCGTCCACGTCGTAATCGCCCGCTCCGCCGCCCGCGAGCGGGCCGGTGACGAAGCAGAGCGTCCCGTCGGGCGAGTGATCGTCGCCCGGCTGGGTGATGGTCCCGCTGCTGGTGACCTGCTGCGGGTCGGCGCGTTCCCAGTCGCCGGTGTCGGCGCCGGCGTAGACGGTCCAGCCGTGATCCGACTGGAAGTCATCATCGAAGACGACGACTTCGCCGGTGGCGACGACGGCTGAATAGGTGTCGTCCGGCGCGCGGGGCGGATCGTAGATGCGCCCCATCGTCTCTTCTTCAGCGCTGACGTACCAGTCGTAGACATCGAAGCACTCGGCGGCGGGGAGGGTCGCCTCATAATCGCCGCCCCCGAGGTCGTTCATGTCGGCGGTGGTGAATCCGCCGCCGTTGCGCGAATAGTGAATCTGTCCCGAATCGGGGACCGGGACGCCGTCGTTCTCGCCGCTCACGTGCACGCGGAACGCGGTGTCCTGATCGGGATCGAGCATCTCCGGCCGGCCGTCGGGATACGTGAAGACCAGGGTGGGCTGAATGCCCTCGTACTGCACGTACAGGCCGTTGTAGCCGATGCGCGAGCAGTCGTAGGCGATGCGCATGTACCCGTCTTCGCCCCACCCCGGGCCCCAGGAGTTGCGGAGGAACCACACGCCGCTGTCGCCCTGGTTGTCGTCCCAGCCGACCAGATCGACGGCGTGATTGATCGCGTAATCCTGGCAGGCGTTGAAGATCCCGCCCGTGTAGGCGCTGAAGGCGGAGTTGACGTAGACGCAGACGGTGATCGGGCCATGATCGACGATGGCCTGCTTGAGTTGCTCGTTGGTGGGGATCCCCCATTCCGGCCCGATGAAGGCCCAGTCCTCGAGGCAATAAGGATGTTCGTAAGGGCACTCGCACGGCGCATCCCAGGCCACGTACGGGAAGTCGGCTTCGAGGACGGCCCCGTATCCGCCGCACGGGTCCTGGTAGTCGCCGGAGCAGAGGTAGAAGTTGGCGGCGTTGCCGGGCCATTCACCGTTGCAGCCCCCCAGGCCGGTGCAGCTCACCAGCCACTGCTCGGAGAGATCCTCGTACACGCCGTCCATGATGACGATGTTGGACTCGAAGGAGCCGACAAGGGCGAAGGCCCAGCAGCTCCCGCAGCCGCCCTGGTCCCGGATCGGCGTGCAGTAGTTCTGGCCGTCGACATCGCGCCAGTCGAAGGTGTTCGGGAGCATGCCGCGCGGATTGCAGGGATCGAATCGGGCCCCCTGTCTCCAGTTGTCGGGCACGACGACGCCGCAGAGCTCATCGAGGCTGCGACGGGTGGCGGGGTTCTCGCCCACGGTGAAGGTCCAGCCCTCCTTCTCACCCTGCCGGCGCAGGGCGTCGATGTCCTCGGGCGTGAGCTGGCCAGCGGCCGGCGACGCCAGGACGAGGGCGGCCATCACGATCCCCGCCGCCTTCAGGGGCCATCCATACGTTCTGTTGCGGGTTTCCTTCGTGTGCAACATGGTCAACGGTCCTCCTTCCCTGCCACCGGGCCGACACCGAAGCCGGCACCCGATCGCACCGGTCTGAGCCGAATTACAGATCTTTCCCTCCAGTATAGCCCGGGGCGGGGCGGCGCCCAGCGAGAATCCGGAGACGGCTCGCCCGGAACCGCCGCGCTTCGGCCCCTTCAGCCAAGGGCACCCCACGCGCCGCGAGCTGAGCCGGCGAATCGGCGCTGTCCGTGCCGCCATCGCCGTCCGGCGTGTCCCACTCGCCCAATAAGGACACCAGGTCGGCGGCATCGACGAGGCCGTCGCCGTCGAAGTCGGCGGGACACTCGTTGATCAGAGCCGGCTGGCGGCGGACGACACCCCCGAACAGGCCACGATTCGGCGCGACGCGCGAACAGGGGCGCACCCCCCAACGCGGCTCCGCCGGCCGGGCAACTCTCTCTTGGAGCGGTTCCCCCGCTCTGAAATCACGCGCGCAGAATGCGCATCGCCAAGGGAAACCGCCGATTTACTATGCGCGCATTTCTATGGGTATTCGTATCGCCAACACATCTTTTCCTCGCCGTGTTCCGGGGCGGAAGGGAACCGGTCAACGGCGCGCTGCACATTCCAGGGGTGAACGAGCCTCGTTCAGCGCGCCGGTCGCAGGCTCCCCCCGGACGGCGGGTCGGGCGTGCCGCGGCGCGTGCAGCCTGTCACCCGGCATCATGACGCCCCGCGGTCTGATTCAGTGCACAAACTGCGCGGATTCTGTGTATCGACATCGCGATTCGGGCCACATCCATATCCGGAGCGGGAGGCGCCGGAGCCTGCTGAAAGGAGACTGATCCCGCGGCGATCCAGAGAAACGGCAAAGAGGATCGTCGAGCAGGCCATCCGGGCAGCCGTCCGCGTATCGATCCCGGCAAGCGTGCGCGGGTCATTGAGCCCCGAAGCACGTCGTTTATGGACCCGGTTACACGATGAAAGGAAAAGGAGATTCTGCAATGAAGACGCGATTGTTCATCGGTTTGGCGCTCGGCGCGTTTCTGGCGACCACGATGGGGAGTGGGCCTCCGGCGCCCGGTGTCGGCGGAGGCGGGCCGGCGGAGAAGGCGACGGGAGAGGTCTGGTTTGAGAA
Organism: Planctomycetota bacterium; assembly: GCA_034211115.1. Lineage (GTDB taxonomy): Bacteria > Planctomycetota > Phycisphaerae > Phycisphaerales > SM1A02 > JAXHTH01. The sequence continues at coordinate 12,511 of JAXHTH010000205.1, read as the reverse complement.
CTCCGGACTCATGGCCTACGCCGATTTCAACGCCCACGAGGCGTACATGGATCGGCCGGCCAAGGGCGAGTTCTACTACCAGGATGATGATGGCGAAGGGACCGTTCGCTACTACACCATGATGGTGGACTGCGTGGAAGTCGAGGGCAACGAGGCCACGTTCTCCGGCGAGATCGTGGACACGAACGTCGAGGATTGGATGGGGAGCGGCGTCCAGATCTGGGTCACCGATGGCGGAACGCCCGGCTGGAACGGCGACCTCATCACGGGCCAGTTCTTCGAATACCCCGACTGCCTGCCCTACGACGAGTCGCCCATGATGATCGAGATCGACGAGGGCAACCTCAAGGTCCATACTTACGATTGATCCCGCCGAATCCGCTCGGTCTCAGCGATTCCGCGAGACACGCATGATTGGCGCCCCGCCGTTGCGAGTACCCGACGGCGGGGTTTTCTGATGGGGCGCTCACTGCGTGGGAAGTGCACGCCGCAACGCCAGGGCACGCGACGACCCGATGGACGCTTGGCGGCGCCGCGGAGCCCGCCGGGTCATGCCCGGTCCCGACTCCGAACGGACCCGTCGGCTCGTCGGCTGACGGGTCGGCGGAGTCGGACCGCGGCCAACCCGTCCCGGTGCGGCGGGGGCATGTCCAGTCGTCAGGCCGATGGTGAAATGCGCGCGCCCGCCGGGCGATGGCGGGCGCGCACGAGGAGGCCGTGCCGAACCCCGGTCACCGCCGAGGGGGCGTGTAGCCGTCCGAGAGCGTCTTCAGGAAGGTGACGATCGCGGCCTCTTCCTGCAGGGTCAGGCCGAGGTCACCCAGCTCGTCCGTGTTGACGTTCTCCGGCACCTCGGGATCGGGCCAGGGTTCGACATCTCGGGTGTTATAGAAGTGGACGATGTCCTCCAGCGAATTGAAGAAGCCGTTGTGACCGAAGGCCTTGACGAAGCCCTCGTACGGTCGCAGGTCCACGTTTCGCAGAGTCGGGACCTTGTGCTTGCCCCAGTTTTCGGCGGCGTAATCGTAGTATTCCCCGGTTCCCGCGAGGAAGCCGCCCAGTCCCGGATCGACCCAGTCGGCGCCGTCGGGGTTCCACTTTCGCGGCATGTGGTAGAAGGGATTGTCCGGGTTCTTCGGGACGCCGAGGTTGTCGTAGGTGAAGTCGGTGAACAGCGGCGGCTCGCCGTTCGGCCCCGGCTCACTGGGGTGACACGCCGCACAGTTGCCTTTGGCCGGATCCTCGAACAGCTCCAGACCCCAGGCTTCCTCCTCCGTCAGCTCGGCCATCCCGGCCAGGTAGTAGTCGTACTTGGAGCTGTAGGGGTTGACCTCGATGGAGCGCTCGTACGCCGCGATCGCCCGGGCGATGTTCTCGTACGTCTGCTCCACGTTGTTCTTCCAGTCGACGGGCTCGCCGAAGACCTCTTCGTAGAGGTCCGCGTAGTCGGAGAAGGCGACCTTGCGGCAGACGTGCCGTGCATTCGGGTTGTTCTGTTCCAGGGGATTGAGGAACGGCCCCTGCGCCTGCTCGGCCAGCGGATCACCCAACGTCCATCCACTGGCACGACCATCCCAGAACATGCCGCCGACGAACACATCCTCGTCCTCATCGAAGTAGAGAATCGGGCTCTCTCCCCCGTAGGCGGCGGTGGGTGGTTTGCGGTTTCCGAACCGGGCATGGACAGCGCCGGGATACACGGCGAGGAACTCGTTGATGAGTGAATCCGGGCCGGTGAATCCCGTGGCCGGGTCGTGGCAGGTGGCGCAGGACTGCCCCGGCGGGGTCGAGAGGTTCTCATCGAAAAACAGGAACTTCCCGAGTGTTTCCTCGGGAGTGAGGCTGCTGGGGGTGGTCGCAGCCGCGATCAGGCCGAGCGCGGGCGCCGCCAGGAGCAGGGTGCACAAGGCGATCTTCTTCGACATTTGCTTGTCTCCTTCCTTCGTTCCGTCTCCAACGCCGTCCGCTTGCAATGTGCATGGCCGCCGGCGTTGTGATACGTCGGTCGCCCGATGCGCTTCGGTGTTTTGTGTGCGTTCGCGGCACCACCTCAACGCCGCGCCCTGGTCCGGCATCGCGCCGCGGACGACCGCCGCCCACCGCGCGGCGCAACATCGCTGCGGCCGGGCGCTTCCGGTCGGAATGAGGCGCGGCTGTGATTGAAGCGTTACGCGGGCAAGTCAGCCCCAGTTGGCCAGGAGCAGAAGGAGGTCGCCGGCGCCCACGACCCCGTCGCCGTCGAGATCGGCCGGCGAGTCCTCCTCGTCCCATTCGGCGAGCAGGATCAGAAGGTCGGCGGTCTCCACGTCGCCGTCATGGTTGAGGTCGCCGATCCCGCCCGGATCGCCCAGCGCGGCGGCGACGTCGAGCCGTCCCGCGCCGAGCAAGCCGCCGTACCCGTGGTTTTCACCATTCAGATCCACTGCGGCATCCGCCATGACGTCGAAGACCTCGTCCGGCGATGCGTGCTGGTCGGCGCTCTTCAGCAGGGCCGCGGCCCCGGAGATCAGCGCTGCGGACATGCTCGTGCCCTGCCAGCGGGCGTAGGCATTGCCCGGTACCGTGCTGACGATCTCCGATCCCGGCGCGCTCAGCCTGATATGACCGCCGTAGTTGCTGAATTCGGACTTGTGGTCCGCGGCATCGGTCGACGCGACCCCGATCGCGTCCGGATGCGCCGCCGGATACAGGGGGTGCTCCTGATCCAGGTTGCCCGCCGCGGCGACGACAACCACCCCCGATTCCCTCGCGTAGCTCAGGGCATCCTTGAGAAGCTGGCGTTCGCTGCTCAGGGCGAGGCTCAGGTTGATCACGTCGGCATCCTGCTCCACCGCGTAGTAGATCGCGGTGACGACCCTGAACGACTCCCCGATGCCGTCGCCATCGAGCACCTTCAGGATGAGCAGACCGGCGTCCGGGGCCATCATCGCGGCGAGACCGGCCACGAACGTGCCGTGTCCGACCATTTCATCCACCACGCCATCTCCGTCCTCGTCGATCCCGTCGCCGACGTCGGAAACGTCAGCGCACTGGTCGATGAAGTTGTAGCTGCCGGGCGCGATGTGATCGGCCAGAGCTTCGTGATCCGGATCGACGCCCGTGTCCAGGATGGCGAGCAGCGCGCCCGCGCCCGTCGAGAGTCCGTGCGCGGCCTCGAGGCCGATGAGATCCCAGGCATACTGGGTGGGGTAGAACGTCGGATCGACCTGCAGGTAGAAGCTCTCCGTCTGGCCTTCGGCGGTTTCGGCGCGATAGTTGAGTTCGGCATCCTCAATCCGCGCATCGTCCTCCAGCAGCGCCTCGAACTGCTCTTCGTCCACTCCCTCCGGCAGCTCCAGCAGGTAGAGCTGCAGCAGTTCGATGCTCCCGAGGACGGAGGTTCCGTAGTCGGCGCTGATGTCGCCGATGTCGGCCCCGTCCGCCAACTCCACCACGATCTGCTCGGAGACGAAGGTGTCATCGACGCCCGCCTCGACTGATGCCGCGGAGGCGAGAAACAGGCAGGCCAGGACGAGGCCGATGCGACGGATTCTCATGTGCGCGTTCATGGTCTTCCCACGTGGACAAACGGTCCCCACAGCACGGGATGACCATTCTCCCTGATCATCGCGCACTGCGCTTGGCGGAGGGCCGCGGCGAGACTCGGCCGCCCCTCCGGTTCCGCATTATGCCACGCGTCGTAGACCATTGCCATTACTTTTTGGGCACTATCGTCGCTCAAGGTCCAGAGGCTCATGATGACGGCCGAGGCCCCGGCCGCGATAAACCCCCTCGCAAAACCGGTCAATTCGTCCCCGGCCCGCACGGCGCTGCGACCCGTGTCGCAACCGCTGAGCACGACGACGGCGCCGTCCAGCCGAAGCTCGTGCAGATCCCTGACCGTCAGCCAGCCGTCGGCCAGTTTCAGACCTGAAGAGAGCGGCGCCTCCGGCGAGAAGCGGGCGTGGCAGGCGAGGTGGACGGTGGGGGCGCCGCGGGCCTGCCGTGCGAGATTCGCCCGCGTCGCGTCGCGACCGGTCAGCGCCGACGCCCCGCCCAGCACGTTCGCGATCCCCCTCGCCTCTTCCTCGATATGCGGGGCGGCTTCGTCCGCCAGACCGAGGACGAGCGGCGGCACCGGTGAGCGGGGCGGGCGCTCCGGAACGCGCGCCGCCCCAAGGTGCGACAGCAGACTCGCGCTGGGCGCGTAACTGACGTCGAACTTCTCGATGACGTACCCCCGATCATCATGCAGCGCATGAAACGGCACGGCGTGGAGCGGTCCGTGCGGGATCACGATGAGCTTGTTGATCTCGTGCAGCCGCGCGCTCAGCGGCTCGATGAGCGTCCGGTGCAGCGTGTCCAGTTCGCGCTGCGTGTCGCCACGGAGCGCCTCGCCCGCGCGGGTCCCGGCGCTGATCCAGTTCACCGAACGTGCCAACTGGAACTGCAGACTCTCGACCTGCTCCTCCACGTCCGGGCGGGAAGCCAGCTCGCGCGACACATGAATGGAGTCGCCGCGGACGACGAACGCAAGAAGCTCATCCCTGGCGATGAAGTACTCGATCAGCGCCGTGTCGGCGCTGAGCAGACGCTGCACTTCCCTGAGTTCCGTGGGCGGCGCGAAGAGGCCGGCGAACTCGTCGGTGGCCGCGAGCCGGCTCTCCAGATTCTCCAGCCGGCGCTCGGAACGCTCGATGCTCTGCCGCCACTGCGCCAGCGCGGCCGGGCTCCGCTCCGGCGCCGTCGCGTCGAAGACCCGGCTGTAGAGCGCGTTCAGTTCGGCTCTGAGCTGTGCCGTTTCCCGCAGCAGGGGAGAGGCCGACCCGCCCGGCGATGACTGCCTCGACGTCGAGTCAACACTGATGGCCCCGGAGGCGACGTCGAGCAGCGTGCGGCTCTTGGCCCGCTCGACGCTGTGGAACGCCTCATCGACGGCTCCGGCCTCGTTGACCGCCAGCAGCGCCAGAACGAGCTCCTCGTACACCGTGGCTCGTTCACCAACGAAGGCAGCGCGCAATCGCTCGGCCTGGAGCGAACCCCGCATCCGCTCCACCTCGTCGGCGGCGGCCCGAAGATCCCCCAGCGCCATCGCCGGCTCGCCCCGCGCTTCCCGCACCTTCGCCCGGGTGTGCAGAAGATCGGCGAGGAGGGGTGCGAGGTCATGCCGGCGGGCGGTGTCCAGCGCCTCCTCCAGCAGATCCGCCGCCTCCGCGAGCCTGCCCTGCTCAAGCGCCGAACTGGCCAGGTGATGCCGAACCACGGCGGCCTCGGCCGGACGCTCTCCCAGCCCGGCCAGGGCCTTCTCGAACAGCTCCTGTGCGCGCTTCCTGTCTCCTTCCATCCAGGCGAGCTCGCCCTGCATGAGGCAGGTGCGGGCGTAGCCCGCATCATGTTCCCGCGAGCGGTACGCCCGGGCCGCTTCCGCGAGGACTTGGTCGGCCTCCCGATGGTGGCCGAGCTTGTGCAGCGTACCGCCGAAACTGGTGCGCGCCCGAGTGGCCTCCCAGATCAGACCATGCTCATCGAGCCGCGGGATGGCGACGCGGTACGCCTCCAGCGCCTCCTGCGTGAGACCGGCGCGAGTGAACGCTTCCGCCTCCTCGGCCTCGAGCCGGGCGACGCGGGCAAGATCTCCTTCCGCCTGGTTCTTCTCGAAGTGTCTTCTCGCGTTCTCGAAGTGGAGCAGGGCGCGGTCGAGCCTGCCCTGCCGGCTCATGAGATCAGCGAGATTCCCCTCCACGACGGCCGCGGCCCGGGCGACGCCGGCGCTCTCAAACGCCTCCAGGGCGGACTTGAACGCCGCTTCCGCTCCGGCGAAGTCGTTCAGTTCCAGCAACGCCTCGGCACGATTGCTGTCCACCTGGGCCGCGATCACCGGATCCTCGGCGAGCACGGGCCGCGCCCGGCTGAAGTGCTTCAGCGCCGTGGCCGGGTCGTTGCGGGCCCGATGGACGATCCCCAGATTCACGTCCGCCCGCGCGGCCAGAACCGATTCGCCCGTGGCGAGGAAGGTGGCGCGGGCCGCCTGTCCCGCCGCAATGGCTTCGTGTGGTTGTCCCATCCGATCCAGGACGTGCAGCGTCGCCAATCGGGCGCGCGCCGCATCTACCGGGCGGCCGGCTTCCTCCGCCAGGGCGATCGACTCGTGAGCGATCTTCAACGCCTCTTCATGACGAGAGGCGTACGCCAGCGCCTGGGCGAGTGCCCGGCGGGCGCAGGATCGCGCCCGCGGCCCGGCGATGGCGTCGCTCAGGGCGACGAGCGTTGAGGCGGCGGACAGCGCCCGGTCGAGGTCGCTGATCGCCCAGCGCGCTGCCTCCTCCGCGAAGTCCGGAATCAACTCATCCGGCTGGCCCATCTGAGCCAGTCGGACGGCCTGCTCATTAAAGGGGTGCGCGAGGAGCTCCGCCAGCAGTGCAGCAGCGTCGGCTGTGTTACTCATGCATCTCCAGAGTGGTATCCGATCTCCAGATCCGGCGCGATCAGCGCGCCGGCGGCCACTTCCGCCACGAGGTCGTACCGCCCCGAGGGCGCATCAAGGCGGAACCGGCCGTGCTCATCTGCAATCGCAATGGTGACGGCGTTGGAGGTCCCGGCCGTCACGAGCGCCACTGAGCCGACATCGCCGCCCTGCCGCGGCGTGATCTGGCCGCGTACGCGGAATCGCCCCCTGGCGGGACGCGCCTCGGGCGTGATGCGGATGTCGACTCGTCCCTCGTCGCTGTCGTAGCCCAATTGGTACCCGGCGCCTCCGCCGCGGAAGCCGGCGAGAGCCGGCTGAGCCCGCGTATCGAACACGAGCTGCGCGACACATCGCCTGGCCTGCTCCAGCCAGGCCAGCGCCACGGGGCCGCGCGAGGGGACGAACGCGGCCACCGCGGATCGTATCGCGGCCGGCGTCGGTGCCCGGGAGTCGTCCGTCCTCATCGTCTCCAGCACCCGCCGCACCCTGTCCACGTAGGCCGCGGTCGCCGCCGAGGCGGTCACGTGATCCGCGATCAACGCCGCTTCATCCTCGTCCAGCTCCCCGAGGACGTACAGAATCAACTGCTCGCTGGTAGGCGAAGGATCACTCATCGCGTTATCCTTCCTTGTCATGACCATGATGTGCCCCGCAGCGTCTGCGAAATACCATCCGAATCGAAATCAAATGTGAAACCGGAGCGACCTGCGAGCGAGCTTACAGGACCCGGTCACCCTCCGCCGTCCTCAGGATCTCCATGAGCTTCCCGAGGCATCGCGCTCGAGTGGGTCCGATGCTGCCGACGGGCATGCCGAGCCGACGGGCAATGTGCCGGTAACTGACATGCTCGTGGTCCAGATAGAGCGCGGTCAGAAGCTCCTCGCAGCGTCCGCCCAGCCGACGCAGGCCTTCGCGGACAAGGTGCTGCCGTTCCCACCGCAAGGCCTCTTCCGGGGGCGGCGCACCGGGATCGACCCCGTCCTGGACCCGTGCGCCCTTCCCCCGCGCGGAGCGGATCGCCCGGCAGGACACGCGGTGGGTCGTCGTGATCAGCCACTTGGGAAGGCCCGTCGGATTCTGGATGGCCGGGAGCTGCTGAACGAGGATCGAGAAGACCTCCTGGAAGACGTCTTCGCTCGCCTCGGGATCCAGGCCGTAGCGGCGGGGGATCGAAAAGACGAGACGGCCGTACCGGGTGACGATCTCCCGCCAGGCTGCCTCATCGCCGGCCCGGCAGGCACGGACCAGCGTCTCATCGTCCGCCGGGGGTTCCGCGTCCGCGGACGACCCTCCTCTGATCGGGGGCGGTTCCTGACGAGGACGGCGCATGGCAGGGCACTCGGGATCAGGATCGGCCGCTGGCATCCTCCGTCGACCTGGTGGGAGCGGCTCTCGGGACATCGATGCGAGCGGAACCGATTGTAGCGGGTTCGACGAAATGCCGGGACCGGCGTGCATCCGTGTATCAGTGCGCCGCCGGAAGGCACATTGTGAGACGGCGAATGGTGTGGCACGCGCAGAGCCGCGGGAGGGGGGCTCTGCCGTGCCCCGGGGGTTCCGCTGAAGGAAGAACCAGGCAAGCAGTTATCGGTCTCCTCGGGGCGACAAGTGGCGCTGCGCAATGCGGGTGATGGCGCATGTCATCGAGAACACCGGCGGCGCCCGGCCAACGTGACGCCGGGTCAGAGTCCCCGAGTTTGGCGAACGGATCGACGTGTGGCCTTGAGCGGACGCCCCACCGGCTTCGACGGCGACCTCTCCCCCTGAAAGGCCCTGAAAGGGTAGATCGTTGCGTGCGGAATGCGAAGTGTGAGGCGCGACCATGTCGCTGAGCGGCCGGCGCCTCGAGCCGAGTCGTCTTCCAAACATTCAACCAGGCGAATAAATCGGGATCAGCGTGACTGGCGGTATCTGCCAGGCGCTGGCTGTTCACATTCGCGTGAGTGCCAAAACACATGCGAAGCGATGATCCGCGCATTTCTGTCGGGTGGACGGCGGCGACCGGGGCATCGACCGCGGCGACGGGCTCGCGCTCGATCGATGCGGCCCCTTCCCCGGACGACCGAGGTCCGGCCGCGACGGATCGATTCCGCACGGCGGCGACGGCGACCGCGGTGGTTTCCCCGCCGCCCAATGGCGTTCAGGAGACAGGCTGCAAGGGAGGGCTCAACGTGAAGAGGCGGCGTTCCACCGCCAGCAAGGTGCTGATCGCGATCCTCCTGCTGGTCCTCCCGACCGGGCTCGCGGTCTATCGCGCTTCCACCGCGGCCTACGACGTCGAGCGTCTGGCGCCGAATGCGGCCTACCGCGTCCGCATGGGCATCTTCTTCCGCACGTCCTCGGACACGATCCGCGTGCGCGCCTATCTACCCCGGAACGAGCCGAATCTGTCCCTCGGCGCCCGGTGGACCGATACGGATCTGATCAACTCGGCCGAGGTCTATCACGGCGGGAACCGGCGGCTGGAATGGTGGGGCGAAACCCACGGCCGCGGGAAGGTGGAGACTTCCTTCACCCTTGTCGCCAGGTCGGTGGCGTACGAAATCGACCCCGGATACACCGTCCCGGGGCCCCCCGACGACCAGAGCCGCCCCTTTCTGGAGGCGACGAACACCATCCAGGTCAATGCGCCGGAGATCGCTTCTTTCGCGCGTGAACTTGCGCCCGAGGGCTCGCCGTCGGTCGAGGCGCTGAGCCGGATCTTTTCCTATTGCGCAACGCTTCCGGAACCGTCTTCCGCAGACGGCCGGCGCCTCGACGGGCCCGAGGATGCCCTCGGTACTCTCCATGCGCAACGCGGAGGAGCCCCGGGCAAGGCTCGTCTGTTTGCAGCCCTCGCCCGGCAGCGCGGGTTCCCGACGAGACTGGTCCACGGACTGCTGCTCGATCCCGGCTACGGTCGGGATCCGACGACCTGGGTGGAGGTTCGGCTGGGGAGCACGTGGGTGCCGTTCTGCCCGACGTCCGGACTGTTTGCCCGGACCGATGGTCGTCTGCTTCCCTTCTGTCGCGGCGACCTGCCCATGATCGTCTGCGATTCCCCGGTGAAGACGCGCATCCGTTTCGAGGTGGAGCGGACGTTCGCGGTCCGCGGACGGCTCATCGAGGAATCGGCGAGAGGTTCCTCGAACTGGCTGGGGGTCTGGGGCGCTCTGGAAGAATCGGGAGTTTCGGTGGGCGTGCTCTGCGTCGTGCTCATGCTGCCGTTCGGCGCCTTCATCAGCGTTCTTCTCCGCAACATCGTCGGTCTTCGCACACTGGGCTTCTTCCTGCCGATGCTGATCGCCGTCGGCGCGATGCGCGCCGGCCTCATCTGGGCCATCGCCGGTCTCCTCTTTGTCGTCGGCGTGGTATTCCTCTTCCGGATGCTGGCCAGCCCGCTGCGGCTGCTCCACTTCCCCCGAATGGCCGCCACGCTGACGCTGACGGTGGTCGCGATCCTGGCCATGGCCGCCGCGGGCGCCCTGACCGGGAATCTGCACCTTGCGCACGTGACATACCTGCCGATCGTCGTGCTTACCATCGCCACGGAGCATTTCTCCACGACGATCGATGAAGAGGGGCCGTTGGAGATTCTCAAGGTCATCGGCATGACGGTCATCACGATCGGCTTCTGCTACCTCGTCATGAACAACTATGCCTTGCAGAAGTTCGCCCTGGCGTTCCCGGAGAGCTTCATCGTTTTGATCTTCCTCAACATCCTGGTCGGGTGCTGGATGGGGGTCCGGCTGACGGAACACCTGCGGTTCCGCTGGCTGGCGCCGGCGGATGAGGCGGTGAGTCTTGCTTAGCCGCTTCATGGACAACCTCTCGCGGGCCGCCTCGGCGCCCTGCCGCGAGGCGCTGGGCATGAACCGGCGCAACCGCGACCTGGTCGACCAGTTCAATCTGCGTCGCCGCCGCAAGCTGGCCGACGACAAGATCCTCGGCAAGGCGCTCATGGTGGCGCACGGCGTGCCGATTCCTGAGACCTACGCGGTCATCGACTCCATGCGCGCTGTGGCCCGGATCAGGAACACTGTCAGCCACCTTGAGCATTTCGTCATCAAGCCCGCGCGCGGCGGGACCGGCGCCGGGATCGCCGTGCTCGGCCCGAGGACCCCGCATGGCTGGGCGGCCCTGTCAATCGACGTCTGGGGAGAGCAGGAAATCCGCAAGCAACTGGGACAGATTCTCTTCGGTGATTTCTCGCGCCGGCCAGCGGATCGTGCGCTGATTGAGGAGCGGCTCTTCCCGGGTCCGCTTCTCGGCGACTTCCCGCTCATCGGTCTTCCTGACATCCGAATCATCACGCTCCACACGGAACCCGTCATGGCGATGATTCGCCTGCCGACGAAGAAGTCCGACGGCAAGGCGAATCTCCATCTGGGAGCGGTGGGGCTGGGCGTTGATCTGGCAACCGGCCGCACGACCACCGCCACCTGGCAGAGCTGGCCGATCACGGATCATCCAGACACTGGGCTGCCGCTTCGCGGCCTGGCGGTGACCGGCTGGGATCGGATTGTCGACGTGGCCCGCGACGCCGCGCATGCCGTTCCCCTTCCGTATCTGGGGATCGACGTCGCGTTTACCCGGGAGCTGACGCCGGTGGTGCTGGAAGTGAACGCCCGGCCGGGCCTCGAGATCCAGAACGCCAATCAACGGAGCCTCCGGCCGTCCCTCCGGCGTCTGCTCGCGGTCCGGAGCCGAGGAGGCGATGGTGGTCCGGCGTGAGTCACCATCTCGATGGATGCTCACTGGGCGCGTCGCGCTGATCTCATCCCTCGCCTTCGCCTGCCTCCTCGCTCCGGGGTGCGAGCAGAGCGAATCCGTCATTGAACTCAAATTGTACGAGGGCGAGGAAGGGGCGGAGGTCGCCCGGACGATCCGGGGCAGCTACGAGACCCGCTTCGAGGAGCTGGATCGGAACTCCCAGGCTCATTTCGCCGTGCGTATGTACCGGGCGAGCGGCGCGACGCCGGATCTCAGGGCGGTGGCCCTCGATGTGGCCCGGTGGATCGGCGATCTCGAGCAACGGCTCGACGGCCTGGATGATGAAGGGTTCATCGAGCAGCAGGGCGGGATCATGCATGCGCGGAAGCGTGAGGTCAGCAAGGTCTCGCGGGCCCGCAAAGCGATGTTCGCTTCCCGTGCGGAAATGCTCTTTCACCGCCGGGTGCTCTACATCGCCCACAAGCTTCACGATTATGGCCTGCATCGAGGTCGTTTTCGCGAAGCCTATGAGACCGCCCGCCGGCATCTGCGGAGCGCCGACTTCGCCGGCTTCCTTCTGGATCGGGAGGTGATCCGCACCTACGCGGCGCAGACCTCCAATCTCGTGTTCTGGCTGAAGCGAATCGGCGTCGTGGATCTGGAGAATCAATACACGCGAGCGTACCAGGACGTGTTCATGAACGCCGATGACGGGCAGTTGGATGCCGCCGACTATCAGAACAAGCTGTACGGACTGACGCACTTCATCATCGGCGATTCCCATTACTACCAGCGCACCGTCTCGGCGGAGAAGCACGCATGGATCCTCGAGTACTTCGACCGCCACATCCTCGAGATTCTGAGCTGGTCGAAGCCCGACATCATCGCCGAGATCGCCCTCTGTTTCAGGCTGTGCGGAAAGCACGATCACCGCGTCGTGCGCATGGCCGAGGAATACCTCGTCCAGGCATTCGATCCTTCTCTGGGGTACATCCCGTCGGGAACCGGCGAGATCGATTTCAACATGGCCGAGCACCGCAACGCGGTCGCCTACCTGGTCCTCGCCGACTGGGAGAATCTTTACGAAGGGCCCCATCTGGACGACGCCGCGGTTCAGGCCTTCGTGCCCATCGACGTTGCGGCGCCGGTCGAGGATTCGCGACTGCCGATCGGGGGAGACCCGGTGCCCGAGCTGGCGGCCTTCGACCGGGCGATGACCGCGTACATGGAGGCCAACGACATCAGCGCCGGCCTGCTGGGCGTGATGAAGGACGGGAAGATCATCCTGGAGCGATCCTACGGGTGGAAGGACGCGGGACGGACCGAGCCGCTCGAACCCGACGCCGTCATGCGCATCGCCAGCGTGACCAAGCC
>JAXHTH010000204.1:0-10019 GCA_034211115.1 Planctomycetota bacterium | reverse complement strand
CGGCATCGCCACCAGCGTGGTCGCGGTGGGATCGATCGGGAACAACTCGACGTCGATCAAGAACTACATCCAGGATGTGTACGACACGACGGACCTGGCGTTCGTGCTGCTGGTGGGCGACATCGCGCAGGTCGATTCACCGGTGGTGGGCTATGCCGCGTCCGATCCGACGTATTCCAAGCTCGAAGGCGGCGATGATTACCCGGACATCATGGTCGGGCGGTTCTCCGCCGAGAGCCCGGGCGATGTGGACACGCAGGTGCAGCGCACCATCGAGTACGAGAACATGCCCGCCACGGAACAGGACTGGTTCTGGCGCGGCATGGGCGTCGCCTCCAACCAGGGGACGGGCGATGACGGCGAGTACGACGACGAGCACGTGGACAACATCCGCGATCTGCTCCTCGACTACGGCTACACCGAGGTCGACCAGATCTACGACCCGTACGGCACGGCGCAGCAGGTCACCGACGGCCTGCACGCCGGGCGCGGCATCATCACCTACACCGGCCACGGCTGGATCCAGGGCTGGGGGAGCACCGGCTTCTCCAATGACCACGTCAACGCCCTGCAGAATGACAACATGCTCCCGTTCATCACCTCCGTGGCGTGCAACACCGGCGAGTTCGACGGCGGCACCTGTTTCGGCGAGGCGTGGATGCGGGCCACCCACAACGGCGAGCCCACCGGCGCCATCGGGTTCTACGGCTCCACCATCAGCCAGTCCTGGTCTCCGCCCATGCAGATGCAGGACGAGTTCGCCGACCTCTACACCACCGAGCAGTACAACTGCTACGGCACCCTCTGCTACGCCGGCTCCTGCTCGATGATGGATGACTACGGCGGCGACGGCGTCAACGAGTTCAACTACTGGACGATCTTCGGCGACCCGTCCCTGCGCATCGTCGGCACGGTCGCCCCGCCCACGGGGATGAAGGTCAGCCCCTCGTCCGGCCTGAGCTCGGAAGGCCCCAACGGCGGGCCGTTCACCCCCGAGTCCATCATGTACACGCTGACCAACTACGATCCGAACCCGCTGGACTACACCGTCAGCAAGACCGCGGACTGGATCGCGCTGGACAACACCGGCGGGACGATCCCCGTCGGCGGCAGTGTTGACGTCACCGTTTCCATCAGCGATTACGCCGAGGGAATGGGCAACGGCCACTACGAGGACGTCGTCGAGTTCGTGAACACCACCAACCACGACGGCGACTGCACACGCACCGCCACGCTGGACATCGGCGTGCCCATGCCCGTGTATGTGTTCGACATGGACGACAGCCCCGGCTGGAGCATGACCGGCGAGTGGGCGTTCGGGCACCCGACGGGCCAGGGCGGATACAGCCACGGCTATTCCGATCCCGACAGCGGCGCGACCGGCGACAACGTGTGCGGCGTGAATCTCAACGGTGACTACTCGACCACCCCCGGCGGGCCGTACTGGCTCACCACCGGCGCCATCGACTGCGCTGAACTCACCAAGGTCGAGCTGCACTTCCAGCGCTGGCTGAACAGCGACTACCAGCCGTTCGTGTATGCCATGCTCGAGGTGTCCACCGACGGCGCGAGCTGGGATCAGTTGTGGGAGAACGGCGGCGACGAGGTCGCCGAGAACTCATGGTCCGAGCACGTCTTCGATCTTTCCGAGATCGCCGACAACGAGCCGACGCTCTACGTCCGCTGGGGATACCAGGTCGAAAGCGGCGCGTGGGCCTACTCCGGCTGGAACCTGGACGACGTGGAGATCTGGGGCGTGGAGCCGTCCGGCGGCTGCCCCGAGGATCTCAACGGCGACGGCGTCGTGAACACCGCGGATCTGCTCATCCTCCTCGAGAACTGGGGCACGGCCGGGGACGGCGACATCGACGGCGACGGCGAGGTCGACACCGCCGATCTGCTCGCCCTCCTCTCCGCGTGGGGGAATTGCCCCTGATTGACCTTCCCCCCTCGTCTCCTGCCTCGATCACACGCGAGCACCGTCGATCGGCGGTGCTCGCTTTTTCATCCGACGATGCCGCCGGGCGTCGCGTGATGTTGACCGCCGTCAACATCCGGCGCAGCTCCACGTTGCGCCGGACGTACGAACAGCGCCGTCAGCGTCGCTGCCCCGTCGTCACGCGCGTCTTTACCGGACGCGGCGTGCGGCCTCTCGGCGCGGCGCGCGGTGTGCCTCCTTCCGGTCGTGGGAAGCGTTACGCCCGCCAGCTCGAGCTTCGTCCACCCGGTGGAGCGGATGCTCGCGGTTCACGCCGCGAGCCTCGCCCTGGCCGCGCCGCACCGCAGCCGACCCGCGGCGGGCGGAGACGGCGAGCCGTGCGATCCGAGGCAATGCCGCCTCGTCGTCAACGATCTGAAGCGCACCATCGAGCGTTTGCGCCGCGGCTTCGACTGCATCGATCTCTGCGGGACGGCGCGACGCGGTTGCGCGATCGGCGAAGCGGACGCCCGCGGCGATCGGTGGTCGGCGCCCGCGCCCGCCGCCCCGGCGGCGCGAAAGGCGTACGCTCCCGATCCGCTGGGCAAGCCGACGCCGGCGCCGGAGCTTCCCCCGCCCCCTCCGCCGCGCTTCATCTTCCTTGACAGCGTCTACCGCATCACGAACGTCGGCACCCTGCTGGACGTGCTCGCGTGATTCTCGAGGCCGGCGCGCCCCCTCGTGCTTCCGCCGCTGTGGGGACGTCTTCGCCGAGACTCGTGCTTGTGCGGAAGCGCTTGCGGGCTGTCGACGCTTCGTCTTCGGGCTGGAACGCGCGGCGGCCGCTGCTGATCGTCGTCGTGCCGCGTCATCAATCCCCGGATAGCTCGGGGACATGATCGACAACTGCATAGCGGCTGCCGTATGGCGACTGCTTGCCGATCATCGATGGCTCGATGAACCGGCGAATGTGCTCCAGGCCAACGACCGGGGGGCCGGGAGCAACATGTCTCTCGGTCAACCATCCGCCGACCGGAGGGCTCTCGATCGGGCAGTTGATGAACAGCAGGGGCGCGCTCGATCGGCCGCGAACCCGGTCGGTATGCGACGGCGTGCGCGAATAGACGCCAAGCGCGGTGATGGGTTCGTTGGCGATCGCGGCTTCGATCGCCTGCGCGAAGGACGCGACCCGCATGAGCGCCAGGACGGGGCCTGGGCTCGGCTCGCGGGCGAGCCCGCCGGTGGGGGGGACATCGGCGAAGATATGCGGCGCCACGTAGGGGCGGCCGGGAAGGAGCGCATCCTTCCCGGGCAGGTCCATCGCCAGGGCGGGCCGCGCTTCGGCCCGGGCCGCCGTGATCCGGTGCTCTGCCGCCTCACGCGTGCTTTCATCGAGAACGGGTCCGATGTGAGTGGACGGGTCGATCGGATCGCCGATCTTCAGCCCCGCCGTCGACTCGCACAGACGTTCCAGGAAAGCGTCGTAGACGGAGTGCAGCACGATCGCGCGCTTGCAGGCGTGCCGGCTCTGACCGGAGAAGGCAAACGCGGCGCGGCGCACCCCGGCGACTGCGCTGTCCAGGTCGGCCGATTCATCCACGAGGACGGTGCCGCCGCGGCCCGGCGGCGGTTCGATCCGCTCGAGCTCGGGTCGTGATGACAGAACCCGCGCGGCGGACTCACTGAGAAGCCGCAGCGCCTTTCGGGGACATCCTGCTCTGTCCATGATGGCGATGAAGATCCGCGCGATCGCGCGTGTCGCGGCGTCAGGGGCGAGGAGGACCGTGTTGCCGGTCGTCAGCGCCGCCGCGACAGGCGCGCAGAGCCCGGCCAGCGGGGCGCCGTGCGGCGGGGAGAGCAGGCAGACGCGGCGCGGCCGCGCCGCACCCGGCCGGCCGCCCATGAGATCCGCCGCCCACTGTGCGTGGTAGACACAGAACTCGATGGCGCGGCAGACCTCCAGGTCCGCATCGCGCCAGGTCATTCCGGCGTGCCGGATCATGAGGCCGGCGAGCTCGTCGCGCCGCCGTTGCATGATCGACGCCGCCTCCAGGACGATCGCCCCTCGAGTGAACGCGGGCAGCGTGCCCCAGTCGAGCAGAGCGGCCCGGGCCGCGGTGATCGCCTCCTCCGGATCGGCCGACTCGGTCCCTTCCGCCTGAAACTCGCGCGGCGGCGGACGGTGAATCGCTTTCGAGAACGCCCGGCGCACGGCAGGAACGGCGAAGTGGCGCTGCGGTTCGATCAGGAACGGCTCGTCCGCGTCGCAGTCCATAACCGTCCGCGGCGGCTCGGGCTGTTCCTCGCGAAGCCCGGTCGCCCCGAGGTGAGGAGACACCGCGGGGCGCGGCGCGTGCGGCGAGGCGAGCAGCGCCTCGTCCGAGGCGCGATCGCTGAACGACGCCTTCAGCCACGATTCGTTGGATGTGTTCTCCAGCAGTCGGCGAACCAGGTACGCCATCCCCGGGATCAGCTCGCCCACCGGGACGTAATCGCGCACACGATACTCGAGCCCGGCGGCGGCGGTCTTCAACTCACCCGCCATGCCGTAGAGCATCTGCAGCTCGACCGCGGTCAGCGGCAGATCACGCCGCTCGAGCAGGGCGAGGGTGGCGGCGATGGAGCGGGCGTTGTGCGAACCGAGGGCCAGCTTCGTGCCGCCTTCGCCGGCCGTGCGCGGCGTTGCGTCCACGAACATCCGCGCTACCCGCTCGAAGCACGCATCCGTCTCCGACTTGTGGCTCCAGACGTAACCCGGCCAGTCCATGCGCACCGCGAGCGCGTCCTCCGAATCCCAGTAGGCGCCCTTGACGAGGCGGATGGTGATCTGCCGTCCCGTGCGGCGCGTGAAGTCGATGAGCCGCTGCGCATCGTCCTCCGCGCTCTGGAGATACGCCTGCACGACGACGCCGATGGGGGTGTCCGTCTCTTCCGCGCAGCGCATGAACACGTCGAAGATGAGATCCTTCAGCGCGCGGTGCTCGTTGTCGAAGTGGATCTGCGCCCCGAGGCGCTTCGCTTCGTCAAGGATCGGCCGGATTGTCTCCTGCAGGGCCGGTGCGATGGCATCGGACGCGACCGGGTCGAGCGCGGGATGCAGCGCGCTGAGCTTCAGCGACACGTTGATGCGCGGGATCGGACCGAGATGATCGTGCTCGGCGCGCTCCCGGACGGGCCAGGAGGACGCGGCCGCGGCGAGGGCGCGCAGGATGCGCAGGTAGGCTTCCTGATACGCCAGCGCTTCGCGCTCGCTGAGGCATTCCTCGCCCAGCAGGGTGATGGTGTGACCGAGGCCGCTTCGCCAGAGCTTCTCAAGCACGGGCAGGGCGGCCTGCACATCCGACCCGGCGATGAAGCGCCCGGCCATCGACCGCACCTGACCGGCGATGATGCGGCTCGTGATCGACTTTGACATCCGGCCGGCGCGGAGGACGGCCCCGACCCCGAAGGGCAGTCTCACCTTTGAACGGAGGAAGTAATCCTCCAGATGCGCCTGCACCTGCTCAGGTGTGGTGAGGGCGGGGAAAACGTCGACGAAGCGGAACAGCCGGTCCTTGAACGCTTCATCGCGCGTCGACCAGTCCATGAGCCGCTCGGTCCAGTAATCGCCGGACAGGATCCCGGAGCGCGCCGAGCGGGCGCGCTGAAGCAGGGTGCGGCCGAGCGCGCCGATCCGCCGCTCCAGGGCCGCGTCGAACGCGCCGGCCGGTGGGGGGGCGACGGAACGATCGGTCTCGGGCTGGCGGGCTTCGCTCATGCGGGTTCGGCTGGAGAGGATCGTCGGCGCGGCGGGTCGTCGCCGGCCGCGGCGGGGCGGCGGGGACGTGGGCCCTTCACAAAATCGGACTATTGGATCTTCTTGACTAAAGCTCCCTCCCCCTCTTCAATCCCTCGAAGTATACCGACGCTGGGAGACCCTTCTCGATGAGTGGTCAGGACGACTTCCGGTTACAAACGCACCCCATCCTGGCGATCGAGGACCGGCCCGCCGTCCAGTTCCAGTTCAACGGCAAACCCCTGCGGGGACGCGAGGGCGAGATGATCGCCACCGCGCTCTTCGCCAACGGCATCCGCGTGTTCGGCCATCACCCCGCCGACGGCGCGCCGCAGGGCATGTTCTGCGCCAACGGCCAGTGCTCCCAGTGCATGGTCATCGTCGACGGCATTCCCCTCAAGAGCTGCATGACCGCCCTGCGGGAGGGGATGGACGTCCGCTCCTGCGAGGGGATCCCGGAGCTGAGGCCGGCCGAACGCGCCGGCGACTTCGACGAGACACCGATCCGCAAGACGGAGGTACTCATCATCGGCGGGGGGCCCAGCGGCCTCACCGCCGCCGCCGAACTGGGCGCCCTGGGCATCGACACCCTCGTCATCGATGACAAGCCCGAGCTGGGCGGGAAGCTGACCCTCCAGACGCACAACTTCTTCGGCTCACGCGATGACTGTTACGCGGGCACCCGCGGCATCGACATCGCGCACATCCTCGGCGGTGAGGTCGCTTCCCACGATTCGGTGGAGGTCTGGACGAGCACCACCGCGGTCGGCATCTACTATGACCAGAAAGTCGGCGTGCTGAAGGATGACGAGTACGTGCTCATCGAGCCGCAGGCGATGATCGTCGCCGCCGGGGCGCGCGAGAAGGGCCTGGCCTTCCCCGGCTGCGATCTGCCCGGCGTGTACGGCGCCGGCGCGTTCCAGACGCTGGCCAATCGCGATCGCGTCAGGCCGGCGGAGCGGCTGTTCGTCGTCGGCGGGGGAAACGTGGGCCTCATCGCCGCCTATCACGCGCTGCAGGCGGGGATCGAGGTCATCGGGCTCGTCGAAGCCCTGCCGCAGGTCGGCGGGTACAAGGTGCACGAGGACAAGATCAAGCGCCTCGGCGTGCCCGTGTGGACGAGTCACACCGTCCTCCGCGCCGACGGGGGCGAGAGCCTGGAACGGGTCACCATCGCCGCCGTCGACGGCGAGTTCAACGTCATCCCCGGCACGCAGCGAACCTATGAAGTCGACACGCTGCTCATCGCGGTCGGCCTGAGCCCCATCAACGAGATGCTGGTGAAGGCGAAGGAGTACGGGATGAAGGCGTTCGCCGCGGGCGATTCGCAGGAGATCGCGGAGGCGTCGGCGGCGATCTTCAGCGGCCGGATCGTGGGCCGCGAGGTCGCCGCCGAACTCGGACACGCCATCGAGATTCCCCCGCAATGGCACGCCACGGCCGAGGTGCTGCGCGCCAAGCCGGGCGAGATGAAGCCCCCTCCGTTCTCCGAGCCGGAGGAACTCGAGTCGTTCCCGCTCTTCCGCTGCGATCAGGAGATTCCGTGCAATCCGTGCGTGGACGTCTGTCCCGTCAAGCAGATCGAGCTCACCGGCGATTCGATCATGAACACGCCGCAGTTCCTGGGCGATTCATGCATCAAGTGCGGCAAGTGTGTGCTCGTCTGCCCCGGCCTGGCGGTGTCGCTCGTCATCAGGGATGATCCGGAGAAGAACACGGCGAGCCTGATGCTGCCGTGGGAGCTGCCGCTGGGCGATCTGAAGGAGGGCTCGATCGTGCAGACGGTGGATGAGGACGGCGAACCCGTGGGCGAGGGGCTCGTCACGAAGATCAAGCTCGGCAAGTACGCCGACCGGCGCTACCTCTTCACCGTGCGCGTGCCCTATGACCATCGATTGAAGGTGGCCGGCTTCCGCGTGCAGCCGGAGCGGGCGGCGTGTTCGTCGGAGGTGGCGCCGGCGGATGGCGAGGCGATCGTCTGCCGCTGCTCGCGGGTGAGCAGGGAGCAGATCGTGGGCGAGATCCGCGCCGGCGTGCGCGACCTCAACCAGCTCAAGGCCTCGGTCCGTTCGGGGATGGGCGCCTGCGGCGGCAACACCTGCACCGAGCTGATCCTCCGCCTCTTCCGCGAAGAGGGCGTCGATCTGGACGAGGTGACGATGCCCACGCAGCGGCCGCTGGAGACGGAAGTGCCGCTGGGCATCCTCGCGGGGCTGAAGAAGAAGAACAACAACAAGACGAACACGTGAGCTCTCCGACGTATGACATCGTGGTCATCGGCGCGGGGAGCGTGGGGAATCCCGCCGCGCTCTTCCTCGCCCGGCGCGGTCTGAAGGTGCTCGTGCTCGATCAGGGCGCCGCGCCGGGGCAGGGGCAGAACAAGGCCGCGATCGGCGGCGTGCGGGCCACCCATTCCGATCCCGCCAAGATCAGCCTCGGGCTGCGCAGCATCGAGCACTTCTCGACGTTCAAGGACACCTACGGCATCGAGGTCGGCTGGAAGGAGGGCGGCTACTGCTTTCCCGTCTTCGACGATGATGTCGAAAACCTGCTCAAGGGGCTCCTCCCCACGCAGCATCATTACGGACTGGACATCGACTGGCACGAGCCGGACTCGATTTGCGAGATCGTCCCCGGGATCAACGAGCGCGACCTGCGGGGCGGGACGTTCTCGCCCGGCGACGGGCAGGTTTCCCCGCTCATGTTCGCCGACGCCTGCTGGAAGGTCGCCCGGCGCTTCGGCGCCGAGTATCGCCTGCGGGAGACGGTGACGGGCATCGACGTCCGCAGCGGACGGGTGGAGGCGGTGATCACCGACAAGGGACGCTACGCGACGGCGGCGGTGCTGAACGCGGCCGGGGGCGACGCGCGCCGCATCGGCGCGATGACGCGCCTGGAGATCCCCGTCGTGCCCGACAGCCACGAGGCCGGCATCTCCGCGCCCATCAAGCCGTTCCTCGATCCGCTCATCGTCGATCTCCGCCCCGGCCCGGAGGGGAAGACGGCCAACTTCTACTTCGGGCAGAACAGCGAAGCGCAGATCATCTTCTGTTACACGCCCCGGGATCCCATCGTGGGCGAGAACCGGGAAAGCACCAGCGAGTTCCTGCCCGTCATCGCCCGGAGGTTGATCGATCTCATTCCCGCCTTCGAGCACCTGCTCATTCGGCGGATCTGGCGCGGGCTGTATCCGATGACGCCCGACGGCGTGCCGATCCTCGGGGCCGTGGACGGGATCGAGGGCATGTACCTTGCAGTCGGAATGTGCGGGCAGGGCTTCATGCTCGGCCCCGGGGTGGGCGAATGCATGGCGAGCCTGATCGCCGACCGGACGCCCACCATCGACGATGACGTCTTCGCCGAACTCGCGCTGAGCCGGGACTTCATCCACGCGGAGGTCGAGGGGCTGAAGTAGAAGCGGTGCGGGCGGGCCGTCAGGTCTCCGGGGCCGAGGACGGCGGAGGCGCCAGCGGCCCGGTCAGCCGCCGCGCCGGCTCCGCGGCCGATTCTGCCCCGTCATCGGGGGGCGGGCGAAGTCGGTCGAGGTCGCCCGTGGCGTGCGTGTTCCACATCGCCCCCAGCACCAGCCGGGCCATCAGGGCGACGAGCCGTTGATCCTCCGCGGAAAGGGCCTCAGGCGGCTGCTGGAGGTACGAGGCGAGCCAATCGGAGTGCTCTCGGAGATGCTCCCAGGCCCATCGGGCATCAAGTTCCGACTGAATAAGATCGTCAGGCGTCAAGGGCTGACTCCTCCGAGAGTTGCGGCCGCGCCCCAGTATAACCGGCGGTCTTCCCGGATTGACCGGTTCTTCGACGACTCGGGGCCGGGCGGCGCCGAATCGGGCCGGGCGGGCCCGGCGGCGGGGATTTTCGCATCAAAAACCCCGAGGGGCCGACCGGGAGGGGGCAACCGGCGCCGAGCGGTCCTGCTATACTGCAACGAACCACGAATGCCTCAGGGGCAGGGGGATGTTCATGACTGGCGGTCACGCTCAGGAACGAGCCGGCGAGGCGCTCGCCACGCCCGGCGACATCGAATCGGTGCTGCCGTTCGAGGCGGTCCTTGCCGCGGCCGGCGTGGGCGACGAAGAGGAACTGGTCGAGGCGATCGACAGCGACGCGGCGGCGATGATGGAGCTGGACGAGCCCATCTCACTGCAACGCTACGCCTCCGCCGTCGACTTCGATCGCTACCCGCGCGCGGCGGACGCGGCGACGGCGGCTTACGCCCGATCGCTCCAGCGCTTCGAGGGCCTGGAACCCTCGGCCGCGAAGGCGATGGCGCGGGAGGAGGCGAAGGCGACGGCGAACCTGCGGCGCCGCGGC
>JAXHTH010000203.1:0-7945 GCA_034211115.1 Planctomycetota bacterium | reverse complement strand
GCCAGGGCGATCGACCGCTCCGGATCGGGCAGGATCGTCCGGGGCTCGGGCGGTGCGGCCACGCCCGGCGGGACGAGGCAGACCAGGCCGGGATCGACCCGCTGCCGCATCGCCTCGGCCATCGGCCGGGTGGGGACGATGTAGCCGGCGACGACCGACGCTCGCCTCCCCCGCGGGGCGCGCTGGATCTGGGCCGGGGAGTAGATGTCGATCACCAGCGGCCGGTTCAGGCTCCGCGCCAGGTCCAGTCCCAGCGTCCAGGCGTCGGCGCCGAGGGCGTAGAGCACATCGGGCGGGCCCTTCTCCATCGCCTCCACGAGCCGCTCGCGGCGCTCGCGACGCACCCAGGGCAGAACCTTCATGGGGGCGGCGAGACGGGCGGCCAGGGCCATCCGCTGCTCGTCTTCGTGAATGACCCGCGCGGGCAGGACATCGGGCACGATGCGCGTCAGCCGCACCCCTTCCCCGATGAGGCCGATCGACAGCCGGTTGAGCGGGTACTGCTCGTGGACGAGCCGCTCCTCGTCGAGGATCATCGCGATGTGCATGGCGCGTCGCCCCTTTCTCCCGGGACTGTCGGCACGCCTTCGGCGAGGTCCTGCCACGGCTCGAATCGCCGGGCCATTTCGGCGGCGATGCGCGCCGGCCGCCGCGTGGAGAGCCTCACCAGCACCCACAGCGTCGACGCCCGGCAGACGGTCGTTTCGTCGGCCGGCCGGATGATGATCGTCTCCCGCCACGATCGGATGCGCTTCATGTCGCGCACCCACGTCGCGATGAGCAGTTCATCGCCCAGATGCGCCTCGGCGAGATAATCGATCTCGTGCCGGGCCACGAACCACATCAGGTCCCGCTCGAGCAGCCGCTGCCGCGTATCGCCGACGGAGTCGGCGTGCAGTTCCGCGGCCCGATCCAGCCACCGCACGTACTCGACATTCGAGACGTGATCGATCACGTTGCTCAGTTCATCGCCCGCCACGGTGAGATCGAGAAGGAACGGCCGGGGATGAGGGACGTCGTAGCGCGAGAGGTCGAAGCGGCCCGCCCGCGGCCGGAGGTTCGCATTGCCCGTCGGTTCCGTCATGGCTCGTCCCGCCGCGCTTCCCTCCCCGTTTCGTCCTCGCGGGCCGGGTCGATCTCGCGCAGGTAGCTCCAGGAGTAAATGCCGGTGCTGTGTCCGTCGGAGAAGTGAATGCGAATCGCGTAGTTTCCGACCATCTCCGCGTCGAGGGCGGTGATCGGTCCCTCCTGTCCCGCCGCGCTGGAGGGAAGAACGGTCAGCGGATTGCTCTTCATCTCCTCGCGGAGCTGGCGGGCGTCGGCGGAGGGAGACATCTTCCGCAGGTACGCGACGGGGTAGAAGCTCTTTGAGCCGTCGTGCCAGTGCACGGTCAGGCCCTCGTCCTTCTTCAAGTCGAGATGCACGGGGCGATCGACCATCGTCTTTTCATTGTAACGGCTTGGCGCGAACCGGCCGCGACACGGCCGCGTCGCGGCGGGTACAGTACACGTGGCCCGTCACACGACGGCGAAGGAGCCGAGCCTGAGGATGAACCACCACCCCGCCGATGCCGTGCTGGACGCCATCGATCGCCTCGCCGCCCCCGCGTGCGTGGGGATCGATCCCGTCCTCGACCGGCTGCCGGAGGTGCTTCGGCCCGGCGCGTCATCGGCCGCCTCCGCCGCGCGGGCGATCGGGGCGTTTTCCGTTGAACTGCTCGATGCGGTGGCGGGCCGGGTCCCCTGCGTGAAGTTTCAGTCCGCGTGCTTCGAGCGCTACGGACACGCGGGCATCGCAGCGCTGGAAGGGTGCATCCGGGCGGCGCGGCAGCGCGAGCTGAAGGTGATTCTCGACGCCAAGCGCGGTGACATCGGCATCTCCGCCGAGCAGTACGCCGCCGCCGTCTTCGGCGACGATCCCGAGGCCGACGCGGCGGTCCGGCCCGACTGGGTGACGATCAACGCCTATCTCGGCGCCGACGGCATACGGCCGTTCCTGAAGCCGGGGCGCGGCGCGTTCGCGCTGGTCCGGACCTCCAACCCGGGCGGCGACGCCGTCCAGGCGCAGCGCCTCGCCGACGGGCGCACCGTCGCCGAGTCCGTGGCCGAGCTGGTGGCGTCGATCGGTGAAGCGCTGGTGGGCGAGCGAGGCTACAGCAGCCTGGGGGCGGTCGTCGCCGCCACCCGGGCCGAGGATGCCGGCCGGCTGCGCCGGATCATGCCGAACCAGCTCTTCCTCGTCCCCGGCTTCGGCGCCCAGGGCGGGGGGGTGGACGATGTCCTTCCCTGCTTCGATGCCGACGGCCGGGGCGCGATCGTCACCGCCAGCCGCACGGTGATCTACGCCTTTCAGGAGCAGGCGGGCGACTGGACGCAGGCCGTCGCGGACGCGGCGGATCGCTTCGCCGACGAACTCGGCCGCGCGGCGGGGCTGCGCTGACTTGCCTTCGCCGCACGGCGCGATAGCGTGATGCGATCATGATCAGCCGGATCATCGTCATCGGGTGCTTCCTTCTGCTGCTGGCGGCGCCGTTCGTGTTCCGGCCGCGCCGGGACCCGCCGCCGGACGACGCGCTGAGGCTCATCGTCATCACGCCCCACAACGAGCAGATCCGCACCGAGTTCGCCCGCGCCTTCGACGACTGGCATCAGCGCACGCACGGCCGGCGCGTGAACGTCATCTACAACGTCCCGGGCGGGACGAGCGAGATCCGCAAGATGCTCGAGGCCCAGTTCACCGCGGCCCTCGAAGCCGGACGCGAGCCCGGCGGCGGGGCCGATCTCGTCTTCGGCGGCGGGTCCTACGAGCACGGTCGCCTCAAGACCGGTGTCCGCATCATCTCCGGCGACCAGCCGCGCGATGAACCCATCAGCGCGCCGGTTGACTTCAGCCAGGCATGGCTGGAGAAGATCTACGGCGAGAACGCGATCGGCGACGGGCTGCTCTACGACCCCGACCGGCACTGGTTTGGCACCGCGCTGTCCGGGTTCGGCATCGTCTACAACCGCGACGTGCTGGCGGAGATCGGCGTCGAGGAGCCGATGTACTGGGCCGATCTGTGTGATGAACGCCTCCGCGGCTGGGTGGCCCTGGTCAATCCCGGCCAGTCCGGGTCGATCACCACCGCGTTCGAGGCGATTCTCCAGCGGCGGGGGTGGGAGCGCGGCTGGCAGATCCTCCGCCGCGCCGGCGCCAATGCGCGCTACTTCTCCGCCACCTCCCTCAAGCCGCCCACCGATGTGAGCCAGGGCGACGCGGCGATGGGCGTCTGCATCGACTTCTACGGCCGGTACCAGTCCCAGGCGATCCGCGTGGCCGGCGGGGGGGATCGCGTCGGCTACGTCGATCCGCCCGGGGTGACCACCATCGACGCCGATCCGATCTCGATGCTCCGCGGCGCGCCCCATCCGGAGCTCGCGAAGAGGTTCATCGAGTTCTGCCTCACCGAAGAAGGCCAGGCGCTGTGGCAGTTCCGCGTCGACGAGCCGATCGATGACGGCCTGGGGCCCGAGCAGTTCGAGCTGCGCCGCATGCCCGTTCGCCGATCGATGTACGAGACCTGGTTCGATCGTCTCATCGATCAGGTCAATCCCTTCGCGGTGGCGAGCGCGGCGGAGCATCCGGATCGAAACATGCGATCGTTCATCGCCATCCTCTTCAGCGCGATGGCGATGGACAGCCACGATGAGCTGATCGCGGCGTGGGATGCGATCGTCGGTCACCCGGCGTATCCGGCGGGTGGTGAGGTCGTCCTCGCCGGTGATGTCGACGATCGGGAGCTGAAGCGGATGCTCGAGCGGTTCGATGCGATGCCGTCAATCGAAGCGCCCGGCGCTACGAGGCTGTCGCTTGAAACCACCGCGCACCTGGCGGAGATCAGGGAAGGGTGGCTGAAGCGGAGCTGGGCGGACGCCCGCCTCTGGCCGGTCGAGGCGAACCCGCGCGACGAGATGCGCCGTCGGTTCGCCGAGTTCTTTCGTGACAACTACCGTCGGATCGCCGCCCCGGCCGCCGCGACCGGCCCGTCCCCCGCGCCGCCGGGGTCTTGATAGGAAAGCGACGGGTCATGTCTTCGACAACGATGGGGAAGCGTGCCATGGATTCACCGCCTTCCACTCCGCTGGCCGCGTCGACGCTGACGAAGATCATCGCCACCGTGGGGCCGGCGTCATCCTCGGCCGAGACCATTGGACGGCTCATCGAGGCCGGCGCGTCGATCTTCCGCCTCAACTTCGGGCACGGCTCGATCGAGGAGCACGCGGCACACCTGAAGACCATCCGCTCGGTGGCGGCAGAACTCGGCCGCCCCGTCGCCGTGCTCGGCGATCTGCAGGGGCCGAAGATCCGCGTGGGCGAGGTCGCCGGGCGCGGCCTCGAGCTGCCCACCGGCTCCACCGTCATCTTCCAGCGCAGGCCCATCGTCGCCACCCCGGCCAGGGACGGAAACCCCCATCGCTTCAGCAGCACCTATTCCGGGCTCATCGATGATGTCAAGGCCGGCCAGCGGCTGCTCGTCGACGACGGCATGATCCGCATGCTCATCGTCGAGAAGGGCGCCGATGAGATTCGCTGCACCGTCACCGGCGGCGGCGTCGTGAAAAGCCACAAGGGCGTCAATCTTCCGGATACCGACCTGACCGTGCAGACGCTGGACGAGCGCGACTGGTGGCACGTCCACTGGGCCATCGAAAACGACCTCGATTTCCTCGCCCTGAGCTTCGTGCGCAACGCCGATGACGTGCGCCAGCTTGCGGCGGGAATGCAGCGCGTCTTCGACGAGTCGGGCCGCGCTGAAATGCGGCTGCCCATCATCGCCAAGATCGAGGTGCCCAAGGCGCTTCAGCACATCGAGGCCATCGTCGAGGCCGCGGACGGCATCATGATCGCCCGCGGCGATCTGGGCGTGGAGATGGATCTCGCCCAGGTCCCGGTGATCCAGAAGCGGCTCGTCGCCATCGCCCAGGAGCAGGGCAAGCCGTGCGTGGTGGCCACCCAGATGCTCCAGTCGATGATCCGCGAGCCGGCCCCGACGCGGGCGGAGGCGAACGACGTCGCCAACGCGATCATCGACCGGGCCGATGCCGTCATGCTGTCGGGCGAGACGGCGGTGGGGTTGTATCCGGACGTGGCCGTCGAGCACATGCGGCGCATCGCGCTGCACACCGAGGAATATCTCGCGACGCTGCCCGCCCGGCCGTCGCCGCCGGGGAAGCTGCTCGCGGCGCGCCACCACGAGGCGGGACTGGCCCACGGCGTGTGGACCATCGCCCACGACATCGACGCCAAGTGCATCGTGGTCTGGTCGCAGGCGGGGGGCGGGGCGCGCTATCTCTCACAGAACAACTTCTCCGTGCCCATCATCGCCGTCACCAGCGATGAACGCGCCGCCCGGCAGATGCAGCTGCTCGGCGCGGTGACGCCGATGCGCATGGACCCCCCGGCGAGCATCCGGGCGTTCACCGCCATCATGGATCGCCACCTGCAAAAATCCGGGCGCGTACAGGCGGGCGACGCCTGCCTCATCGTCGCCGGCGAGCCGCTCGGGGCATCCGGCGTGACGGACAGCATCACGATCCATACCGTGGGGACGGAGGAGTGAGGAGCGATGAGCGATAAGCGATGCGCGATGAGTAACGGGAAGCGATGAACACTTTTGAGCCCCGCGTGGCAACGCGGGGCCTTCCGCCGAGGGAACCGTGTTCCGGATCACGCGAAACGCGCCGGCGACGATCGAGCGCGACCCGCCCGCGAGGGCGCGGCGACTCGCTTCCGGACATCGCAGCGCGCCGAGGAATCGGACCTGGTCCGTTTTCCGGGGGCCTCACGCGGCGTCGGCGAGGTGATCCTGCTCGCGGCGGAGACGAAGGAGCAGCGAATCCCGCGGCAGTTCGACGGCGTCGTAGGCGATCGGGCGGTCGCCCATCACCGGCCGCTGCACGACGGCGCCTTCGGCGAGTCCGATGGGCAGCAGTCCCGAAGCGCCGGCCGCGGTGTCGATCTCGCCGTAGCAGCAGTATCCGCCGATGCCGTCCAGCACATCGCCCGGCTCGAGATCGCGCTTGGCGATGGTGATCACCTCGACCACAGGCCGCGGCAGCGGGGCGATGGTCGGTTCGCCGTCCAGCGCGGCCTCGGCGATCGAGAGTGGCGTCTCGTAGTGACAGAGGTGATAGGGACGGAAGAAGAGGTATTCGGGGCCGGCGCCCATCTTCAGGTACTGCATGTAGGGCTGGATCATGACGGGATCCTCGCCGCGCCCGATGACGAACACCCCGCCGGCGAAGTCGCCGCCGAGCGTGTAATCCACGACGCCGCGCCGGCCGAACGCGGCGAGACAGTCGGCCAGCGCGTGGGCCAGATCCGTCTTCACGCCGTGCATGCCGCGCACGTCCGGAACCAGGCCCGTCGCGTTGGCGAGCACCGCGTTCTCGATGTTCATCTTCGTGCCGTCGGTGAACGCGGTGGTCATGGGCAGGGAGGTGTTCTGCTTCTCCGCCCAGGGCCGGATCGTGTCGGGCGTGGCGTGGACGTCCATGAACCCCTTGCAGTTCACGGCGGCGACGACGTCGAACCCGAGTCCCTGCACGTAGTTGACGAGGCGCTTGAGCACGCCCGGCTGATCGCCGTCGGAGTTGGTGTAGACGACGCCGGCCCGATCGGCGCGTCGCTTCAGCGCCCCGCCCACGGTGGCGTCGGTTTCCGCGTTCATCATCACCACGTGTTTGCCGCCCTCGATGGCGTAGAGGGCGACCTGCGCGCCGTACTCGACCGCCCCGGTCGCCTCGACGACGACGTCGATGCCCCGCAGCTCGCGCAAAACGTCGGGCCGGGTGGTCACCGCGGCCTCGCCGGCGTCGATCGCCCGCTGGAGCATCTGCGGATCGTCGGCGGCGATGATGTCATCGCCCCGGCGCCCCGCATGAACGAACGCGTCGAGGGCGCGCTTCACCGTCCGGTTGACGATGAGGGCGGTGCGCATGCCGGGCGTGCGGTCGATCTGATAGACCATTCCGCGCCCGATGAAGCCCGCCCCGGTGATGGCGACGTTGATCATCCGTCCCGTCTGCTCGCGCTTGATCAGTCGGCTGTAGAGCGTCATCGTTCTTTCTCTCCCTCGGCGGGTGCGGGCGACGTGGTCGCCCCGGCGACGATGCGCTGGCCATCGTCGGATGTGGTCCCCTCGCGCAGGGCGGCGACGACGGCGGGCTCCCACGGCCCGAGATCGACGCCGAACGACCGCTGCGTCGACGTGCAGTCCAGCGCCGAGTACGCCGGCCGGCGCGCCGCGGTCGGATACTCCCCCGTCCCGATCGCGGTGACGATCGGCATCGGGTCGACCTCGGCGAAGTGCAGGATGTGCCGGGCGAGGTTGCACCAGCTCGTCACGCCGCGGCAGGCGAGGTGGTAGATCCCCTCCCGGCCGCCCAGAGACCAGCGATCGCCCTCGCGGTGAAGGGCGGAGGCGAGGATCTGCATCGTGCCCTCGGCGATGAGGCGGCTCCACGACGGGCAGCCGTGCTGATCGTCGACCACCCGCAGCTCGTTTCGCTCGCCGGCGAGGCGGAGGATGGTGCGAAGGAAGTTCTTCCCCCGCGTGCTGTAGACCCAGCTCGTTCGGATGATGAGATGAGCGGCTCCCGCGGCGGCGACGGCCCGCTCGCCCGCCAGCTTCGTCGCCCCGTACACGTTCACGGGATCGGGCTCGTCGTCCGGAACGTAGGGCGAACCCTTCCTGCCGTCGAAGATGTAATCGGTCGAGTAACAGACGATGACGGCCCCGAGCCTGGCCGCCTCCTCGGCGAGCGCGGCCGGCGCGACGGCGTTGACGGCGTGGGCGAGGTCCGGTTCCGATTCGGCCTTGTCAACCGCGGTATAGCCGGCCGCGTTGATGATGACATCCGGCTTCAGGGCGCCGAGCACGGCGCGGATCGCGGCAAGATCGGT
>JAXHTH010000202.1:0-2240 GCA_034211115.1 Planctomycetota bacterium | reverse complement strand
TCTTCATCCTCCGTGGCCCTCCGTGGCCCTCCGTGTTTCAACTTCTTCCCTCACTGGTACAGCTTCGCGAAGTCGGCCCAGAAGCCGGGGTAGCTTTTCTTCACGCACTTCGGGTCGCGGATCGAGATGCCCGGGCGGGCGAGGCCGAGGACGCCGAACGCCATCGCCATGCGATGATCGTTGTACGTCTCGATCACGATCGGCTCCTCGTGCCGCGTCGAGGGATCGATGGTGATGGAGTCCTCCGTCGTCTCCACGGTGCAGCCGATCTTCCGCAGCTCGTTGGCCAGCGCCGCGATGCGGTCGGTCTCCTTCACGCGAAGGGTGTGCAGGCCTGTGATTTTGCATGCACCCTCGGCTGTGGCACATGCGACGGCGAGACTCATCGCGGCATCAGGCATGTCCCTGAGATCCTGATCGCGCGCAGAAAGCCGCTGATGACTGGACAGATCAACATCGCCCGCGCCATCGGTCCAGTGCACGCGAGCACCCATGTCCTCCAAGACACCCGCCAGTCGGACATCGGGCTGAGATGAATCGAGCCTCCACCCACGGAGCTTCACGCGAGCATTGATAATCGTCGCCGCGGCAGTGAGCCAGTAAGTGCAGCTCGACGCATCCGGCTCGACGACGTACTTCTGGGATGCGATTCGACCTGGTTCAACCCAGGTTACGGTCCGCCGCCATGTGCCCTCGTCGCATTCGCCGAACGCCCGAATCCCCCAATGATGAGCGATGCCCTCAGTCAGCCACAAGTAGGTCGCGCTCGTGATCTCCTCGCGATACCGAATGGTGACACCACGTTCGAGACATGCAGCAACTAGCACAACCGCCGAGACGAACTGGCTGCTTGCCGTCTTGCCGACCGTCAGCTCACCACCCTTGAAGTCGTCACTCGGCACGACGCGCACGGGCAGCCGCCCCTCTTCCTCGACGTACTCGATGTGCGCGCCGAGCTGGCGGAGCATGTCGATCCCCTCGGCGATCGGGCGCTGGCGCATGCGCGGCGAGCCGTCCACGATGACCGGTTCCACGGCCAGGCAGGCGCAGGCGATCATGAACCGCGTGGGGGCGCCGCCGTCGCCGAGGTTGACCGATCCGCCGCGAGGGAAGCGGCCGTTGACGCCCTTGATCAGAACATCGTTACCCTCCCACCGGGCCTCGGCCCCCAGCGTGCACAGGGCCTCGAGCAGGTTGTCGCAATCATCGCTCCGCAGGGGGCGGATGATCCGCGACTCGCCATCGGCGAGGGCCGCGAGCACGTACGCCCGATTCGTGATCGACTTGCTCCCCGGCGGTGTGATCGTCACATCGAACGGCTTCTCCAGCGGCTCGATCGGCAGCGGATCCGGCAACTCCTCCAGCGGCAGGGTGTAATCGATCATGCGAGCATCTTACTGCACGCGAAGCGGCAAGCCGGGCCGTCCTCGGCCCCGGGTGCCTCCGGACTTCCCAACGCCCCCGTCGCGCGCTGCGAGCAAGTGTCACCCCCACGCACCCGGGCTCGAGGACGAGCCGGCCCGCTCATCGCGTCATCGCTGATCGCCCCCACGCACCCGGGCTCGAGGACGAGCCGGCCCGCTCCCCTTGATGCCATCATGCCATGGTGCCACGATGCCCTGATGCCTTCCCCCTACTCCTTCCTGAACACCGCCACGACGTCCTCGACGGGGATCACGAACAGGCGGTTGTCGCCCTCGAAGTCGACCGGGATGCCGTGCTTGGGGTTGAACAGGATCCGGTCGTAGCGCTTGATCGGGTAGTCATCGTCGTTGGCGACCTGGGCGCTGATGGCGACGATGCGGCCGGTGAGGGTGGGGATCTCGATCTTGTCCGGCAGGTGGATGCCGCTCTTCGTCTGTTTCTTGTCCTCATCCTTGCGGATCAGGACGCGGCTGCCGATCGGCTCGACGGTTTCGAGGGCGGATGGAGAGGACTTGGGCTTGGCCATGACGGGACAATGATACCGCCGTGGCGCCGGCCTCGTCGGACCGCGGCACTCCTGCCGCGCCCGGATCCGCCTACCATGCGCCCGAGAGGCCCGCATGACCGAAACGACACCGGATTGGCTCTACAACCAGTCGGCCGTGATCGCCCACCGGATGGAGGACGGCGAGCTGCGCCTGGCTCTCATCACCTCCATGAGCGGCCGGCGGTGGGTGCTCCCCAAGGGCGTGATCGACCCGGGCGAGAGCGCGGCGGGATCCGCCCAGCGCGAGGCCCTGGAGGAAGCCGGCCTG
>JAXHTH010000201.1:0-19685 GCA_034211115.1 Planctomycetota bacterium | reverse complement strand
GCCCCGGTGTAGATGTCATCGTGACCGGCGGCGAGCTCCTCCAGCCCGTCCGTGCGGTAGAACATCGCCTGCGCGCCGGCCACGCCGTTCTCGTTGTGATTCGTGTACGTTCCCGTGCCGTACGTCACCCCGGGCGGCGCCGCGTCGTTCAGCAGCGAATGCAGGACCGCGACCTCGTCGCTGCACACCTCCTGGAATATGTAGAGATGCGGGGCGACGGTGAAGCCGACCTTGTCATCCTCATTCAGCGCCTCGAACACGTCCCGAAGCGCTGACTGATCCCCGTTCAGGCTGGCAATGTTGTAGTTCACCACGCGAAGCTGTGCCCGCGCCGTATCGGCGGCGCACAGCAGCGGCATCACCGCGCACAGCAGGAGACGGACCGACCGACAGGACATGCGGAAAGAGCGAGCGCCCGACACCGCGAGTGCCTTTCTCCCCGGCGTTGGTGGAAGGACGAGCCGTGATTGATTGTGATCCCCGGCCGACGCGTCAGTGTATGTATCAATCATCTTCGCGACAAGGCGTTGCGCGGTTTCCGGTTCGGGCATGGTGCGCCCCGCCCCGATTCGGGTCGACTGCTGTTCGGGATTCGTTGGCCACCGAGCCGCCGCAGTTGAGCGGTGAACGGCGCGCGGCGCGATCATTTGTCGCTTCGTCGATGAGATCTGATGCGTCCGGCCGTCCCCGCCTCCATCGCCGGACGAGACCGTCTATGCTGATGTCGTCGCCCGCGATGGTGGTGCGGGCGATCGTGGCTGAAGGGACCTGCCCATGCGATGCTCCAGGATTCTGAAGCCCGGGGACCCGGGCCGATGTGCCCTCCTGATGCTCTGCCTGTTCGCGATGACGGCCCTCGGGTGCGCCTCGAGCTGGCCCGACGGCGTCATGTACTCCCTCGCCCATTCGGGGGAGAATCGCCGGGAGCTGGAGCAGGTGCTGCACCACTATCGCGATGGAGGTGACCCGCTGAAGATCGAGGCGGCCGCCTTCCTCATCGGAAACATGGAGGGCCACGGCTACGCCGTCAGCGCCCTTCACGACGCCGATCACAACCGAATCGAGTATGACGCCCTGGACTATGCGACCTTCAACGAGGCGCTGGAGGCGATCGAGGCCCTCGAGGCCGAGCACGGCGAGCTGGACTTCGCGCGGATCCGCTTCGAGCCGGATGTCCGCACGATTTCCGCCGACTACCTCATCGAGAACATCGATCTCGCCTTTCGCGCCTGGCGCGAGAAACCCTGGGCGAAGGACCTCTCCTTCCGCGCGTTCTGCGAATACGTCCTGCCCTACCGCGGCAGCAACGAGCCGGTCAACCGCTGGCGTCGCGCCTGCCTGGATCGGTACGCCGACCTGCCCGCGCAGATGGAGGACCCGTCCGATGCGAACGAGGCTGCGAAGCTCATCCGCCGCGACGTGCACCGCTGGGTGCGATTCAGCGACCTGTACTATCTCCACCCGACGGATCAGGGATTCGCGGAGATGAACGCGCGCGGCGTGGGGCGGTGCGAGGACATCAGCAACATGATGGGCTACGCGATGCGGGCCAACGCGATCCCCGTCGCCACCGATTACACGCCGTACTGGGCCGATCGCGACAACAACCACGCGTGGGAGGTGGTGCTCGACGAGCACGGGCACGGCCGGGCCGGCCTGTCCAACCGCGCCGCCAAGATCTATCGCAAGACCTTCGCCATCCAGGGCGACACGCTCGGCGCGATTCGGACCGATCTCGAGACGGTGCCCAAGTGGCTGGCCGGGCGCAACTTCATCGACGTCACGAACCAGTATCTCACGACGAGCGATGTCACCGTCGAGCTGGAAGGCGACCCGCCGCGGGGAGCGCGGTTCGCCTACCTCTGCGTCTTCAACGGCGGGGAGTGGAAGGCGATCCACTGGGGCCTGATCGAGGACGGGGCGGTGACCTTCACCGACCTGGGGCGACGCATCGCCTACCTGCCGGCGTTCCATACCCGCGGAGAACTTCAGCCCGCGGCCGCACCGTTCATCCTCGATGAGCAGGGGGCCATCCACCCGCTCGCGGCGGACCCCGATCGGGCGATGACGATCGAGCTTGTCGCCACCACACCGGAGACGCCCGATGCGGACACGCTCCTCGATCGGCCGATGATCGCCGTCAAGCCCGGCCGCGTGTACGAGCTGTTCGTGTGGGAGGACGGCTGGCGCTCGCTGGGCACGCGCACCGCCGGTGAGGAGCCGGTGGCGTACGATTCGGTGCCGACCGGCGGGCTGTTCTGGCTCGTCGAGGAAGGCTCACGCCGGCTGGAGCGCATCTTCACGTTCGAAAACGGCGTCCAGACGTGGTGGTGAAAACGACGAGTCGATCCGCCTTCAGCCCGTCGGCGGGGCGCCTCCGGCGCGCGGACGGCTCGCGCAGCGCGGCGGCCTGCTATGATCGCTCAGGCCGACCACCAGACGGAAAGAGCGCATGAAGCGAGGCATGAGGCACACCCCCGGGACCGGCGGACGGTCCGGCGCTCAGTCGGTCCGGGCGCAGATGGAGTTCGCCCGCGCCCGGCAGGCCTTCGAGGCCGGTGACTGGACCACGGCCGAAGAGATCTGCCTCCAACTGCTGAAGAAGGACAAGAAGAACGTTCAGGCCCTGCAACTGCTCGGCCGGCTTCACGCCCAGAGCGGCAACGTCGATCAGGCGACTTCGTTCCTGAACCAGAGTCTCAAACACCAGCCGCGGGACCCGGCGGCGCACTTCCTTCTCGCCGAGCTGGCCCTCAGCCAGGGCAACGCCGGTCGCGCTCTGGAGCGGCTGAACAAGGCCCTGCGCCTTCGCCCGGGCTTCAACGCCGCCCGGATCCAGAAGGCCGCGGTCCTCGAACGAATCGGCCGCTACGAGGAAGCGCGGCAGACGCTGTCCGAGCTCAACGTGCGCGGAAAGGACGCGGGCTATCTCGCGCGGATTCAGGCGCGCATCGACCTGCACAGCGGCCGGTACGAACGGGCCGTCGAGCGCGCCGACGCCGCCCTGGACATGCCCGGTGTCGGACTCGAGACCCGCATGCAACTGGCCTTCATGCGCGGGCGGGCCTTTGACAAGCTCGGCGATCCGGAACGCGCGATGGATTCCTGGCGCCTCGCCAACAGCCTCATCCAGACCTCGTTCGACCCGGAGGCGCACCGACGCGCCGTCGATCGCGAGATCGAGTTCTTCTCCCCCTCGCGCGTCCGGCAGTTGCAGAGCGCGACGATTCAAAGTGAACTGCCCGTCTTCGTCGCGGGCATGCCCCGCTCGGGAACCACCCTCATCGAGCAGATCATCGATGCGCACGCCCGGGCACACGGGGCGGGGGAGCTGACGGACATCGACCGGCTGTTCTTCGATCTGCCGCGTCAGGTCGGCGCCGCCGCGCCCTATCCGGACTGCCTGTCGGAACTGACGAGCGATCAGGCGGACCACCATGCCCGGGCGTACCTGGGAAGGCTGACCCGCCTCGCCGGCCGCAATGCGCTGCGGGTGGTCAACAAGAGCCTGCTCAACTACCGCACGCTGGGCTTGATCGCGCTTCTGCTCCCCGCCGCGCGGGTGCTCTCCTCGTGGCGCGATCCGGTCGACGTGGGCCTGTCCATCTACATGAACGACCTGCATCCGACGATGCATCCGTACGCGACGGACCTGCGGCACATCGGCCTCGCGTACCGTCAGGCCGAGCGTCTTCTCCATCACTGGAAGGACGTGCTCGGGCTGCCCGTGCTGGAGGTGCGCTACGAGGAACTTGTCAGTGACCCCGAGCCGGGCATCCGGCGCATCATCGCCTTCTGCGGCCTGCCCTGGGACGAGGCGTGCCTGCGGCCACACACGTCGGGCCGGACGGTGATGACCCTGAGCTATCACCAGGTTTCCCAGCCGATGTACCGCAGCGCGATCGGCCGGCACGAACGGTATCGGCCGTTCCTCGGGCCGCTGCTGGAGGCGCTGGAGGCGGGCTGAAGCGTTCGGGGCGGCGCGGGTTGACTCGGGCTCCCGCCTGCGGCGACCTCTCCCCGCGCCGATGATCGGTGCCAAAAAGCACACCGCGGGATTTCTCCCGCGGTGTGGAAACGACTCGAGAACGGAGTTCCGTGCCGCGTCAGCTGCGCCGACGACGGGAGCCGGCGAGGCCGGCCAGGCCGAAGAGCGCGATCGCGCCGGGGGCGGGCACGTAGGTGATGACGTCCATCACGCCCTCCGCACCTTCACCCGTGTCATACAGGTTCATGCGGAAGATGGAGGGCTGATCCGGAGTCATGACCGCACCGTACCAGTTGCCGCCGGCCGGGGCGGAACCGCCGAAGGAACCGAGGGCGTCCTCGTTCTCGTCATACGCCGTCAGGTCCACGCTGTCGGTGCCGAGCAGGCTCAGCGCGTTGAAGGCGATGGCGCGGAAGCCGCCTTCGTTCGTGGCGAAGATGTCGAAGCTGTCCACGAAGTAGTTGGCGGCCAGGGCGTTGCTCGGGTTCCCGAACCCGCCGCTGGGGCCGACGCCGACGAGGCCGTTGCCGCCGGGGCCACGACCGGCCGGGCCGCCCTGGCCGAACGGGTTGAGGTTGGAGTCAAACGCCAGGTCGAAGGGGATGTCGCCCGGGTTGAAGATGGCGTTGCTGGTGTTCTCGTCCACCGGGCCATCGATGCCCGTGATGCCGAAGTCGCTGAGGCTGCCGAAGTCGGTCGCACTCTGCTCGGCGTAACCGTAGTCGGCGACCTGGTCCAGGAACGGAGCCCAGCCGTCGGCGCTGATGTTGAACCACAGAATGTCTCCCGAGGCCGTCGCGCTCAGCACGACAGACGCGGTAATTCCAACAAGTACTTTCATTTCCTGATTTCCTCCACGTTCTCTTTTTAGGGGGTTCTGGTAGTCACGGAGCTTAGTGACAACAGACGCCCAGACTCGGGGGCGACCGCTTCGCCCTGCAACGAGTCCGTCGCACGTTTTCTCTCTCTTCCTAGGGGGGCGCCTCTTTCGAGGCGTGACGCCGGCTTTTCAGCCCGAGTCTGCAGTGCTTCGGCGCATCGCCGACGTTGTGCCGAGGGACGAGGAAGGGGTCCGTCGTCGGCACCACATACCGGCCCCGGGTGACGCGGCCATGGCCCGACCGGGCAATCCGCGTCACGCGGCCACGTATCGAGTGTAAGCCATTCCGGTCCCGCCACAAGTGCTATTCAGAGCGTTCCATAGTTTTCCTATTATGCCAGGATGATAAGATCCGTTCATCCAGTTTTATCTGGACTCCTCCCCGGACCGGACGATCGTGTCCGATGCGAAGGGTCCGGGCGGGGCGCGCGGCACCTCACCGCCCGCCGGGCCCGCTCGCCGGAGAGACGACCGATAACCGAAACTGGCCGAATAAGGCTGGACGGAATCGGGGCGGTGCCCGATAATGAACCCGCCGGGGCAGGGGATTGTATGCGCAGAAATGACAAGCACTTAGCCACGATGTGAGGATGCCATGCCCTCGATGAGACCCGCTGCCGCCGCGATGCTGCTGTTCCCGATCCTCTCCGCCGCCTCCGCGACGCTCGCCGAACAGGTGACGATCCCGGGCGAGCGGATCGACCCGTCCGCCTGTGGGCCGTCCTGGATCGAATCGATGGAGGCGGCGATCGAGCGGGACCGCACCGCCGTCCCGCCCCCCAACCACCGGGCCCGCAACGGCCGGCCGGGCGTGTGGGTGGTGCCCAGCCGCGATGCGACGACGTTCCCCCGCTCCGGCGATCACAACGCCGTCAACAAGTGGGGCGATACCCGCATGGGCATCGGCTTCCCCGAGCCCGTCGACGTGCAGGGGGCCTGGTTCGCCGGACAGGCCGGCGAAGGCGCCTGGACGCCCGGCCTCCGCGTCCTCGGCTATCGCGACGGCGTCCTCGTGGGCGAGACCGACCTCTTCTCCGACATCGACGACGAGCCGGCCTGGCTGGAGATGAACCTGCGGGGCGTCGATCGGATCGAGATCGTCGCGCTGCCGGCCTACCGCGGCGGGGGCTGGTACGGCATGGACGATCTGACCTACACGCCCGCGGCGACCGGCTTGGGCCGCGCCGAGCCGCGCCCCGTCATCGTCGACTTCGATGACCTAGCGTACCGCACGAAGCTGACCGGCTCCGGCTACGCGGGCCTGACCTGGGAGACCGGGACCGGCGATTTCTCGATCGACGAGGAGGGCGTCCACGGCCCCCTGATCCCGCCCGGCGCCAAAGAAGAGGAACTGCGCCTCGGCGGACCCGCACCCTCCGCTGAGCGCGGCACCCTGCCCGAGCTCTACGACACCTTCCAGGGCGTGCTTCGCGGCGATGCCGGCTCCTGGAGCTACCCG
This sequence comes from Planctomycetota bacterium, assembly GCA_034211115.1. Lineage (GTDB taxonomy): Bacteria > Planctomycetota > Phycisphaerae > Phycisphaerales > SM1A02 > JAXHTH01. The sequence continues at coordinate 13,358 of JAXHTH010000201.1, read as the reverse complement.
CCCGACACCGACGGTGCGATCGGCCCAGACCACTACGTGGAAACGGTCAACCGGAACTTCGCGGTCTACGACAAGGACACGGGCGCGGAGCTGATCAACATCCTCCTCGGTTCGTTCCTCCCCGGCTCGAACGGCGATCCCCGCTGTGTCTTCGATCACCACAGCGGGCGATGGATCATCCACGTCACGGACTTCAGCGCCACCGCCACGATCTTCCTTGCCGTCTCGCTCACCGACGATCCCACCGGCGAGTGGTTCAAGACGAGCTTCCGCACCGACCAGGGCTCCGACGCCGGGCGCTGGCCGGACTATCCCACCCTGGGCGTGGACGAGTACGGCATCTACATCGCGGCGTACATGGTCCCGGCCGGAATGAGCATCTTCGCCCTCGACAAGGCGCCGCTCGTGGATGATCCGCCTGAGCTGGGCACGATCACCGCCTTCCGCAACCTGCCCTGGGAGGGCGCCATTCAGCCGGCCCTCACCTACGGCAATCCCGGCGCGGAATACCTGATCTCACTCAACAGCAGCAGTTCGCTGCGCGTCCGCCGCGTCGATCCGCCGCTCACGAATCCGACGCTCACCGACCTGGGCACGGTCAGCGTGTCGTACTTCAGCGATCCGCCCAACGCGCCCGCCCTGGGGAGCAGCGTCCCGCTCAATACCGTCGACGACCGCCTGATGATGTCCGTCTATCGCGACGGCTCACTGTGGACGGCGCACACGATCAACGTCAGCGGGCGCGCCGGCTGCCGGTGGTACGAGATCGATCCCGAGTCGACCTCGGTGATCCAGGAAGGCACCGTCGCCGACGGCTCGCTGTATTACTTCTTCCCGTCGATCATGGTCAATCAGACAGGCGACGCCGTGATGGGCTTCACCGGCTCCAACGCCAGCCAGTACGCGGGCTGCTACTACACCGGCCGACTCGCGACCGACCCGCCCGGCGAGATGGCCCCGCCCGTGATGTTCAAGGAAGGCACCGGCGCGCAGAACAACATCGACGGCTACGGCCGCAACCGCTGGGGCGACTACAGCTACACCACGCTCGATCCGCTCGATCAGACGACGTTCTGGACGATCCAGGAGTACGGCCACGACACCGACGTCTGGGGAACCTATCTCGCCGTCCTCGGCTTCGGCGCGCCCGACTGCAACGAGAACGGCATCCCCGACAACTGCGACATCGACTGCGGCCCGCCCGGAGGCGAGTGCGATGTCCCCGGCTGCGGCGAGTCCGAAGACTGCAACGGCAACGGGGTGCCCGACGAGTGTGAACTCGAGGGTAACGACTGCAACGGCAACGGCGTCCCCGACGAGTGTGACATCGCCGACGGCACGAGCGAGGACTGCAACGAGAACGGCATCCCCGACGAGTGCGACATCGCCGACGGCACCAGCGAGGACTGCCAGCCCAACGGCATCCCCGACGAGTGCGAGATCGAGCTGGGTGAAGTCGTCGTCGCCTTCTTCGACCTCGCCCAAGACCCCGGCTGGAGCACCGAGGGCCTCTGGGCGTTCGGCCAGCCGACCGGCGGCGGCGGCGAACACGGCGGGACCGACCCCACCAGCGGATACACCGGTCCCTACGTCTACGGGTACAACCTCAACGGAGACTACGAGAACAACCTGCCCGAGCGCGATCTCACCACCGACGCCATCGACTGCTCCAACGCCCAGGAAGTGCATCTTTCGTTCCGACGCTGGCTCGGCGTCGAGCAGCCCGCCTACGACCACGCCTACGTGCGCGTCAGCAACGACGGCGACAACTGGGTCACCGTCTGGGAAAACGGCCAGGAGATCACCGACACGTCATGGATCGAGGAGGAGTATGACATCTCCTCCGTCGCCGATGGCGAGGAAACCGTGTATATCCGCTGGACGATGGGTTCCACCGACGGCGGCTGGCGCTACTGCGGCTGGAACATCGATGACATCGAGATCCGCGGCCTGAGTTACGTTCAGAGCGAGAACGATTGCCAGCCCAACGGCGTGCCGGACGAGTGCGACATCGCCGACGGCACGAGCGAGGACAACAACAACAACGGCATTCCCGACGAGTGCGAATGCACGGGCGATTTCGACGGTGACGGCGACGTGGACACGGCCGATCTGCTCTTCCTCCTCGGCGCCTGGGGCGACAATCCCGCCGGCGATCTGGACGGCGACGGCGACACCGACACCGCCGACCTGCTCCTCCTCCTCGCCGCGTGGGGTGAATGCCCGTAGGAAACGTGAAAACGTCGAAACGTCGAAACGGCGCGAGCGCCGATTGGCACACCGGCAAAGCCCCGGGACTCCCGTCCCGGGGGTTTTTCGTTTTGTGCAGCGCCACCATCGTCTTCCGCGTCGCGTTCTCCGAGAATCCCCGTTGACGCCTCCTCCGGCCCGCGATACCTTGCCGCTGTCGGACACCCAGATCCTCTTTGTCTTGAAGGAGTGGGTCCATGAACTGCCAGTGCTGCGGGTGCCGTTCGTTTCCGCGGATTGACCGACGCGATTTCCTCTCCGGCTGCGTGGGCTGCGCGGCCGCGGCGATGACCGGCGGCAGCCTCCTCGCCCGCGGCGCCGCGGCGGGCCCGCCCGCGCCGAGCCGCAAACCCAAGGTCCGCCTCGTCTTCTGCGAGGTGCGCAACGACCAGCCCATCTGGCCCAACATCGGCTACGACTTCGAAGGCCGGCGGGCCGAGCTGACGCGCGCGCTTAACCAAGGCTGCCCCGGTGTGCAGTTCCTCCCCGAGATCGTGCAGACGAAGGAACAGACACAGGCGCTCCTCGCGCGCGACGATGAAGTTGACGGCTATCTCGTCTACGTCCTCGGCCTCTCCTGGCAGGGAAACCCCCGCACCATCTGCTCCTCCGGCAAGCCCGCCCTCCTCGTCGACAATCTCTACGGCGGGTCCGGCGAGTTCATCACGCAGTATCCGGCCGTGCACGGCGCGGGCAAACCCGTGGACTGGGTCAGCTCCTCGCGGCTGGAGGATGTCATCGAAAGCGCCCGCTGCTTCGCGCTGCTGGGCCGCGAAGGAAAGACGGCCGAGGACTTCATCGCCGCCTGCCGCGCGGTGCGTCACGGAAACACACGTAAACCCGATGACCTGATCTGCAAGCAGGATCCTGTTCACGTCACCGACATCGACGAGGCGCTGAGGCGCCTGCGCGAAACCCGCATCCTCGTCGTCGGCGGGGGATGGGGCGGCGACGCCTTCCGCAAGTCAACCGCGGACCTGCTGGGCCTGACGCTCGTGCCCATCGGCTTCCCCGAGATGAGCGAAGCCTACGAGAGGGCGGATGTCGAAAAGGGTAAGGAGATCGCAGATCAGTGGATTCGAAACGCGAAGGAGGTCGTCGAGCCCGACCGCGCCGAGATCGAGAAGTCAGGCCGCATGTACATCGCCATGAAGGACCTGATGCGCAGGCACGATGCGCACGGCATCAGCATCAACTGCCTCGGCGGTTTCTACGGCGGGCACATCGGCGCCTACCCCTGCCTCGGGTTCAGCCAGCTCAACAGCGATGGTCTCATCGGCGGATGCGAGGCCGATCAGCGATCGGCCCTGACGATGATGGCCGGCACCGCCCTCTTCGGCCGGCCCGGGTATATCTCCGATCCCGTTATCGATACGGCGAAGTACCAGGTCATCTACGCTCACTGCGTGGCGATGACCCGTGTCTTCGGCCCCGACGGGTCGTCCAATCCCTATCGCATTCGCGATCACAGCGAAGATCGCAAGGGGGCGGCGCTGCAATCGCTCATGCCGATCGGCTACATGACCACGACGGTGGAGATCGACCCGCCGTCAAAGACGATGCTCATGCACCAGGGCCGCAGCGCGGAAAACATCGACAACGACATGGCCTGCCGGACCAAGCTCGCCGTGGAACTCAAGGGCGACATCGACAAGCTCGTGTCCAACTGGTCGATGGGCTGGCACCGCGTGACGTTCTACGGCGATCTCCGCGACCCGCTCCTCGCCTTCGCGGAGCGCGCGGGGCTGAAGGTCGTGGAGGAAGCGTGATGCGTGAAAAGCGATGAGCGATGAGCGATGAGCGATGAGCGAGCCGGCTCGTCCTCGAGCCCGGGTGCGTGGGATTCTCCGCTCGCTCCCGATCGCGCAGGCGCGAGCGTGGGGTCGCTCGCAGGCATCCGGGGCGGAGGACGGCCCGGCTCAATCTACGATCTACGGAAGAGCTACGGCACGCACATGGCGAAGAGCATCCCGATGCATGAGCTCAAGACGCTGATGGGGCACTCTTCGATCACGGTCACCGAGCGGTTCTACACCGAGCCGGGAGCGGATCTCGCGGCGCGGGTGCGGGCGGCGTTCGCGGCCGGCGCCTGACTCATCTTTCGGGTAGCGGTTGAAACTGCTGCTCGATGAACGTCTCAAGATGTAGGCGCAGCTCTGTGTCCATCGCGCCGGTTCGGATCTCGTGTACGATACTGGAGGCGGTGTTGCACGCCCATCGCGCGGCTCTGTCGGTTCGCAGATGCCAGAACCACGGCTCGCGTTTGGGTGGTGGATCGATGGTGAGGTGACGCTCGCGGCTGGCCGCGAGCAGCTTGGACTCATTTACAACGATGAACTGGCCGTCCCGGAGCTCAATCTGCTCGACCGGACGTAGATGCATGAGTCCGTTGCGCAGATCGAACAGGTGGCGGACTTCCTGGAAAGGGGCGCGGCTCTCATCAAACGGCACTCCCGTGAGGAACCGCTTGGCCGCTCGGATCTTGTTCAGCGTCGGGGCGTGATTCTCCTCGAGCGCTTGGAACAGCTCAGCCCATCGGGAGAGGCGCCCATCTGTGGGTGCGCCGCTCCGACCGACGATATCGACGGCCTCCTCACCGAGCTCATTCGCGAACGCTTCCAGCGACGCGGCTGCGAACACGATGGCGGGGATGGCCCAGTTTTCATCGGGAGGCAGATCGCGGACGCTGCCCTCGGTGAGTCGAAAGGCATTCACGGCATAGGTGTACAGGCAGGGAGAGGAGATGAACACGGCCCGGAGTGTATCGACGAAGCCGTCGGCGCCGAGGCCCCATGACGGCTCCGGAAGGCGCTCGGGCCGAGTGGGGGTTCCAAAATGGGTTCCAATCTGCCCTCCGCCGCGCCGATCGCCCGGCGATGGAAAACACAAAGCCCTGCCAATGCAGGGCTTAGAAAGTGGCGATAGGTGGACTCGAACCACCGACCTAGGGTTTATGAATCCCTCGCTCTAACCAGCTGAGCTATATCGCCGGCAGCGCTGAGTGTAGACCCGCCCTCGCCCTCGTCAAGCCCGCGCCGGGCCGGGGCCCGGGCCCCTCATCGGCTCAACGCCGCCTCCGCCCCCGGAACCGGCGGCTCAGTAGGGTTTCCCTCCGCGTCCCCCTCCCCCGATCCGGCCCGCAGCCAGCGCTCGGAGATCCGCTCCCGCGGCGCCTCCGGCTTCGCGTGGGCGATGCCCGCCGCGATCAGGCCCATGAACATCGGCTGCGGACGCAGCGGACGGCTCGTCAGCTCCGGATGGAACTGGCTGCCGATGAAGTACGGATGCACCTCCGGGGGCAGCTCGACCACCTGCATGATCGGGTGCTGCGGGTGACGGCCGGAGAACCGCAGGCCGGCCGCGGTCAGCCGCTCGATGTAGTCCGGATCGACCTCGAAGCGATGGCGGAACCGCTCGCGGATCATCGTCTTCTCATCGAACAGCCACGCGGCGAGCGAGCCGGGCTCGATGGCCACGTCCTGGGCCCCCAGCCGCATGGTCCCGCCCAGGCCCTCGATCTTCTTCTGCTCGGGCAGCTCGGAGATCACCGGCTCGGGGCAGTCGCCATCGAACTCCGTCGACCCGGCCTGCTCCAGCCCGAGCACGTGCCGGGCGTACTCGATCACCGCGACTTGGAACCCGAGGCAGATGCCGAGGAAGGGGATCCCCTTCATGCGGGCGTACTCGACGGAGGCGATCTTGCCCTCGACGCCGCGATCGCCGAATCCGCCGGGCACGATCATCGCGTCGATGCCGTACTCGGCCAACCGCTGGGCGACGTTCTCGCGCGTGACATCCGACGTGTCGATCCAGTGGACATCGACCTCGGCCGACAGGTGCGTCGCCGCATGCTCGATCGCTTTGTCGATCGAGGCGTACGCATCGCGCAAGGCGGCATACTTGCCCATGATCCCCAACTCGATTCGATGCTCACGCGGCGCGAGGATCTTCGTCGCAAAATCCCTCCACCGCTCGCGCGCCCGGTCCTCCTTGCGGGGGTCCACGCGATGATGCAGGTTGAGGATGGACAGCACCTCGCGGTCGAGCCCCTCGCCGTGCATCGCCTCGGGGATGGTGTAGATCGACTCGCGATCGTGCATCGAGAACACGCGCCGCATGGGGACGTTCGAGAACATCGAGATCTTCTGCTTGACGGTCTCGCTCACCGGCCGGTGTGCGCGGCAGGCGACGATGTGGGGCTGGACGCCCGCGCCCATGAGGCGCTTGACGCCGAGCTGGGCGGCCTTGGACTTCTGCTCGCCCAGCGTGGCCGGCTCGAGGATGTAGGTGAGGGCGACGAAGCAGGTGGATTCGGGCCCTTCCTCGAAGGCGAGTTCGCGCAGGGCCTCGATGAAGAAGCCGTTCTCGAAGTCGCCGACCGTCCCGCCGACCTCGACGAAGACGATGTCCGCCTCCCCGCCGTCCGGCCCGCCGGTCATGGCCAGCTTGCGGAGGCGATGCTTCACCTCGCCGGTGACGTGGGGGATCATCTGCACATCGCGGCCGAGATACCCGCCGCGCCGCTCGCGCTCGAGGATGGTGGTGTAGATCTGCCCGCTGGTGGTGAAGTTCTGCCGGGCGAGGTCCTGGTCGAGCATTCGCTCGTAGGTGCCCAGGTCCATGTCGCATTCGGTGCCGTCATCGAGGACGAAGACCTCGCCGTGGCGGTAGGGGTTGAGGGTGCCCGAATCGATGTTGAGGTACCCTTCGAGCTTGATGGGCGCGACCGATAACCCCTTGTCTTTCATGAGTTTGGCGAGTGATGAGCTGAAGATGCCCTTCCCCAGGCCGCTCATGACGGTGCCGAAGACGGCCACGTAGCAGTGCCGCCCCTGCCGGTAGCCGTCGGGGACGGGGGAGTAGAACTCGGTGGACTTGGCGGATCGGCCGAACTGCTGGAGGAACCCGCCGGAAGTCTCCTCGTCGGCCCCGTGCTGGAAAAACGGGTGGTGCATGACCGAATGTACCACGAACGGCCGGCCGGGGGAAGTGGCCCCCGCGTCATCCCCCGCATCGGGTCCCGCCGCCGACCCCCGCCAGCGCCCCCAGCGGGCTTGCCCGCGCAGCACGCGCCCGCAGCATCACCGCCTCCCCCTTGCAGTCCCCGGCTCCCGCCCGCTAGGCTTGGCTGTTCACCCCTCGCCTCCCGGGACACGCCATGACCGACCTGCACCGACTGGAACGGCTGCTTCGCGCGCGTCACGAGTGCATCTGGATCCCGACGATGGAGGAGCCCTACGCCCTCCAACTCGTCAAGGATGCCGCCCTCAACGCCGGCATGACCCTCCGCGTGTGGTCGATCACGCACGGCGTGCGCGACGGGATCGTCGAGTCCCGCACGGCCGAGCCGAACACGGAACACCCCGCCGCGGCGCTGTATCACGTCACCCATCAGCTCTTTCATCCGTTGTGGTGCGTGATGCTGGATCTCGCCGGGCATCTGGAGGATGAGCGGACCATGCGCGTCCTGCGCGAGTGCCTCGATGAGTTCCGCAACGCGGGCAGCGCGCTGATCCTCATTGACCGGGCCGACTCGATGCCCGCGGTGGTCGACGCCGCCGCGACGCGGTTCGAGCCCGCGATGCCCGATACCAGGGAGATCGAGCAGCTCGTGCGCTGCGAGCTGCGCGAGTTGAATCAGCGCGACCCGATCGAGGTCGAGATCAGCAAGACCGCCTACCGGACAATCCTGAAAAACCTGCGCGGCCTGACGCGCGGCCAGGTGAAGCGGATCATCACGGATGTCGTCGCCGACGATCGCCGCTTCGATGATGAGGACATCAACCACGTACTGGCGAGCAAGCGTCAGGCCCTCCATTCCGGGGGCCTGCTGGAATACATCGAGACGCCGGCCGACCTGAGCGAGATCGGCGGCCTCAAGCGCCTCAAGCGCTGGCTGAAACAGCGTCAGAACGCGCTGAGCGACAAGGCGCAGAAGTTCGGCCTCGCCACGCCGCGCGGCGTGCTCCTGCTCGGCGTGCAGGGGGCGGGCAAGAGCCTCTGCGCCAAGGCCATCGCCGCCGCCTGGCAGCGTCTGCTGCTCCGCATGGACCCCGGCGCGCTCTACGACCGCTACATCGGCGAGTCCGAGCGCCGGCTGCGCGATACCCTCCGCCAGGCCGAGCGGATGGCCCCCGTCGTCCTTTGGGTCGATGAGATCGAGAAAGGCTTCGCCTCCGCGGCCAGCCGGAGCACGGACGGAGGATTGTCGCAGCGCATGTTCGGCACGCTGCTGACGTGGATGCAGGATCACCGGTCGCCGGTGTTCATCGTCGCCACGGCCAACGACATCGAGGCCCTGCCGCCCGAGCTGCTGCGCAAAGGCCGGTTCGATGAGATCTTCTTCGTTGACCTGCCCGATGGGAAGACGCGGCGTGAGATCTTCCGCATTCATCTCGAGAAGCGCGACCGCGACCCCCGGAAGTTTGATCTGGACGTATTGGCGGAATCTTCCGGGGGCTACAGCGGGGCGGAGATCGAGCAGGCGATCGTCGCCGCCCTGCACGAAGCGTTCGCCAAACACGGCAAGCTGGACACGGAGCAGATCACATCGGTCCTCGCCGAATCCCCGCCCCTCTCGCGCACGATGGCCGAGAAGATCCGCGCCCTGCGCCAATGGGCGCAGGGAAGATGCGTCCCGGCGAATTGAGCGTGGCTCGCGATTGAAGCTCACGCGCGAGATCAGGAGGATGGCGTTCCCCCCTCCCTTGGAGGGAGGGGGCGAGGGGGTGGGTCGGAGCGTCGAATCAGGCCAGTTGATCTTCTGTGCACCACCCCCTCCCTCGCCCTCCCCCTCGGAGGGGGAGGGGGACGCCTGTCCGCGCTTGAAACGATATCCAAACACACACGCACTCGGAGTATTGGCAGCCCGTCGGTGATTCTCACTCGCCGTCCGTAACGTACGGCAGCAGTTCGCGCGGGATGCGGCGGAGGCCGCGGCGGGCGCCTTTCGACACGGCCCAGCGCAGGGATTCGGCCATGCGCTTCTCGACGGCGGGCGTGACGTTGAAGCCGCGCTGACGCATCGTCTCCAGCGCCCAGCGCCACGCGTGGTACTCCTCCAGGCAGCGCGGGCGGTAGCGGCCGAAACCGATCGCGTGGTGGCCGATCTCGTGCAGGAAGATCGCGCAGCTCATCGGCCCGCGGGGGCGGGGCGATTCGATGAGCCGCGCCGTCGAGCCGTCGTGATAGTGCACCTCCCACGCGCAGCCGCTCGTGCTGCTGCGCCACTTGCGCACGCGCACGCCGTACGTGGTCTTCATCTCGACGATGAGCGCGGCGTACTTCTCCTGCATGGTCGGCTTGCGCCGCGGCGTGCGCTCGCTGTGATCATCCTTCTCGCGGCGCGGCGCGATCGGTTTCGCCGATGGCTCCCGCTCGCGCCGCGGTCCCTTTTCCGGGGGCAGCGGCGGGCCCTTCAGGAGATCCCACAATGTCTTCGGGAACCAGCTCATTGCTCGGCCGGCATGGGGCGCATCTTCGTGCCGGGTGACACATCGTGGCCGTTGCAGTAGGCCTGGAACGTCATGGACTTCCCGCCCGGCGGCTGAACGGACAACAGCCTGACCGCGCCCGGATTGCAGGCGATGGTGAGATCGTCCCGAACAACTCCCGGCGATTCCGACGCCCCCGCAACTGTGTCCACTTGTTCGACGCGCAGCAACCTCAGCGGCGCATCATCGAGCATGACCGTACAGCCGGGCCAGGGCGTCAGCCCGTGCACGCGGCATCGCACCGCCTCCGCGGGCCGGTCGAAGCTCACCGTGCCATCGGCCTTGCTTAGGCGCGGGGCGCGCGTCGCGGCCGCATCGTCCTGCCGCTGCGGCCGGAGCGTCCCCGCCCGGTACCGGTCGAGCGTCTCGAGGACGAGGTCGGGCCCCAGCTCGGCGAGGCGGTCGTGCAACTCCCCGGCCGTCTCCATCGGGTCGATGTTCGTCGCCCGCTGAGCGAGGATGGACCCCGCGTCCATCGTCTGAGCGAGGGTGATGATGCTCAGGCCGGTCTGGCGTTCGCCGTTGATCATCGCCCAGTTAATCGGAGCGGCACCGCGATATTTCGGCAGAAGCGAGGCGTGGAGGTTGAGGGCGAAGGTGTCGCCGATCAGGTCCGGCCCCAGCTTGTGGGCGTAGGCGATGACGACGAACGCCTCGGCGCCCCGGCCGTGGATGTCGGCGATCGCCGCCGGCTCGTTGGGCGACTCGGGCTTGATGGTGGGGATCCCCCGATCGGCGGCGAGCTCGGCGATCGGGGTGGGCGTCAGACGCCGCTTGCGCCCGGCCGGCCGGTCCGGCTGGGTCACGACCAGCAGCACCTCGTGGGCGTCGGCGAGGCGGTGGAGGGTCGGCAGGCCGAAGACGCCGGACCCGAAGTAGACCAGTCGCATCGACGGCGTCTCCCTACAGCGCATCCCCGCCGGTGGCGACCGAGGCGGTCTTCAGTTCCTTCAGCGCCTTCCGCGTGGCGAGGCGGTCCATGGGGGTCATCTTGTCGATGATGAGCACGCCGTCGAGATGGTCGTTCTCGTGCTGCCAGATGCGTGTGAGGAAGGCGTCGGCAGACATCGAGAAGGGCTCGCCGTCCAGGCCGTGGGCGGTGATGTCCACGTGATCGGCGCGTCGGACCTGCACGTGAATGCCGGGCAGGCTGAGGCATCCCTCCTCCTCGGTGATCATCTCCCCGCGTCCGATATCCAGTCGGGGGTTGATGAAGACGCGGTCCTCGGGGTCGTAGTCGCGTCCGTGGGTGACGAAGAGGCGCCAGGCGAGTCCGACCTGCGGGGCGGCGAGGCCCACGCCGTCCGCCTCGTGCATGAGCTGGATCATCCTCCGGGCGACGGCGTGGACGTGCTCATCGGCCGGGTCGACGGGCTCGCCCTTCTGGCGGAGAGCTGGATGGGGGTAGATGAGAATGCTCAGTTGGTCGGGATCGACGCTCATCGCTGGTATGCTAGGCGGATTGGACGATTCCAGCCAGGGACGGCGGATCGTTGACCGGCGTGCGGATTGCTCATACCTTTGTTTCTTCGGCCCGTGAGGCCGATTCGCATCAGGAGCGGCCCGCGGTGCGGATGGAGAGCGGGGGCCGGCTCAAGCCAGAGGACGGATCGTGGCACTGTTCAGGAAGAAACCACCAAACGACGAGGAGGGCGGCGGGGGCCCCGAGGAGCCCGCCTTCGAGCCCCAGCCGGAGAAGGCGAGGAAGTGGTTCGAGCACGCCCGCACCAGCGCCGACTCGTTCAACTTCGCCTACGCCCTGGAGTGCTACGCCAACGGGATCAAGCTCGACCCGGACGTGATGTCGGCCCACGCGGCGATGCTCGAGGCGGCGGTGCAGTACGTGAACCGGGGGAACAAGCCGGCCACGAGCCGGGAGATCCGCAGCCTCGACGACGGCACGCCGGTGGGCAAGTTCGCCGCCGCCGAGTTCGAGTGGATGAAGGATCTGAAGAATCACAAGGCGGCCCTGAAGGCCCTGGCCGCCGCGGTCAAGGCCGAGCAGTTCGAGTTCGGCCGCTGGATCGCCCCCCGCGTGCTCAGCCTGATCCGCAACCAGAAGCGGCAGAGCAAGGGGTTCCTCATGCAGGCCATGGAGGTGTTCGGCCAGGCCGGGGCGTGGGACGAGGCCCTCAGCGCCGGCGAGATGGCCCGCGACCTCGATCCGAGCGACAACGAGCTGGACGCCCAGCTCAAGAACCTCACCGCCCAGCGGGCCATGGACCAGGGGCGATACGACGAGGCGGTCGGCGAGGAGGGCGGCTACCGCAGGTCCGTCCGCGACATCGAGACGCAAAAGGAGCTCGTCGAAGAGGAGTCCCTCTCCGGCGGCTCCACCGTCGAGGAGCGCAACCTCGAACGCGCCCGCCTGGATTACGAGGCCAATCCCAAGGCGCCGGACGTCATCAACCGCTACGGGCAGCTTCTCAAGAAGCGCATGACGCCGGAGGATGAGCAGAAGGCGCACGACGTCTACATGAAGGGCTTCGAGGAGACGGGCGAGTACCGCTTCCGCATGCAGGCCGGCGACATCGAGATCGCCCGGCTCGAACGGCAGTTGCGGCAGCTTGACGAGAAGCTGGAGGCGTCCCCCGACGACGAGGCGGCGAAGACGAAGCGGGAGGAGATCGCGAAAGAGCTGCTGGAGCTGAAGGTCGCCGAGTACAACGAGCGCGTCAAGCGCTATCCGACCGATCGCTTCCGTCGCTTCGACCTGGGGATGGTGCAGTACGAGTTGGGGAACTACGACGACGCGATGCCGCACTTCCAGACGTGCAAGGACGAGCCCAAGCTCCGCGTCCGGTCCGGGCACATGCTCGGCCGCTCCTTCCTGCACGAGGACTGGTACGCGGAGGCGATCGCGGAGTTCCAGGAGGCGTTGTCATCGATCGACGCGACGCAGTCGGAGCGCGAGCTGCCCATCAAGTACGATCTCATGCTCGCGCTCATCGAGGCGGCCCGCGAGGAGGAATCGGTGGACATGGCCAAGCAGGCGAAGTCCATCTGCTCGGAGATCGCCCGCAAGGACGTCACCTACCGCGACATCCGGGCCAAGCGCAAGGAAGTCGACGGGCTGATCCGCGAAATGACGGGCGGGTCGTGATCGGGTAAGGCGGCGCGGTGGCGCCGATCTGATATCCTGTTTCATCGTGCTGGACGCGGATTGCCGTCGGCGCGGCGCGCGACGGCGCGGCAGGAGTATTGCGTGAGTCGTGTCATCGCCGTCATCCCCGCCCGGTACGAATCGAGCCGTTTCCCCGGCAAGGCGCTGGCCGACCGCACGGGGAGGCCGCTGATCGTGCATGTGCTTCAGCGCGTCCGGCAGGCGGCGACGGTGGAGCGGGTCATCGTCGCCACCGACGACGAGCGCATCCGCGCGGCCGTCGAACGCGCCGGCGGCGACGCGGTGATGACCCGCGCCGATCATCCCAACGGCACGAGCCGGATCGCCGAGGCGGTGGCCGATCTCGATGTTGCGCTCGTGGTCAACGTGCAGGGCGACGAGCCCGAGATCGACCCGCGCCTGATCGACCTCGCGGTGCAGGCGCTGGAGACGAACGCCGACTGCCCGGTGAGCACGGTCGCCTCGCCGTTCGCGGTCGATGAGGATCCGGC
>JAXHTH010000200.1:0-36422 GCA_034211115.1 Planctomycetota bacterium | reverse complement strand
CCGCTAACCGAAACCACCATGGAGTTTTCGGTTAGCGGCGGCGACGGCTCACGAGACCGGCCAGACCGAGCAGCGCCAGCGCGCCCGGCGCGGGAATCCCGTACCCGGTGAGCTGGAAGGTCAGGTCGTAGTACTCGCCGAACGCATTGTAGCCGGGAGTCCACTTCGGATAGCCGTAGTCAGGCATCGAGACATAGGCCTGCTGCCCGAAGATGTTCCCCTGCCCGGCAGCGGACGTCAGCCAGAAGCCGTTCTCGGGGCAGTCCTGCAGGGTCACGGAGACCCAGTAGGTCACGCCGGCCTCGAGCTCGACGCAGTCGAACTCGATGTCATACGCGATCGACTCACGGCTGAAGTAGAAGTTGCCGGTCATCTCCTCGTTGACGATGGGGGAGATGCCGGGGGAGATGGGCAGCGGATCGACTTCGGGGCCGTTGCCGGTGTCGGCGTAGAAGAGCACGTCGGCCTGGGTCACATAGCCCATGCCGCCGCCGTTGTACCAGATGTACTCGAAGTGCAGATCCTCGACGTTCCACATCGGGTACTCGTCGCCGAGGACGAAGTCATCGGCGCCCTCACGGTAGCCGAAGGTGAAGTCGCCGGCGCTGAGGCCGTTGCTGCCGTCCGGGCCGCCATTGTCAAAGATGACGTCGGCCGGGGCCACGGAAGCCAGGCCAAGCGCCGCCACAAACGCAAGTGCAAGTTTCATTGCTGCTTTCCTCCACTTAAAAAAGGCGTTTCTTTCCAAGAATCAGGCCGACCACAGCACATGCTGAGGCCACGGGCCCCTTGCACACAACAGAAAGAGAACGCGGGCAGCGCAGAACAGGCGCGCCGCGTTGACATCGCGAATGTTCGATGGCAGGTGGGAGGGAGAGAGAACGCGCACCGCTCCAGCCCCATTTTCTCGCCTTCAGCCGGCGAGAGGCGCTCTCTCTCTTTTGGACCGCCCCGGCTCGGGCGGTCGACACAGATCAGCCTGACAGACATCCTTGAGTATGTCAATACAGGTGGAATCAAAAAGTGCACAAAAAGCTCTTCTGACCGCAACCGACTCATTGGCAGCGACTTGTGTGCAAAACGCCGCATGACGCCCGCCGACCCGTCACACTGGGCAATCCCGGTGTTCTGCAGGATCTGCCGCGGCCCGTGCCTCATGGGCGGCGCATGAGGCGCATGAAGAAACCCCGGTCCCATGGACCGGGGTCTATCGATGGATCAAGGTCCGGGAAGCAGCGGCCGGCTCAGCAGGAACCCCAGGCGGCGAGCAGGGCGAGCAGGTCGGCGGTGTCCACGTCGTAATCGCCATCGACATCGCCGATGCAGGTGCTGCCCACGGTTCCCCAGTCCCCGAGCAGGGCCAGGAGATCGGCGGTGTTGACGAAGCAGTCGCCGTTCAGATCGGCCGGGCAGACCGGGGGCGACTCGCACTCGTCGGGAATCCCGTTGTTGTTGCAGTCCACGCTCGTGCCGCTGGTGATGTCGCAACTGTCGGGCTTGAAGTTGCCGTTGCAGTCCATCTCCAGGCCGTTGAAGATGTCATCCGGGTCCGGCTGGCCGTTCATGTTGCAGTCCGCGGCCACATCGAGGGCGTCCAGATCGTCGGCGAAACCCGTCCAGGGGTTCTGGGTGCCCGTGCGGAGGGTGCCCAGGCCGATCATCTCCGCGGGGATGAAGATGCCGGGGAAGGGGCTGGGGCCGCCTGCCACGGGCGGGCAGAGGATGTCGCCTTCCTCGATCGGCACGTTCCAGAGGCTGTCAGGCGCGCCGATCACCGCCGATCCACGGCGGACGGAGAAGAGCAGCATGTCGGTGGCGCCGGTGTGCCAGTCGAAGGGCTGCTGGGAAGGCTGGAAAATGCCATCGCCGTTCTCCCATATGCTCACCGCATCCAGGTCATCGGTGTCCGGACCGCCGGCAAGGTCCAGTCCGAGCTGGCCGGCCGCGGCGTAGAGGGTCGGGGGCGCGCCGGGCGCGGTGGTGACGAGCACGTCGCCGCCCACGAACCCGTGGGCCGCCGCCGATCCGCTGTTCACGGGCGGTCCCTCCAGCGGATCAGGCAGGATGGAATCCAGGGAGTAGTAGACGGGGAACGGCGCGTACTGGGGGCCGACCGCTTCGTCGACGTCCAGGGCATCCATGGTGTCGCCGACATCGAAGGGCCCCACGTTGGGCGGGTTGGGCTCCACCAGCCCGTAGCCCGGGCCGCCCCACGGCCCGACGCCATTGCCGTCGAAGATCGCCCGATCGGGCATCGGGGGACCGGGTGCGGGGAAGGGGCCGGGGCCGATCATCAGGTCCAGGAAGACATCCGCCGAGGCCTCGTTGGACCCGGCCATCCCCTCCGAGGTCACGCTGGGGGCCGGCATCCCCGGCTGGCCCCAGGCGAACTCGTCGACGGAGAAGCTCCAGAGCGGCGCCCAGGGCACGTTCAGGTTGAGATCCCAGTCGGTGCCGTAGGAGAGCGCATCCAGCTCGATCATGCCGGGCACGCCGTGCGGATGACCGACCGCGCCGGCCCACAGCGGTGATCCGAGATCGGGTCCGGGATTGCCGCCGGGCCCCGCCCAGGCGGCGACGCAGGGCGGCGGCCCGCCGCCGGGAATCGGGAAGAACGGCGGGCCGGGCAGCAGCACGTCGCCCTCGGTGAGCGGGATGCCGAAGCAGCCGTCAGGCATCCCCATGGACGGGCTCTGGAAGTCCAGCGAGAAGGACGGCGCGCCCAGCCATGCCGGGCCGATGGACAGATCGTCGTAGTACACGCTGTGGTTGCTGTTGTTGGCGAAGAGGTCGACGGCCGCGAGGTTCAGCGCTCCGCCCGGCGTCACCCCGCCCGTCCAGCTCGTCGTCAGCAGGTGGTTCATGGCGTAGTACACACTCTGCTGGTCGCGATCGAAGTCGATCACCACGCGAAGATCCACCCACTGCCCCTTCATCAGGGGAAGCGCGACGCCGGTGATGTTGTCGCTGACCGTGTTGGCGGCGCCGTCGAACTTGATCTGGAGCGACCAATGCTGGTTGTAGAGCGCGGGATACGTGTTGAGAAGGACGAAGTACTGCACGTCGTTCATCGCGTTGGGCACGAAGACCCACGCGGTGTACATCCATTTGCCGACGGTGTAGCCGCGATACCGATGCACGGCGTCGTCGGCGCCGTTGATCTCGCAGGAGTTGGGCCCGCTCATGGCCTGGGCGGTGCTCGCGAAGAAGTTGGCGGCGTTGGGGTCGCCGTTCCAGGCCTCCCACGTGCTCTGCGAGGGCAGGTTCTGGTTGGTGTTGTAGGTGTCGAAGTTCTCGAGCCATGGCCCGACGGCCGGGGCCGGCGGGGCGGCAAGCGCGGCGCCCAGGGCGGCGGCAAGAGCCAGGCTCAAGACGCGGGTCGGGTTGAGCGTTGAGCTGTTCATCGAAGATCTCCTTTGCGGGTCGATGCCGCGGAAGCGGCGAATGTTCAATCCGGGCGCGGGAAGCCGACCTCGCCGGCCGGCCGATTCTCGCTTCACCCTGCTTCCGGCCGAACCGAGAGAATCTGACACGTTTCCGGCGTTCTTTTTGCCTCGATGCCGCCCGCCGCCGGGCCGATCTTCTTGGCGCATCCGCTCGATCCCATTGGGGCCATGGTACAATCGAGAACAACGGAAACGTGACATGTGGGCGGCAACACGCACGACGACTGGACTCCTGGAGGGGCTCTTCGATCCCGCCGCCGAGGCCGTGTGGCAGGAGTTCGATCGCCGCTATCGCCCCATCATCGTGGGCCTGGCCCGCAAGCTGGGGCTGCCCGACCAGGACGCCGCCGACGTGGCTCAGGAGACCCTTGCCCGCTTCGTCAAGGCCTACCGGGCCGGCGAGTACGACCGCACCCGCGGGCGGCTCCGCTCCTGGATCATCGGGATCGCCCGGTACCGGATCGCCGATGCCCTGCGGACCCGCGCCGAGCGACGGGGCTGGCGGGGCGACTCCCTCATCGGCAGCGTCCCCGAGCCGGCCGAACTGGACGGCCTCTGGGACGTGGAGCGCCGGCAGGCGATCCTGCGCCAGGCCGTCGATGAACTCCGCGACGACTCCCGTATGAGCGGCAAGACGATCCGGGCCTTCGAGATGCTGACGTTCCATCGGCGAACGCCCGCGGCCGTCGCCGAGGAGCTGGGCATGACCCTCAACGACGTCTACCAGGCGAAGAACCGGGTGGCCGGCCGACTGCGGGAGATCGCGGCCCGGCTGGAAGCGTTGTACGACGAGGACTGACGCGCCATGGCCTCTGATCATCCGATCGCGTGCCCGTCAGCGGATGAGCTGGAGCGATACGCCGCCGGCGCGGAGGTCGACGAGGCGATGGCTGAACACCTGCGCGCGTGCCCGCGCTGCCGCGCGGCCGTCGAGGAGATCCTGGCCAACAACGAGCTGCTCTCGGAGCTCGCCTCCTCCGACACGATCTCATCCATCGGCCCGACGCGGGGCGCCGTGCCGCTGATCGTCGAGGGCTACGAGGTTCACGAGGAGATCCATCGGGGCGGGCAGGGCATCGTCTACAAGGCCTATCACCGCGCGACAAACCGCACGGTGGCTCTGAAGGTGCTGCTGGAGGGCGCGCTGGCCACCTCCCGCCAGCGGCGTCGCTTCGAGCGGGAGATCGAACTCGTCGCCAACCTGACCCATCCGGGGATCGTCGTCGTACACGACAGTGGCGTCACCGCCGACGGCCGGCACTACTTCACCATGGAATACGTGGAAGGCCGGCCGCTCACCGAGTACGCCGGTGCCCACGAGCTGGGCACCCGCGATCGGCTGCGCCTGATGGCCGAGATCTGCCGCGCCGTCCAGCACGCCCACCAGAGAGGCGTCATTCACCGCGATCTCAAGCCGGCCAACATCCTCGTCACCGGCGACGGCCAGCCCAAGATCCTCGACTTCGGGGTGGCCCGCCTCACCGATTCGGACATCCAGGCCACCACGATCCGCACCGACGTGGGCCAGCTCGTGGGAACCGTCCCGTACATGAGCCCGGAGCAGGTCGCCGGCGATCCGAGCCTCATCGACCTTCGTTCCGACGTGTACGCGCTGGGGGTCATCGCCTACGAGCTGCTCGCCGGCCGGCTTCCGCACGACTTCCAGGGGAAGATGATCCATGAAGCGGCGCGGATGATCCGCGAGGACGAGCCCACCCCGCTGAGCACGATGAACAAGGTCTTCCGCGGGGACGTGCAGACGATCATCACCAAGGCGCTGGAGAAGGATCCGGACCGCCGCTACGACTCCGCCGCGGCGCTGGCCGGCGACATCCAGCGCTACCTCGACGATGAGCCGATCGTCGCGCATCGCCCCAGCGCGGTCTACCAGGTTCGCAAGTTCGCCCGGCGGAACCGGCCGCTGATGTACGGCGTGGCCGGGGTGTTCGCCGCGCTCGTGCTCGGACTGATCGTCGCGCTGTGGTTCGCCCTCCAGGCGACCCGTGCGCGGGACGACTCGGAGGCCGTCACCACCGCCCTCGAAGACATGCTCTTCGCGATCAATCCCACCGAGCTGGGACGCGAAGTACTCGTGAAGGACCTCCTCGCGGAAGGCGAGGAGATCTGCGAGGGGCTGGCCGACAAGCCCCTCATCGAGGCCCACCTGCGCCGAACCATCGCCATCGCGTTCCTTCGCATCGGCGAATACGGCCGGGCCGAGCCGCACCTGGAGAGAGCCCTGCGCATCTGTCGACGCGAGCTGACCGAGGAACACGAGGAGACCCTCACGATCATGATCGACCTCGGCGCCCTCTACTGGGCGCTGGGCCGGTACCGCGATTCCGAGCAGTTGTTTCGCGAGGCGGTCGAGATCAGCCGGCGGATACACGGCGAGGAGCACGAGCAGACAATGCTCACGATGACCAACCTCGCCGCGGTGTACAAGGCGCTGGACCGGTTCCAGGAGGCCGAATCGGTCTGCCGGCGCGTGCTCGATCTCGAACGCCGCGTGCTCGGCGACGATCACAAGCGGACGCTGACCACCGCCACCAACCTCGCCTCGCTGCATCTGAAGATGGATCGTCTCGCGCAGGCTGAAGCACTCCTCGTCGAGACCCTGGAAGCCCGACGCCGCGTGTTCGGCGAGAATCACCTGGCCAATCTCACCACCATGGCGAACCTCGCGCAGGTCTACCGCAGACAGCATCGCTACGAAGAGGCGGAGGCGCTGCTGGAACAGGTCGTCGATGCCAGTCGCCGCGCGCTGGCGGACGATCATCCGGACACGCTCGTGCGAACCGACCAGCTCGGCGTGCTCTACCACTGCCAGGGGCGCTACGAGGAAGCGGAGGCGCTGCTGACGCGGATCGTCGAGGCCAGTCAGGCCAAGCTCGGCGATGAGCACGCCGACACGCTCGACGCCATCAACAACCTCGCCGATCTCTACGCGGACCTCGGGCGTTACCAGGAGGCCGAAGCGCTGCTCGAGGAAGCACTGGACACACGTCGCCGGGTGATGGGCGTCGATCATTCCGGCACGCTGCGAACGATGCACAGCCTGGCCCGCGTGCGCCTCGGCCAGCGACACTATGAGGACGCCGAGTCGCTGTTCAGAACCGTGCTCGAGGGTCGTCGCCGCATCTTCGGCGAGTCCCATTCCGCCACCCTGGCCGCGATGAGCGGGCTCGCCGACGCCTGTCGCGGACGGGAGAAGTACGAAGAGGCCGAGTCGCTGCTCGTGGCCGTGCTCGCCACCACGCGCGACAGGTTGAATGTCGATGTCTTCGATCTGCTGGAGGCCGTCGATCAGCTCGCCGCGCTGTACGAGGACTGGGGGCGCGGCGACGCGGCCGCCCCGCTCCGGGCCGAGGCGGGCGAGCTGCGCCGCCAGATCGCCACGCTGGACGCATCGCCCGGTTCGCCCTGAGGTGCCGGCACGACGCGGGAACCGCCACCGACCGATTGGCGCCCGTTTACCGCATTGCGCGCTTGCGTGGGCGCTGCCGAACGGGCAGAATAATCAGAAGACGCCGACCGCGGCGCACCCGGACCACGGAGGATGAAACGATGAAGCAGGCCACCTCACTCCTCGCGCTGATCGCGCTCACGACCGCCCCGGTTTCCGCCGGTATCGTCTACGAAACCGATTTCAACGATCTCACCGTGGCGCATACGGAATACCCGCCCCTGGACGGACACGACGGCTGGTACAAGGAACGCGCCGAGGGTGACGCCTACGGCGAGATCCAGGAGCTCATCGCCAACGACGGGCGCGCCCTCCACGAGTTCGCGCCCGCCAGCAACGGGCAGGGAAACCAGACCATCGATCGACGGCTGATCGATCCGCCCGTCCAGCCGTTCTCAACGTTCACCCTGAGTTTCGACTTCTATTGCGCCAGCAGCGATCTTTCCACCGTCAACATCTACGAGGCGAACTTCAGCGTCTGGGATGACACGCACCCCGGATACCTCATGGCCAAGATCAAGCTGGAGGGAGGCAACGGGACGCCCAAGAGCGAGACCGGCGTCAAGATCACCCTCTACGAGTTCAACAACAACCCCGAAGACCCCAATAACCTCTATCTCCCGCTCGAGATCGGCAACCAGCTCGCCTGGGACGAATGGCACCACGTCGAGCTCATCATCGACTACGCAAACGACGAGTACGTCTCCATCGAGGTGGACGGCGAATACCAGGATCTGAGCGGGCACACGCCGGAACGAAGCTGGCCCGACTTCGAGCAGGGAACGCTCCTGCAGCGCCTGGAAGCCAACGTCATCCCCTGGCCGTGGGACCCGCCCGACCAGACCGATGATGACATCTACTGGGACAATCTCTCCCTCACCGTCGCGGGCGCGGAGGGAAGCATGTTCCTCGACGGCGAGGACTTCCCGCCCTTCGACGAGTTTGGTAACCCGATGCCGCTGGAGGATCCGGTGGGGGAGTGGCTCGAGCTGTCGCCCGAGTTCGATTTGCTCTGGACCTGCACCGACTGGGACGATGACAACGAGGATGGCATCGTCAGCCCCTGCGATTACCTCATGCTCGAAAGCGGGGGCGGCGAGCCCGGCCGCTGGCACCTCGAGTGGATCGGCCTCACCGTCTGGGTCAAGCCCAGCATCGGTGAGCCGGACCTGACCTATCTCGAGTACACCGGCGAACTGGAGGATCCCTTCTTCCCGGAAGGGATGTATCACGAGGTCTATCCGTTCTATTGCAACAACTGGGAGTGCGTCGACTTCTTCGATGCCGACGGCTCCGAAACGCTCTCGCCCGGTGACTACTTCACGTTCCTCCTCGAGGGAGAGGAGGAGTTTTACGAACTGGTCGGCCTCGGCACCGACCTGGAGGTGACGGAAGCGGAGAACGAATGCCCCGCCGACTTCGATGGCGACGGCGTCGTCGGCACCGCCGATCTGCTCTTCCTCCTCGGCGCCTGGGGCACGCCGGACGGCGATGTGAACGACGACGGCACGACCGATACGGCCGATCTCCTCGAACTCCTCGGCGCCTGGGGCGACTGCCCGTAGGAGAAAGCGGAAAGCAGGGAAGCTGAAGGATGCTCAAAGTCCCGGGACCCCCGTCGCGGGGACTTCTTCGCGCTTTGCCGTGCCCGGTCCGCGCCGCGTTGCCTCGCTCGCCTCACCCCGCCAGCAGCCACCAGATGAGCAGGGCATTGCCCGCGACGGCGGCGGCGACGGCGGCGATCCACCGCATCCACGGCCGCGACAGCCGGCCCCGGCGCCGCGGCTTCTGAACCAGCGTCAGCGTCGGCGCCACCTCGGCCAGCCCCTCGCCCCGCCGCGCGCGATCCTGCACCATCGCGATCACCAGGTTGGCATCGAACGGCCGCACGCCCAGCAGCCGGGCGGTGCGCATGACCCGCTGCCTCCGCTCCGGCGTCATCGTGCTGCCCTGAAGCTGGGAGTACGCCCGCACCGCGAGCACCCAGCGCGGGTCCGTCGGCTCCAGGGACGGGTTCTGCGCCGCCCGCCGGTTCTCGCGGATCACCGCCTGCCGCACGCGCCGCGACCGCGCCCACTCGTTGAGAGCGGGTTCATCATCGGCGCCCACGAGCCGGAGCCGGGGTTGGGAAGCGGCGGAAGACATCACGTCTGATAACACACGAAAACCGATAGGGATTCCGAAGGACCGGCAATTGAAGTCTACTCCGGAATCGCCCCTGCGAAAGCCAATCGACAAATCATCCCCGCGCGCCGCAGAACATCGCACGGCTGTGACATCTGCGTGTTCCGCGCATCGACTCCCGCCGCCGGGAATGTCGCCTTCAGAGCTGCGGGTGCATACCCGCAAGCGTGTTCAATCAACCCCATCCTTCGGCAGCGCTCAGGGCAGGGGCGTCAGCGCCCGTCCCTTCTCGCCGTCGGCGTCGAAGGCCGTCACGCGGCCGGCCTCCTCGTCATCGGCGGCGGCGTGGATGACGGCGATCCCCCGGCCGTTGCGGATCGACATCGCCCCGCCGAGCCCGCCCCGGGCGTAGCCGGCGACGAAGACGGGCACCTCGTGCCCGTTGAACAGGTTCATCAGGCCGCCATCCGGTCGGGCGCCGACGAGCAGCGCCTTCTCGCCGTTGGCGTTGAGCATGGCCAGGGCCGCCCCGACATCCGCGATCGCGTCCACGGTGAAGACCCGCTGCCCGGCCGCGTCGGCCAGGTCCAGCCGGCCGCAGGCGTCGTCATCGGCGGCGGCGGCGAAGACCCGCGTGCCGGACGCGTTGGCGATGTCTACAAACCCCCCGGCCGAAGCGCCCACGCCCGCGGTCACCGCGGCCTGGGCATCCTTGTTGAACAGCGACATCGCCCCGCCGTTGGCATCGGTCGCCAGCGCGAGCCGGCGATGGCCGTCGCTGTCGGCCAGTGTCAACGCGGCCCCGACGCGTTCATCGGCCTCGACCGTGAAGACCTCGGTTCCCGCGGCATTCGCCGTGCCCAGCCGCCCGGCGCCGCGCTCGTCGCTGACCGCGGTCACCACCGAGGTGCCCTGCGGGTTGTTGATGTGCAGTCGCCCGCCGTGCTCGTCGGTCGCGCATCGAACGAGGCGTTTGCCCTCGGTGTTCCAGAGGCCGACCTCGCCGCCCCCGGTCGAGGCGTAGGCGCCGAAGACGGTCCCGCCGTCGTCGTTCCAGATATTCAGATCGCCGCCGGAGTCGTTGACGGCGGCCCGGAAGACGTTCTGCCCGTCCCGCGTCCAGAGATCGATGCGACCGCCGCGGTCATCCGGCGCGGCGGCGAAGACGAGCCGGCCCCGGGCATCCACGACCTCCAGCCGCTGCGTCCTGACCACGTCGGAGGTGACCGGGCCGTTGGCGGCGGCCAGGAGCATCCCGCCGGCCAGCGAGGTCAGGCCAAGCGCGGCCAGCGCGCGGTACCGCACCGCCCTCCGCCGCCACTGCGCGGCATCCCGTTCCAGCACGTCCAGTCGATGCTCCAGTTGCTGCATGCGGTCCATCGTCAGTTCTCGCGTGAATCCTTCGGTTCGCCGCCCCGCGCCGGGGCCGCGGTGATCGAGGCGGATGATCGTCGTCTCTGAGGCAGCCCAACGCAAGCGGGGCGGCCCCATTGCCCGCCGGCCGGGAGAATCAGCCTCGGGTGATGACCGTCCCCGCCTCCCCGTCCATGGCCGGGGAGATGTGTTCGATGTCGCAGATGATGACGCGGGCGTCTTCACGCTGCGACGCTTCGAGGAAGTTGATCGCGGCCTGGATCTTCGGCCCCATCGATCCGGGCGGGAACTGGCCGTCGTCGAGATGACGCCGCGCCTCGGCGGCGGTGAGACGATCGAGCTTGCGTTGGGCCGGCGTGCCGTAGTCGAGGCAGACCTTGTCCACGGCGGTGACGATGAAGAGGGTGGCGGCCCCGATCCCGCCGGCGAGGAGGCCGGAGGCGAGATCCTTGTCGATCACCGCCTCGCATCCCTCCAGGTCCCCGTTTGCCTCGCGGTAGACGGGGATGCCCCCGCCACCCACCGCCACCAGCAGCTCGCCGCTCTCCACCAGCTTGCGGATCAGATCGATCTCGACGATCGCGATGGGCCGGGGCGAGGGCACGACGCGGCGGTGCCCTTGCCGGGGGATCTCCACCATCTCCCAGCCGTACTCCCGCATGTACCGCTCGGCCTGCTCGCGCGGGAAGAACGACCCGATCGGCTTGCTCGGATGCGAGAAGGCTTCGTCGTTGCGATCCACCTCGACCGTCGTGACGATCGTGGTGACGATGCGGTTCCGCCCCTGTCGCTGAAGGTCGTTCATCAGGCACTGCGCGATCATGTAGCCCATCCCGCCCTGGACATCGGCGACGCAGATGCCCAGGTCGAGCGGATAGACCTCGTGCGCCGAAAGCTCGACGCGTCGAATCGCGTTGCCCACCTGCGGGCCGTTGCCGTGCGTGATGATCATCGGCGCGCCGCCGACGAGCAGCCGCCGGAGGCCGGCGACGGTCTGCCGCGTCTGGCGGAACTGCTGCGCGATGTTGCCCACCTCGCCGACGGGCGAGATGGCGTTGCCTCCCAGGGCGACGACGATGGGCGCGGAGCCGTCCTTCATGGATTCCTTATCGGCCTTCGGCGCGCGGCCTGAAAGTGAAGTTGAAGTCTACGCCGCCTTCGCGGCCGGGACCTCCTCCGCTTGCTCCCGCACGGGGCGGGGTCTATCCTTCGACGCCCGCCGGCCGTCGCCCGAATCGGCCGCGTCCGGCCTCGATTCGCGCCGCGCCGCAGCCCGGCCGCACCGCTCCGAGCGGGACGGCCGAGACTGGACCCGGCTGCCTCGAGGCGGCCTCCCCGGCGCCGGCCCGCCAAGGCAGGAAAGGAACGACCCACGATGACGCAACTCGGTACGCACACCGACCGCCACATCGCGCGCATCGACGCGAAGAGCGCCCACAATTACGCCCCGCTCGGCGTGGTCATCGCCGAAGCCGAGGGCTGCTGGGTCACCGACGTGGACGGCCATCGATACCTCGATATGCTCAGCGCCTATTCGGCTCTGAACTTCGGGCACGGCCACCCGGAGATCGTCGAGGCGTTCGTCAATCAGGCCCGGAAACTCACCCTCACCTCGCGGGCGTTCCACAACGACCGGTTCGGCGCGTTCTGCGAGATGATCACGGACATGTGCGGCCAGGACATGGTGTTGCCCATGAACACCGGGGCCGAGGCGGTCGAGACCGCCCTCAAGGCCGCCCGCAAGTGGGGCTACGAGGTCAAGGGCGTCGAGCCCGACAAAGCCGAAATCATCTGCCTGGAAGGCAACTTCCACGGCCGCACCGTCACCATCGTCGGTTTCTCCGACGACCCGCAGTACCGCCACGGCTTCGGTCCCTTCACGCCCGGGTTCAGGCTCGTCCCGTTCGGCGACGCCGAGGCCTTCGAGAAGGCGATCACCCCCAACACCGTCGCTCTGCTCATCGAACCCATCCAGGGCGAGGGCGGCATCAACATCCCGCCGGACGGCTACCTGAAGCGCTGTCGGGATATCTGCACGAAGCACAACGTCCTCTTCGTCGCCGACGAGATTCAGAGCGGGCTGGGGCGCAGCGGCAAGCTCTTCGCCTGCGACCACGAAGACGTCAAGCCGGACATGCTCATTCTGGGCAAGGCGCTGGGCGGGGGGATGATGCCCGTCTCCGCCGTCCTCGCCTCGAGGGAAGTGATGGGCGTCTTCCGGCCCGGCGATCACGGCTCGACCTTCGGCGGCAACCCCCTCGGCTGCGCCGTGGCCATGGCCGCGATGACCGTCCTCACCCGAGACCGGCTTCCCGAGCGGGCCGAGTCGATCGGACGGCCGTTCATTGAGCGACTGAAGCAGATCGACGCGCCGATCATCAGGGAGGTCCGCGGACGCGGCCTGTTCATCGGCATCGAACTCATCCCCGAAGCGGGCGGGGCCAAGAAGTACTGCAAGGCCCTCAAGGACGAAGGCATGCTCTGCAAGGAAACGAGCGACAACGTCATCCGCATCGCCCCGCCGCTCATCATCGAACAGAAAGACCTCGACTGGGCCTTCGAGCGTATCGAGAAGGTCCTCACGGCGTGGGAGGCGTCTCACCACAGAGGCGCAGAGGACACAGAGGAGAAGAAAAGAAGCGGTGACGAGAGGCAAGGAGCGTCGTGGAAGGAAGGCCGGTGGTCGTAGACGCTCTTTCGGGCGAATCGCCTGACAGGATGACGCCCGTTCTGCTCAAGAACTGAGAACCGCACCACCAACGCGATCTCTCCTTTCCGTGTATGTTCTTCTCTGCGTCCCCTGCGCCTCGGCGGTGCTCCTCCTCCTCCCGGACAAACGAATCTCGTAAAGGCGTGACACGATGGCCGTAGACCTCAGAAGGCGGAACCTCGTTTCCATCCGCGACCTGACCGCCGAGGAACTGTGGGAGATCCTCAAGACCGCCGAAGCGCTGAAGCTCGAACAGCTTCGCGGGCAGGCGCATCCGCTCCTCGCCGGCAAGACGCTGGGGATGATCTTCCAGAAGCCGTCGCTGCGCACCCGCGTGTCCTTCGAGGTCGGGATGACCCAGCTCGGCGGGCACGCCATCTATCTCGCGCCGGCCGACATCAGCCTCGGGAAGCGCGAGACCACCGAGGACATCGCCCTCGTGCTCAGCCGGTACTGCGACATGCTCATGGCCCGCGTGTTCGGCCACGACATCATCGTCGATCTCGCGCAGCACGCGACGGTTCCCGTCATCAACGGCCTGTCGGATCTGGAGCATCCGTGCCAGATCCTCGCCGATCTCCAGACCATGTGGGAAAAGAAGGGCGGTCTGACCGGGCTGAACGTCGTCTACAGCGGCGATGGCAACAACGTCGCGCATTCGCTGATGTACGGCGCGGCCCTGCTGGGAATGAACCTCACCGTCGTCACGCCACCCGATTACGAGCCGAACGCCGACATCCTCGGGGAATCACGCGCCATCGCGGAAGCCAACGCCTGCACCATCGCGGTGAGCACTGATCTGATGGAGGCCTGCCGCGGCGCGGACGTGATCTACACCGACGTCTGGGCGTCGATGGGGCAGGAGGCGGAGGCGGAGGAGCGCCGCAACTTCTTCATGCCCTACCAGGTCAACGGGAAGCTGCTGGACGTCGCCGACGGCGAGGCCATCATCATGCACTGCCTGCCCGCCCATTACGGCGAGGAGATCGAGTACGACGTCTCGCGCACGCCCCACAGCGTCATCTTCGACCAGGCGGAGAATCGCCTGCACGCGCAGAAGGCGCTGATGGCGCTCGTCGGGGCGTAATCACCCGATGTGCTTACTCAGACATCCTCGATGACGAAGTAGTATCGATCGCCGGCGAGCTTGCGGAAGACGCCGGTGGCGAGATCGCCGTCGTCGAAGGCGTCGTCGATGAGGAGCATGTAGGCGTCGTCGCGGGTCTCGCCTTCGCCGTTGAAGTGCACGCCGAGGGCGGACCTGATGCCGAAGGAGTCCAGCTCCGCGTCCCACACGCCGCCGATCGGCGTGACGGACTCCCACTTCGCCTCCTCGATGTACGCCTCCAGTCCCGCGGGGCAATCGCCGGAGGAGGAGTCCTCCAGGTATTCGCCGGTGTCGAGCCGGTATCGCTCGGCCGCGTTGACGAAGATGCGGATGTCGGCGACGAAGGTGCCGCGCTCGACGTCCCCGGTCACCCCCACGAACTGGGGGAGGACGATCGCCGCGAGCACGCCGAGAATCACGACGACGATGAGGATCTCGATCAGGGTGAAAGCCCGCCTCGCCTTGTCCATCGTTGCCTGTTGCCTGCTCATCGCATGGTTCCGGGAGCTGCGAGCGCGCGGCGCGCCCATTCCGCCCATTCGCCGGTCCGGCGGGCGACGCCGCCCGCGGGTTCGCAGTTCAGAGCATCGATTACGCGGTGTGGGCGCGGCGGTGAAAACGCCGCGATTGGCGGGAATCGGCGCATCGGACCCTGCCCATCCGCGCCAGACCGGATCGCTTCACGCCGCCGGATTATCGGGCCGGACCGGGGAAGGCGATGCCGGTCAGTACGCCCGGGCCTTGATCTTCTCGATGTCATCCTTGCCGAACATGTGCAGCAGGAGGGCGACGCGGATGAACTTGCCCCGGTTCACCGCCTCCCAGTACATGGCGCGGGGGTCGGCGTCGACCTCGATGGGCAGCTCGGCGCGGCGGGGCAGGGGGTGCAGCACGCACGCCGTCTCCTTCATCCTCGCCACCCGCTCGGTCGTCAACCGGTAGTCCTCGTACCGCTGGCGGGTCTCTTCGCTCGTGGTGCCGTACTCGTCCTGGATGCGCATCATGTACACGGCGTCGGTCTCGGGCAGCTTGCCGTCCAGGTCGTCGGAGAGCTCGTAGCTGATGCCGTTCTCGTCCAGGTACTCGATCAGATCCTCGCCCATCTGCAGTTCCTCGGGCGCGATGAACGTCTGCTTGATCCGCGGGTAGAGCGCGAGCAGGTAGGACAGCGATCGCGCGGTTCGGGATCGCTTGCAGTCACCCACGATCGCCACCTCGAACGTCGCATCGGTCCGATTCAGGTCGAAATGCGACACGAGCGTGTAGAGCTCGAGCAGCGCCTGCGTCGGGTGCTGGTCGCTGCCGCTGCCGCCGTTGAGAATCCGGGTGGGCAGGCCGCGCGTGATCACCTCGAACGCGAAGCGCTCGATGACGGACCGGTCGCCCTGGCGCATGATCACGGTGTCCACGAGCTCGGAGAGGGTGAGCAGCGTGTCCAGCTCCGATTCGCCCTTGTAGACCGAAGACATCTCCGGATCCCGGATCTCCTCGTTGATCATCCCCACCGTCTGCGCGGCGAGCGAGAAGGACGTAAACGTTCGCGTGGACGGCTGCGTGAAGTACAGCGCGCACGACTTCGTGGCCAGCAGGGTCCGGACATACGCCCGAAGCTGCTCGTTGTAATGCGAGGAGCGGATCAGCTCCGCCAGCTCGATGAGGTGATCCAGCAGCTCGCGATTGAACTGCTGGGAGAAGACGACCGCCTGGAGATTCCCCTCGGGGGCGAGCAGATACTGCCCCTTCTCGCGCGGCGACAACTCGTCAAACTCGGGCCAGGTGAGTGTTTTCAGATCCTTCATGGGCAGGGGTACTTCCACCAGAGCGTGGCTCATCACGACGACCTTTCGGGGCGGGCTCGCACGGGAGCGCCGAGACACGGCGAGCGCCGGCCGCACCCGGGCGACCGACGGAGCGACGACGGGCCAATCGTACCGCACTTCCGCCCCGCCGTCCCCGGCCGGGGACAAGTTGGCGCCGCCGGCCGCCGGCGGCCGATGGAACGATCGGACCGCACGCCCGCCCACCGATCGGTGATAGCCTCTTGCCGCCATGGAGACCGCCGCCCACCGGAAGCTGAAGCAACTGGCCGTCGCGTTCCTTCGCGAGCACGGCTGCCCCGCGGTGGCCCTCGAGGTCCGCTGCCCGATCCGGCGCTACCGCGTCGACGTGGCGGGATACACCGACACCATCGGCCTGGAGCGGCCATTTCTCGGCGAAGGCGGCGCGATCGCCCCCAACGGATCGACGGCGGGGAACGGCCGCCGGCGCCGGCGACGGCCCCCTCGGACCGTCCTCATCGAATGCAAGCAGTCCCGCGCCGATTTCCTCCGCGACCGGCGCGACACGAATCGTCTCCTGACGCTGCGCGCGGATCTGGATCGGTTCCGGCGATCCCTGGAGGAGAAGCGGATCAGGATCGAGGAGCCTCACCTCCGCCGTGCGGGCACCGCCCTGTTCACCGAGCTGGAGGAATGGGATTTCGCAGCCAGCCGCCTGCCCGCCTACCGGCAGGTGCTCCGGCGTCTGCGCCGCCTCGATCGGATGCTCCACGGGGAGACGAAGTTCTGCATGGCGGCCCGCTACGCCCTCGCCGACCGGCTCTACATCGCCGCCCCGCGGGGCCTGATCCAGCGCCGCGAGCTCCCCCCGGGCTGGGGGCTGCTGGAGTGCCCGAAGGCGGCGCTGCACGATGACGACCCCAACGCCGACCTGTTCGGCCGATCGCGGCTGGAGGTGACGGTCCGGCCGCCGATTCTCGCGCCGCGCGAGGAGTACCGTCAGCGTCTGCTGCGCAACATCGCCGTCGCCGCGAGCAGCGCCGCCTCCAGCGCCCTGGGCGTCCTCGCATGATCAACTCACCCCGGGGAAGCCGGATCTGACGAGTCCGCGAGGAAGATCCGGGTCAGCTCCGCACATCCCGTCACTTCCACGCTGCGCCGTTCACCCCTGCTCCGCGCTCACGCGCCGTCCCGGAAACACCAGGCTCACGATGACATTCACGATCATCGCGACAACGAACCCCAGCGTCAGGTTGTACACCGCCACCCCGCCGTGCTCGGCTGCATCCCACACGTGCGGCCAGATGAGCGCGATCGTGAACCCCGCCAGCATGCCCGCGATGCAGCCGGCGTAGGACGCCCTCTTCCACAGCAGCAGCAGGATCACCTGCGGGGCAAAGGACGCGCCCAGCACCGCCCAGCCGAAATCGAGGACGAACTTGAACACCTCCACCTCCGCGTCGATCACGAGCAGCGCCGCCCCGATCCCCAGCGCGAACACCACCGTTCGGTTGATGAGCATGTGCCCGATGCGGCCGCTGCGATCGACGAGCCGGCTGTAGATGTCGTTGGCGCAACTGCTGGCGGCGACGACGAGCTGGCTGTCGGCGGTCGAGCAGATGGCGGCGAGGACGGCGGCGAGAACCATCCCCGACATGACCCCGGGGATCAGGTGCCGGGCCGCGAGGACCAGTCCCGCGTCGCCCACGTCGGTGACGCCGCTCTGCACGTCGGCGGCGAGGGCCTCCGTCCACGCCGACCCGCCGCCTTCCGTCATCGCCCGCACCACGAGCCCCACCGTCACCGCCCCCAGATACACCAGCGTCGCCCAGGTTGACGAGATGATCCCGCCCATGATCGCGTGCCGGCGATCCTTCAGCGCCATGAACCGCACCAGCACATGCGGCTGGCCGGGATAGCCGAGGTTGATCCCCAGCGCGCCGCTGCCGAGCAGGAAGCCGATGAGCGCGGCCCCGGTCTTCTGCGGCCAGAACGAAAGCGCGTAGTCTCCGCCTGCACTGGAGAGCCCCGTTCGCAGAAAATCAACCCCGCCCGTCGACGTGAGCAGGTAGATGGGGAAGACGATCAGGGTGCCCACCATCACCAGGCCCTGCACGAAATCCGTCCAGCACGCGGCGCGGAAGCCGCCGATCACCGTGTAGAAGAGAACGATCACCGTCCCGATCACCACGCCGATCCAGTAGGGCAGGCCGTCGAAGGCGGCGGCGAAGGACTTGCCCGCCGCGTTGAACTGCGCCGCCACGTACAGCCACATCGCCGTCAGGATCACGATCACGCTCAGGATCCGCAGGATGGGGACCCGCTCGCGGAAGCTGGACGAGAAGAAGTCCGGCAGCGTCAGCGCCCCGATGCGCTCCGAATGCCGGCGCATCCGCGCGGCGATGAAGAGCCAGTTGAAGAGGAAGCCCAGTACACAACCGGGGATGATCCAGTATGCGGTCACCCCCTCGCGGAACGCCCAGCCGACCAGCCCCAGGGTGACCCAGCCCGATTCGCTGGAGGCGGAGGCGGACAGCGCGGCCACCCACGGCCCCAGCGAACGCCCGGCGAGGAAGTAATCCTCGTCGCTCCGCCTCGCGTACCGGGCCGAGTAGATCCCCACCGCGACAATAAAGAGCGTATAGACGGCGAAGGCGATCGCGAAGGTCATGCGCGGCTCCTTCGGGCTCAAACCAACATCTCGTGACGCGCCACAGACTACCGGTGGCGGCGCAGGCTCGCCAGACGACGGCGACGCGCTGCAGACGCTGTCGCCGACGGGAAATCTTCAGGACACGGAGGCGGAATGCGCGGAAGCCCCGTAGGATAAGGACCGGCGGGAGGAGCTCCAAGCGGACGGTCGCATCCCCTTATCGCGCCATGACTTGCGATACTTCGACATCCCGCGTCCTCCGCCGCCGCTGGCACGTCACCGGCCAGGTGCAGGGCGTCGGCTTCCGCCCCTTCGTCTACCGCCTCGCCACCGAGCTGCAGTTGCACGGGTCGGTGCGCAACGATCCGTCCGGCGTGACCATCGAGGCCTGCGGCCCGAGCGGCCGGCTCGATGAACTGCAGCGGCGCGTGGTCGATGACGCGCCGGCGCTGGCCCGCGTCACCGCCGTCCGCGTTGTGGAAGAAGAGCCGGCCGACACTGTCGAGGGGTGCTTCCGCATCATCCAGAGTGAGCGTGCGGGGACCGACCGCGGTCGCGTCACCGTCGATTCGGCCGTCTGCGGCGACTGCCTGCGCGAGATGTTCGATGAAGACGATCGGCGCCACCGGCATGGCCTCATCAACTGCACGAACTGCGGCCCGCGCTACACGATCGTGCGCGATCTGCCCTATGACCGCCCGCTGACGACAATGGCCGACTTCGCGATGTGCGAGGCGTGCGCGCGGGAGTACACCGATCCTGCCGATCGGCGCTTTCACGCGCAGCCCGTGTGTTGTCCGTATTGCGGTCCACAGCTTCGCCTGCTCAACGGCGACGGCGAGGCAATGGACGGCGATTCGACGGCGCGCGCCGCCGAGCTCCTCCGCGCCGGGCGCATCCTCGCCATGAAGGGGTTGGGCGGATATCACCTCGTCGTCGATGCCTGCGATGAGGGGGCCGTGCGCCGGCTGCGCGAGAGAAAGCGGCGGGATCACAAGCCCTTTGCCGTCATGGTGAGGGATCTTCCGACCGCCGCGCGCCACGTGCGCTTGCGCCGCCGGGCCTCGGCGCTGCTCCGATCGCCCATCTGTCCCATCGTGCTGTCGGATCGGCTCGATGACGGCGGCGAGGGCGGCGAAGCAATTGCCGAATCGGTGACGGCCGGCTGCCATCGCCTGGGGATCATGATCCCCTACACGCCGATGCAGCACCTGCTCTTCGCCGAGGGGCTCGGCCCGCTCGTGATGACCAGCGCCAACGAGTCCGATGACCCGCTCATCAAGGACGATGAGGAAGCCCTGGCTCGCCTGCGCGGAATGTGCGATGCGTTTCTCCTGCACGATCGGCCGATCGAGCGGGCGGTGGATGATTCGATCGTGATCGACGCTCCGCGCGGAATCGCGTTGATCCGGCGCGCCCGCGGCTACGTTCCGGCCCCGCTGACGCTGCCGGTGCCGGCGCCGCGGCCCGGGCTGTGCGTGGGCGGGGAACTCAAGAACGCCGTCGCCGTCGTGACCGGCGACAGCGCCGTTCTCAGCCAGCACATCGGCGACCTGACCTACACCCTCGCCTACCGCCGCTTCGAGCAGACGATCGAAGATCTCACGCGCCTCTTCGAGGTCGATGTGCGCTGGATCGCCTGCGATGCGCATCCGCGTTACATGTGTCGCCGGTATGCGAAACGCGAGGCGGCGAGGGCGGGGATCGAACTGATCACGACGCAGCATCATCACGCGCACTTCGCCGCGCTGCTGGCCGAGCACGATCGAACCGACCGCTGCATCGGCCTGATCTGCGACGGGGTGGGCTACGGCGACGACGGCACCGCCTGGGGCGGAGAGATCCTCGTCGGCGACCTCGTCGGCTACGAGCGCCTCGGCCGACTGCGACCGCTCCGCCTGCCCGGTGGGGATGCGGCGGCGAAGCAGGTCGGACGCTGCGCCCTGAGCTGGATGACCGATGCGCTGGGATCGAACGCGGCCGATCATCCGCTGGCAAAGCGTGCGATTCCGGACGATCGTCGGCGTCGGGACATTGCCTCGCTGCCGGCGCGTGATCTGAACTGCCCGCCGAGTTCGGGGATGGGCCGTCTCTTCGATGCCGCCGCGGCCCTGCTCGGCGTGACCGGGTACAACCACTACGAAGCGATGAGCGGGCTGATGCTCGAGGCGTCCGCCGCGTCGGCCACGTCACAACCAGGCGGCGAGGGCGTGATCGCCCTGATCTCCGACGACAATTCAGACGGCCTGCTGCAACTCGATCACCGCCCGCTGCTGACGTTGCTCATCGGATTGATCGACCGGGGCGAATCGCCGTCATCGCTGGCGTGGTTCTTCCACGATGCGCTGGCCGACGGCATGGCCCGGGCGGCGCGGATCATCGCCGATCGGCTCGATATCCGGACCGTCGCCCTCAGCGGGGGCGTGTTCTGCAACGGCCTCCTGACCGACCTGACCGCGCGGCGGCTGGAGGCGGAGAATCTTGAAGTGCTCGTGCATCGCGAGGTGCCCGCCAACGATGGCGGCCTAGCATTCGGTCAGGCGGCGATCGCCGCCGCCTCCCTCGCCGCCCGAGAATCCTGAGGTGAATACATGTGCCTGGCCTTACCGGCAAAGATCGTTGAAAAGGATGGAGAGGACGCGTGGGTCCTCCTCGGCGACGCCCGCATGAAGGTGAACCTGGTGATGACGCCGGAGGCGGAGGTTGACGACTGGGTGCTCGTCCACGCCGGCTTCGCCATCCAGCAGCTCAGCGAGGAGGATGCCCTCGAGACCTGGCAGCTCATCGACGACCTCCGGCAGCCGGAGGAGGCCGCCTCGTGACCATCCGCGCGCAGATGTCGCGGCTCACCGAGGATCTGCACGCCTGCGCCGATCGGCTGGGCCGGCCGGCGTCGTTCATGGAGGTGTGCGGGACGCACACGGTCAATGCCTGTCGCAGCGGCGTGCACTCGCTGATGCCCTCGACGGTCCGCCTCATCAGCGGGCCGGGCTGTCCGGTGTGCGTCACCGCCCAGCGCTACATCGACGCGCTGATCGAGCTCGGGCGGGACGATGACGTGACGCTGACGACGTACGGCGACATGATGCGCGTCGCCGGGGCCGGCGGATCGCTGGAGCTGGCCCGCAGCGAGGGAGCGGACGTCCGTATCGTCACGAGCACGATGGAAGCGGTCGAGCTCGCCCGCCGCGAGCCGGGTCGGCAGGTGGTCTTCGCCGCGGTGGGGTTCGAGACGACGGCCCCGGCGACGGCGGCGGCGGTCCTCGCCGCAAAACGCGACGGCCTGGCCAACTTTACCGTCCTGCCCTGTCACAAGCTGGTCCTGCCCGCCATGATGGCCCTGCTCGCCGATCCCGAGGCGCAGATCGACGGCTTCATCTGCCCCGGGCACGTGAGCGTGATCATCGGCGCCGAGGCCTACCGGCCCGTGGTCGATCAACACGCCAAGCCCTGCGTCGTGACCGGCTTCGAGGCGCTCCAGATCATGGACGGCATCCTCGCCCTCACCCGCCAGCTCGAGGCCGGTGAAACGAAACTCGAGAACCGCTACCCGCAGGTGGTGAGCAACGAAGGCAACCCGAAGGCGATGGCGCTCATCGACAAGGTCTTCCAGCCGGGCGATTCGGCCTGGCGCGCCATCGGCATGATCGCGAGAAGCGGGCTGGATCTGCGGCCCGACTACGCCGAGTTCGACGCCTTTCAGCGCTACGGCATCACGCTGGGCGAGGATCACGATCCGCCCGGCTGCCGATGCGGCGAGGTGATCACGGGCAAGTGCGCCCCGGCCGACTGCCCGCTGTTCGGCACGGTCTGCACACCGATCTATCCCATCGGCCCATGCATGGTCAGCTCGGAAGGCTCCTGCCAGGCGTGGTTCAAGTACCGCCGGCAGGAGATGAAGCACGCCGAACGCCGGGCGGCGCAGGAGGAGATCGTCTCATGACGCGCACCGAGCCGACCTCCGCGCCGATCAGTCCGCATGCGCAGCGCATCGTCCTCGCCCACGGCGGCGGGGGACAGCTCACCGACGAACTCATCGAGGACATCATCCGCCCGCGGCTGAACAACGAGTGGCTGGAGGCGCTGGACGATTCGGCCGTGCTTTCGGTTCCCGCGGGGAATCTCGCCTTCACCACCGACAGTTACGTGGTGCAGCCCCTGGAGTTTCCCGGGGGCGACATCGGCCGTCTCGCCGTTTCCGGCACCGTCAACGATCTGGCCGTCTGCGGCGCCGAGCCGGCGCACATCGCGCTGTCGCTCATTCTCGAAGAGGGACTGGACCTGGAACTGCTGCGGCGGATGCTCGACTCGATCGCCGCCGCCGCCGACGAGGCGGGCGTGCGCATCGTGACCGGCGACACGAAGGTCGTCGCCCGGGGCCAGGCCGACGGGATGTACATCAACACCACCGGCGTGGGGATGATCCGGCCCGGCCGATCGCTGGGGATGGCGCAGGTACAGGCCGGCGACGTGGTCCTCGTCAGCGGAGAGATCGCCGACCACGGCCTCGCCGTCATGCTCCAGCGGGAGCCGCAGACGGCCATCCGCAGCGAGCTGAAGAGCGATGCGGCGCCGCTGAACGGCCTGATCGCCCGGCTGTTGGAACAGGTTCCGGAGGTGATCTTCCTCCGCGATCCGACGCGGGGCGGCCTGGCGGGGGTGATCGCCGACCTCGCCGAACGGACCGGCCTGCATCTGGTGATCGACGAGACGCGGATCCCGATCCGGCAGGAGACACTCTATGCGGCGGAGATGCTGGGTCTGGATCCGCTGGATGTGGCCAACGAGGGGAAGGTGGTGGTCGTGGTGCGGCCGAACGCCGCCGACGCCGCCCTCGAGACTCTTCGCGCCGATCCGCTCGGGTGCCGGGCGGCGATCATCGGACAGTTCGAAGGCGAGGCGGACGGCCTGTGCGAGCTGTTGACCGACGTCGGCGGGCGGCGGATCATCCAGAAGCCGTACGGCGAAGAACTGCCGCGCATCTGCTGATCGACAGAGGGGCTCCCATCTGGTACGCTGCTCGGTTGGCTCGGCGCCGGCCGGCCGCGCGCACTGTCCCCCCCTCTGGGATCAAGCGATGCAGGACGGAAAACACGTCATCCTCTACATCGACGATGATCAGGATTATCTCGACGCCGTGCGGGCCATCCTCGAAGCCCACGGCTATGCGATGCTCGAGGCCAAGAGCGCCGCGGAAGGGCTGAAGGTCTACCGCGACCATCGGCCGGATCTGATCATCGTCGATCTCATGATGGAAGAGGTGGATGCGGGTACCAGCTTCGTGAAGGAACTTCGCGCCGCGGGGGGCGCGGATGTGCCCATCTACATGCTCTCCAGCGTCGGCGACAACCTTCATCTCAGCACCGATCACACCGCGCTGGGGCTGGCCGGCGTCTTTCAGAAGCCGCTCGATCCGGACACCCTCATCGGCGTGCTGAGGTCGAAGCTCCAGTAACCGGTCTCAGCCCGCCGGCTCCGGCTCGCCCTTCGCCGCGGGGAGCTCGATGACGAACGTACTGCCTTCGTTGAGCCGGCTCGTGACGTACGTCCGGCCGTGGTGGG
Organism: Planctomycetota bacterium; assembly: GCA_034211115.1. Taxonomy (GTDB): domain Bacteria; phylum Planctomycetota; class Phycisphaerae; order Phycisphaerales; family SM1A02; genus JAXHTH01. The sequence goes on along the minus strand of JAXHTH010000200.1, from coordinate 12,201 downwards.
CTTCGATGACGCGGCGCACGATGGACAGGCCGAGCCCGCTGCCCGTGGCTTTCGACACCGCCGCATCGTCGCGCCGGATCCGGACGAACTCGTCGAAGAGATGGTTCTGGTCGGCCTGCGAGATGCCGATGCCGTTGTCCTCGACCTCGATGTGCACGAAGGGCGGGCGGTGGACGGCGCGCAGGATGATCCGCCCGCCGTCCGGGGTGTACTTGATGGCGTTGGTGACGAAGTTCACCACCGCCTCGCGAAGCAGCCGCTCGATGCCCATCACCTGCGGCAGGGGGCGGGCGACCTCGAGCTTCATCGTGTGCCCGTGGCCCTGGGCGAGTTCGCGATGATCGTCCACCACCGTCCGGAGCAGGGCGGGCACGTCCACCGGTGTCCACTGCTGGTCGATGCTGCGCGTCTCGAGCGTGGAGAGCGTCTGAAGATCCGTGATGAACCCGGTCAGGCCGTCCAGCCGGGCGAGCACGCGCTCCACCCATTCCTTCTGCTGGTCGGTGAGCGGTCCGCCGAGGCCCGTGCGAAGGTTGGTGAGCAGCATCGTCGCCGCGCCGACGGGGGATTGAAGGTTGTGCAGGGCGATGTGCAGGAAGTCTCGGCGCATGTTGGAGAGACGCTCGAGTTCCGCGTTGGTCTGCCGCAGATCCTGCTCGCCCTGGCGCAGGAGCTCGACCAGCGTGAGCAGGAGGAAGGCGGTGAGGCCGAAGAGCAGGCCGTAGACGACGAGCACGGTGAGGACGAACCGCCCGTCCAGCGCCCCCTTGCCCGCAATCGCCCCGTGCACGTCGTGCCACGGAATGAGCCCCGACCATTCGGCCAGTACCAGCGCCGCGAGGAAGGCGTACGCGAGGCTCGCGAAGGTCATCGCCGCCCGCCGCGACAAAAGCACGCAACTGAGCATCACGTGGACGAGATAGAAGGCGAGGAACGGCGAGCGCGTCCCGCCCACCAGCCAGGTCGCGATCGTCAGGGAAAGGAAGTCCAGGACGATCGCCGCGTACATCGTCGTCAGCGCCCGCCGATGATCCGTCGTGGTCTGTTCCGGCTGGCGGAAGCGTTTGGCCAGGTACCACGCGGCGGCGTTGTAGAGGGCGATGATCACCGCCACCGCGAGCAGGCCGAGCATGGGCAGGTTCTCGATCCCCACCAGATACTTGGCCACGAACGCCCCGATCACGATCGTCGCCGCCACGAAGAGCCGGATCCACGTGTGCAGGTAGAGGCGCGTGCCCAGCAGCCGGGCATCGGTCAGCAGCAGCGGCGCTCCCTCCTGCTGGAGGCGCTCGAGCGGGTTGGGATCCAATGCCTTGTTCATGCCGGCTCGCGACGGCTTTCTTCCCCCGCATCTGGTCCGATGTACGACGCGCCGGAGCCTCGCGGGGCATGCGCCGGCGGGGCCATTATAGTGCCGCGACACATTGACGGAGTCCCGCGTGCCGGCCCGTCGCCGGGAGAGGGAGCTGACTACAATTCGCCTCCCCTCATCGATCGCTGGGAGCAAAGCTGATGCATGAAATGTCGATCGTGCAGTCGCTGCTCGAGCAGGTCCGCTCCTTCATGCCCGGCCGGGCCGTGCTGAAGGACGTCCACCTGGAAGTGGGCGGACTGGAGCATCTGGACGGGGAGGTGATGCAGACCGTCTTCACCGCGCTGACCGACGGCTCGGAACTCGCGGGCGCGGCCCTGCGCATCGTCCGCATCCCCGTCCGCATCCGCTGCCGGTCGTGCGGGCACGAGTATGAGCCGGAGGACACGGCGGTTCTGCTCTGTCCCGAGTGCGGGGTGGTGCAGCCGGAGATCCTCCAGGGCACCGGCGTCCTGCTCAAGAGCCTGGAGATCGAAGAGCGCAGCGACTGACTGATATGGAGTGATGTGAATGGAGATTCCGGTCGTCGAAAACGTGCTGAAACACAACGATCAGTTCGCGCAGCTCAATCGCCAGACGCTGCGCGAGGCGGGGGTGCGATGCCTGAACCTGATCGGTTCGCCCGGCTGCGGGAAGACGACGCTGCTGGAGAAGACGCTCAGCGCCCTGGGCGGGGAGATGCCCGTCGGCGTCCTGACGGGCGACATCGCCACCACGCGCGACGCCCAGCGCCTCGCCCGGCACTGCCGCGCGGTGAGCCAGATCAACACCGGCGGCGGCTGCCATCTCGACGCCAACCAGGTCCGCGAGGGGATGGGGCGACTGCCGCTGAAGGAACTGAAGCTCCTCATCGTCGAGAACGTGGGCAACCTCATCTGCCCGGTCGGTTTCGACCTCGGGCACGATGCGAAGGTGGGCATGTTCAGCGTGCCGGAGGGCGATGACAAGCCCGCCAAGCATCCCCGCCTCGTCCTTGAATCCGATCTGCTGCTCCTGAACAAGACCGACCTTCTGCCGCACGTCCCGTTCGATCTTGACGGCTTTCGGCGCGATCTGGCGGCAATCCGCGAGGATGCCTCGCTGCTGGAGCTGTCCGCCTCGTCGGGCGACGGCCTCGAGGCGTGGCTGGAGTGGGTGCGTGCGTTCGTCGCCGCCCCGCGTGCTTCGGCCGCGCCCGCCGCCCCCTGATCCGACCGTCCGCGCGGGATTCGGAGGGATGATGACGACCGACTCCGCTATTTGCGACAATCGCACCATCATATCCAAATAGTGCCTAGAATGACCCGTTCCCGCCCGATTCTGACCGCACGATGTCCGATCAACGTCCGAAGACGATCGGATTCGGAACCCGCGACGGACGGGCCGGAGCCGCGATCCGAGCGGCGGGAAAGCGACGGTCGTTCCGATCGAAGAACCGAGGTGATTGCATGACGACGGCAACCATGTCTCCCGACGTTCAAGGCGTGCTCTCCGGCTACGACGAGCGCCGACAGAACCTCATCCCCATCCTTCAGGATGTCCAGGACGTGCTGGGCTATCTTTCCGAGGACGCGGTCAGCCGGGTTGCCGACCATCTCGGGCTGTCGGAAAACGATGTGTTCGGCGTGGCGACGTTCTACACGCAGTTCCGCTTCACGCCTCCGGGCAGGCACTGCATCAAGGTGTGCCAGGGCACCGCCTGCCACGTGCGCGGCAGCGGCCTGATCGTCGAGGAACTGGAACGCCGCCTCGGCGTCGCGCCGGGCGAGACGACCGAGGATCTCAAGTTCTCCCTGGAACGCGTGGCCTGCTACGGATCCTGCGCCCTCGCTCCGGTCGTGGTCATCGACGATGACGTGCATGGCCGCATGAACGCCAGGAAAGCCGAGAAGCTGATCGAGGAGCTCGACTGATGGATTTCGAAGCGCTGAAGACCGACGCGCAAAACGCCTGGGACGAGTTTTCGCGACCGGGTCGGCCGCGGGTGCTCATCGGCGCCGCCACCTGCGGCCGCGCCGCCGGCGCGCTGGACGTGCTCGAGGCGTTCAGGACGCAGCTCGCCGAGCACGGCCTGGAAGGGGAGGTCGCCCTCACCGAGATCGGCTGCATCGGCCTGTGCTACGCCGAGCCGCTGGTCGAGATCGCCGGCCCCGACGGTCGGCGCGTCCTCTACCAGTCCGTCAAGCCCGCGAACGTGAAGATGCTCGTCGAATCGCATCTCATCAAGTGCGAGCCGGTCACGAAGAAGGCGCTGGCGGTGATGGAAGGCGATGCGCTGGACGGTGTGCCGCGCTTCAACGAGCTCCCCGTCGTCGCCCACCAGGTGCGCATCGTCATGCGCAACTGCGGCGTCGTCGATCCCACCAACATCGATCACTACCTCGCCCGCGGCGGGTATGGAGGCCTGAGCCGCGCGCTGAGCATGAAGCCCGAGGACGTCATCGAGGAGATGATCGCCTCCGGCCTCCGCGGCCGCGGCGGCGCGGGCTTCCCCACCGGGCGCAAATGGTCCTTCGCGCGTCGGGCGGAAGGCGACGAGAAGTACGTCATCTGCAACGCAGACGAAGGCGATCCCGGCGCGTTCATGGATCGGTCCGTGCTCGAGGGCGATCCGCACGCGATGCTCGAGGGGCTCATGATCGCCGGCTACGCCATCGGGGCGAAAACCGGATACGTCTACATCCGCGCCGAGTACCCGCTGGCGATCGAGCGGCTGAAGATCGCACTGGCCCGGCTCAAGGAGCGCGGCCTGCTCGGCAGCAACATCCTCGGCACCGGCTTCGACTTCGAGATCTTCATCAAGAAGGGGGCGGGAGCGTTCGTGTGCGGCGAGGAGACGGCGCTCATCGCCAGCATCGAGGGGAAGCGCGGCATGCCGCGCCCGCGACCGCCGTTCCCCGCCCAGTCCGGCCTCTTCGGCAAGCCCACGAACATCAACAACGTCGAGACCCTCGCCTCCGTCTCCGCCATCATGGAGAAGGGCGCGGACTGGTACGCGAAGTTCGGCACCGAAAAGAGCAAGGGCACCAAGACCTTCGCCCTCGCGGGGAAGATCAACCACACCGGCCTCATCGAGGTGCCGATGGGCATCCCGCTGCGGACGATCATCGAGGAGATCGGCGGAGGAGTTCCCGACGGCAAGGCGTTCAAGGCCGTCCAGACCGGCGGTCCGTCCGGAGGCTGCATCCCCGCCCAGCACCTGGACATCCCCGTGGATTACGAGCATCTCGCCGAGGTCGGTTCGATCATGGGCTCCGGCGGCATGGTGGTCATGGACGAGGAATCGTGCATGGTCGACGTCGCCCGCTACTTCCTCTCCTTCACGGAAAGCGAATCCTGCGGCAAGTGCACCCCGTGCCGGATGGGCACCCAGCACCTGCTCCAGATGCTCACGGACATCACGGAAGGACGAGGTCGGCCGGAGGACATCGAGAAGCTCAAGCGCGTCTCCGAGGCGGTCGCCCAGGGCTCGCTCTGCGGGCTGGGGCAGACCTCGCCCAACCCCGTCATCACCACGCTGCGGTACTTCGAAGACGAGTATCGCGCGCACATCGAGCGCCACGAATGCCCGGCCGGCGTGTGCCGCGAACTCATCGAGTTCGAGATCGACCCCGAGAAGTGCACCGGATGCGGCGTGTGCGTCGTCTACTGCCCCGTCAACGCGATCACCGGCGACAAGAAGCAGCCGCACGTGATCGACACCGCCGCGTGCATCGAATGCGGTTCCTGCCGCTCGGTCTGCCGGTACGAGGCCGTGCTCGTGCACGGCCGCTCCGAGCCGGCGCTCGCCGAGTAAGCGTCTCCGCCACGAACAGGATCATCAACCGCGAGTCGCCTGATGGACATGATCACCCTCACCATCGACGGAAACCAGGTCACGACGGAAGCCGGCCGCACGGTGCTGCAGGCGGCGCGCTCGGCGGGGATCGACATCCCCACCATCTGCGCGCACGAGGACCTGCCCGACTATGGCGCGTGTCGGATGTGCGTTGTCGAGATCGACGGCGTGCGCGGCTATCCCACCTCCTGCACCACCCCGGCCGCGGAGGGGATGGTCGTGCGCACGCAGAGCCCGGCCCTGACGCGGCTGCGCAACGACGTGCTCGAACTGATGCTCTCGGGTCATCCGAATTCGTGTCTCGTGTGCGACGACCGCGAGGCGTGCGAGGCGTTCCGGCCCGGGGTCACCAAGGCCGGCCGCTCCACACGCTGCGGGTTCTGCTCCAACCGAGACGGGTGCATGGTGCGCGACCTCACGCACGGCTGCCAGCCCCAGGAACTCGATCTTCCCACCCTCTACTGCGGGTTCATGCTCGAGCGCGATGACCCGTTCATGGTCCGCGACCTGAACATGTGCATCCTCTGCGGCCGCTGCTGGCGCATCTGCGAGAAGATTCACGGCCAGCCGGCGCTCAGTATCACCAACCGCGGGCGCTGGGCGAAGATCGGCGCCGCGTTCGGCAAGAGCTTCGTTGACAGCGGCTGCACCTTCTGCGGCGCGTGCATCGACATCTGCCCCACCGGCACGCTCACCGACCGCTACGCCCGCTGGTACGGCCACTCGGATGTCGGCTGGCGCACCGCCTGCCAGATCTGCCCCGAGGGCTGCGAGATGCAGGCGATGGTGAAGGACAACCGGCTGACCAACACGCAGATGACCGCCTTCGACCGCGAGGCGCGCCTCTGCGCCGTCGGCCGATTCGCGTATCCGCAGATCATGTACTCGACCCGCCGGCTGCGTCACGCGATGACGCGCGAGAACGGCGAACTCATCCCCGCCGACTGGGAAGAGGCCGTTCAGTCCGTCGCCGGAAGGCTCCAGGATTACAAGGGCGGCCGCTTCGTCGCCATCGTCAGCGAAGCAAACACACGCGAGAACCTGTTCCTCTATGAACGGTTCGCGGTGGATGTGATGGGCGGCCGGCTGGGACGCGTCCCCGCCGATGGCGGCTTCGAGGACATCGCCGACGAAGCGCTGAAAAGCGATCTCCAGTCCGGCGCGATCAAGGCCGTCCTCGTCGCCGGCGATTACCTCGATGAGGATGTCCTGGAGAAACTCGAGTGCGTCGTCGTCGCCGACTGCCTTCCCTCAGCGGCGACCACGAAGGCCGATGCGATCCTGCCCGCGGCGATACTGGCCGAAGTCGAGGGAACCATCCGCACCGCGGACGATGAGATTCGCGATCTCGGCAAGTCGATCCCCGCTCCCGGCGCGGCGCAGCCGGAATGGGCGATTGTGCGCGATCTCGCCATCGCGATGGGCGGAGAGGGATTCGAGTGCGAGGCGGCGGGCAACATCACGCCGGCCATCACCGACGATCCCGCGCCCGCGCCGCTCGGCCGCTCGCCGCGCGATGTGCTCAAGGCGATCCCCGCGCGGTTCCGCGGTCATCTCATGGCCGACTCGGTCCCCGCGCTGGAGCAGATCGGCCTGCCCGCCTCGCCCAAGCCGCCCGCGCCGAAGCTGACCACCGGTTTCCCCATCCTCGAAAAGGGAGAGGTCGTCCCGAACTTCTACACGCTGACGGTGAAGGCGCCGGCGGTGGCGCGCCACGCGAAGCCCGGCCAGTTCATCATCGTCATGGTCACCGAGACCTCCGAGCGCGTGCCGTTCACGCTCGTGGACTGGGACGCCGAGGCGGGGACGATCAAGCTCGTCATCGAGGAGGTCGGGCGCTCCAGCGGCGAGATCGCCACCCTCCAGGCCGGCGACATGCTCGCGCACGTCACCGGCCCGCTCGGACTGCCGCTGACGATTGAGAAGGTCGGCACCGTCGCTCTCGGCGGGGGATGCTACGGCATCGGCGCGATGTATCCCCTCGCCCGCGCCTACAAGGAGGCCGGCAACCGCGTCATCGCCGTCGTCGAGGCCTGCAGCAGCTACACGCTGTACATGGAAAACGAGATGCGCGACCTCTGCGATGAGGTCATCACCGTGACCAAAGACGGCAGTCGCGGACGGAAGGCGGGCGTGCAGGATGTTTTCGCCGACCTCGCCCGCGCCGGGGCGGCCGATCAGCTCATCGCCATCGGCTGCACCTTCATGATGAAGATGGTTTGCGACGCGACGCGCGAGCTGGGCGTGCCGCTGCAGGTCGCCCTCAACCCGATCATGGTGGACGGCACGGGCATGTGCGGCGCCTGCCGCATCTCCGTGGGCGGCGAGACGAAGTTCGCCTGCGTGGACGGGCCGTTCTTCGACGGCCACCAGGTCGACTGGGATGAGCTCGCCTCCCGCCGCAGCGCCTACAAGCGCGAAGAGATCGAGGCGATCCCGCAGACCGGGCAGCATGCGGGCAACGGCGAAGCGACCGCGGGCCTGACCAGTCTCACCGTCGGCGGGGGCGTCTGCGCCGAGGTCCCCTGATCAACACCGACCCGCGCCGCCCGCCGTCGACGGCGGCGCCACGAACGACTCGCGATCTTCCTTCCCACGCCTGTGAGGACACGACCGAAGATGGAAGACAAGGACAAGAAGGCCGAGCAGCCCAGGCCCAAGCCCAAGCCGAAGAAGCAGCGCCCGCCCCGGCAGCCCATGCCCGAGCAGAGCGCCAAGCGACGGGCCCGCAACTTCGAGGAAGTGCCCTACGGCTATGCGCCGGAGACGGCCATCGTCGAGGCCGACCGCTGCCTGCAATGCAAGAAGCCGCTCTGCGTGGCCGGCTGCCCCGTGGGCATCGACATCCCCGGTTTCATCAAGCTCATCGCCGAGAGCAAGTTCCAGGAGGCCGCGGCGAAGCTCCTCGAGCAGACCGCGCTGCCCGCCGTCTGCGGCCGCGTCTGTCCGCAGGAATCGCAGTGCGAGGCGGTCTGCGTGCTGGGCAAGAAGTTCGAGCCGGTCGCGATCGGCCGGCTGGAGCGCTTCGCCGCCGATTACGTGCGCGAGCACGGCGGGCTGCCGGAGCCGGAGTTCGCCCCGCCCACGGGCAAGAAGGTCGCGATCATCGGCGCCGGGCCCGCGGGCATCACCGTGGCCGGCGATCTGGCCCGCCTCGGGCACAAGGTCGTCATCTACGAGGCCCTCCACCTCACCGGCGGCGTGCTCATGTACGGCATCCCCCAGTTCCGACTCCCCAAGGAGATCGTCCAGTACGAGGTCAACAACCTCAAGAAGATGGGCGTCGAGATCCACACCGACTACGTCATCGGCAAGACCGAGACCGTCGACCAGCTTCTCAACGAGGAGGGCTTCGACGCCGTCTTCGTCGGGGCCGGGGCCGGGCTGCCCATGTTCCTCAACATCCCCGGCGAGAACGCGATCGGCGTCTTCAGCGCCAACGAGTTTCTCACCCGCATCAACCTGATGAAGGCGTACGACTTCCCGAACTACGCCACATCGCCCATCCGCGCCGAGCACATCATCACGGTGGGCGGCGGGAACGTGGCGATGGACTCCGCCCGCTGCGCGCTGCGCCTCGGCGCAAAATCCACCGTCGTCTACCGCCGGGCGCGCGAGCAGATGCCCGCCCGTGAAGAAGAGATCCACCACGCCGAGGAAGAGGGCGTCGTCTTCAACCTGCTCACCAATCCCACCCGCATCCTCGTCGATGACAACAACCAGGTCGTGGGGATGGAGTGCCTGCGCATGGAGCTGGGCGAGCCGGACGATTCAGGCCGTCGCCGGCCGGTGGCGGTCGAGGGAAGCGAGTTCATCATCGACGCCGATGCCGTGGTCGTCTCGATCGGCAACAGCCCCAACCCGCTGATCCCGCAGACGTCGCCGGAGCTGGACACGACGCGGTGGGGCACGCTCGTGGCGGACGAGAAGACGATGCAGACGACGATCCCGGGCGTCTTCGCCGGCGGGGATGTGGTCTCCGGCGCCGCGACGGTCATCAGCGCCATGGGCCAGGCGAAGATCGCCGCCCGCGCCATCCACCGCTACGTCATGGGCGAACCGCTCACGGACGAGGAAGAATCCCCGGCCGAAGAGGAAGCGGAAGAGGCGCCGGCGAAGTAGACCGCGCGATCAGGGCGACGCGGTTCTCGCCTCGCCGGTGTGTCTCCACCAGGCGCGCCACAACACACTCGAGGCCAGGAGCAGCGCTGCGCCGATCGCCAGGTAAATCACGCCGAGAACGCTCAGCGGGAGGCCCGCGTGGCGCAGCACCCAGCCCGCGCCCATCATGATGACGACCGCGATCCACGTGCGCCACGAGAGGAACCCGCCGACGCACCGATGATCGCCGCGCATCTGAATGCGGCTGACGACGCGCCGCGCAGCGCGCCGCAGGACGAAGACCGCCTTCACCGCGCCGAGGAGGACGGCCGCGATGATCAGCCAGATCAGCAGCGGGGAGTCGGCGTGCAGAAGCCACCGCACGCCGAAGAAAGACAGCATCGTGCCGATCGTCGCCCACATCACGGCGGCGAGCAGCAGGTGCGCGCGCTGGGCGGCCTCCGGTTTGAATCTGGTCAGCCACTGGGGCATAGGCAACGACGCCGATTGTACGGCCGATCCGTCCCTTCCACGCTGTGGCCCTTGAGCTGGCGCGTCAAGCCGGGGCAGCGCCCTGTCGCGCCCTGCTGTCTTCAGGCATTCTGACTTTTGGACGTTTGGATGTTTACTCGGGGCACTCTCCCCAGGCGCCAAGAAGGAGGAGCAAATCGACGGTGTTCGTGGTGCCATCGTCGTTGAGATCACCGTCCGGCGTGTCCCACGCGCCGAGCAGCAGCAGCAGGTCGGGGGTGCTCACGAGCCAGTCGCCATCGAGGTCGCCCAGGCAGACGCACTCATCCGGGATGCCGTTGCCATCCTCGTCCTGGCTCGTGCCATCGGCGATGTCGCACTCATCGGGAATGCCGTTCCCGTTGCAGTCGCCGCTCGTTCCGTCGGCGATGTCGCAATCATCGGGCACGCCGTTCTCGTTGCAGTCGGCGCCCGCGAGACCGTCATAGAGGTACGCCGAACCGGAGCTGTCGCCGTGGTCATCGTCCTTGTACGCGCCGACGATGCCGTTGTTGCCGTCGATGGCGACGGCATAGCCGAACTGATCGCTCTCGGCGCCGTCGGAGGCGAGGAACTTGTTCACCTCGACCCAGTCGGGTTCGAGGTAGCGGTAGAGGTGCATCGATCCGGAACTGGAGCCGAGATCGTCGTCGGATCGCGCGCCGACGATGATCGTCTCGTCGCTGACGCCCACGTCGAAGCCGAACTTGTCGCCGTCGGCGCCGTCGGAGGCGAGGAGCTTGGCCCGCTCGGTCCAGAGACCTTCCTCGAAGTGATAGACGTAGGCCGCGCCGGCGCCGTCGCCAAGATCGTCATTCCACGCCGCGGCGACGACGACCACCTCGTCGCTGATCGACACGGCGTGGCCGAAGTAATCGGAGGCCTGCGCGTCGGAGGCGACGAGCTTCGCCTCCTCGACCCATTCCGAGCCGTCAAACCGGTAGGCGTACGCCGCGCCGGCGTTCGCGCCGCCCTCGCCCTCGGACTTCGCGCCGATGATGACGACATCGCCGCTGATGGCGACGGCGCAGCCGAACTCGTCGCCCGCCTCACCGTCCGAGGCCAGCAGCTTCGCCCCCTCCTCCCACAAGGAGCCGTCGAAGCGGTAGATGTACGCCGCACCGGAATCGTCTCCGAGATCATCGTCATCCTGCGCGCCGACGATGATGATGTCGCCGTCGATGGCGACGCCGCACCCGAAGATGTCCGCCGCCGCGCCGTCCGAGGCCGTCAGCTTCGCCTCCTCGTTCCACGCCGAGCCGTCGAATCGGAAGACGTACGCGGCCCCGGCGTCCTCCCCGCCGGCATCTTCATCCCGCGCGCCGACGACGGCGACGTCGCCGCTGATGGCGACGGCCGCGCCGAACTCGTCCCCGGCCGCCCCGTCGGAAGCAAGCAGTTTCGCGTCCTGCATCCACTCGGCGCCTTCAAGGCGGAAGACGTAGGCGGAGCCCGAATCCTGTCCCGAATCGTCATCATCATGCGCGCCGACGATGGCGGCGTCGCCGCTGATCGCCGCGCATCGGCCGAAGTAATCGCCCTCCGCGCCGTCGGAGGCGGTCACCTTGGCCGTCTCGCGCGGCGCCCAGAGGTCGCACTCATCCGGCCGGTTGTTTTCATTGCAGTCCTCGCTCGTGCCGTCGGCGACATCGCACTCATCGGGCACGCTGTTCTCGTTGCAGTCCTCGCTCGTCCCGTCGGCGATGTCGCATTCGTCCGGCCGGCCGTTTTCGTTGCAGTCGAGGCTGACGCCGTCGGCGATATCGCACTCATCGGGAATGCCGTTGCCGTTGCAGTCTTCGCTCGTCCCGTCGGCGATGTCGCATTCATCCGGGATGCCGTTCTCGTTGCAGTCCTGGCTGGTGCCGTTGGCGAGGTCCTCCTCGTCGGGGACGCCGTTGCCGTTGCAGTCGTGCAGGAGGAGGTAGCAGGTCGCGTATCCGATGCGCGAGCATCCGTACTCGATGCGCATGTAGCCGTCCTCGCCCCAGCCGGGGCCGTAGGAGTTACGAAGAATCCACACGCCATCCGTGCCCTCGTTGTCGTCCCACCCGACGAGCACGACGACGTGGTTGATCCAGTGATCCTCGCAGTCGTTGAAGACGCCGCCGTTGTAAGCGATGAACGAGTCGTTCGCGTACACGCAGGTCGCGACGGGGCCGCGCTCGTAGATCGCCTGCTTGATCTGCTCGACGGTCGCGATCTCCCAGGGGACGCCCACGAAGAACCAGGTGTCGAGGAATGCGGCGTGCGGATAGGGACAATCGCAGGGCAGCTCCGCGTTACCGTAGGGGAAGTCGGCCTCGGGCACCGCGCCGCTGTCGCCGCAGGGATCGGTCTCGCCGTCGGGTTTGAGGAACTCGAAGGCGTCGGTGTGCCAGCCGCCGCTGCAATCGCCGGC
>JAXHTH010000199.1:0-8361 GCA_034211115.1 Planctomycetota bacterium | reverse complement strand
CCCGGCGCCCCGCCGCCGGCCGCGTGGTCGGAGCTGCGGCCGGCCGACCACGCGACCGTCTCTCTTCGCGGCCCGCACTGTGAGGTAACGGACATGACACGCACACGCATCAGACTGACTCGGACGATCGGCCTGGCGTCGGTCCTCCTGGCCGCCGCCGCCGCGAGCAGCGCGCAGGCGACGGTCAGGTACTGGGAACCCGCCGACGGGATCGGCAACTGGGACTACGGCCCCTACTGGAGCCCGTCGGGCGTCCCGGTGGCCGGCGACGATGCCCGCATCGAGGCCGGCGGCGACGGCTGGACGCTCATCTGCAATTACATCAACGCCACCAACCCGCTCCTCGATGACATCTACATCGGCAATTACACGTCCGACGGCACCGCCGACGGCCGGCTCGTTCAGTACCAGGACGATCTGCACGCCGATGATGAGTTCGTCGGCTATTACGGAACCGGCACGCACTATCAGAGCGGCGGGACGGTCACCCTCGATTCGAACCTGGTTCTTGGTTGCAAGGCAGACAGCACGGGGTATTATGAACTCCACGGCGGATCGCTGACCTGCGCGTATCCCTTCATCGGATTCCATGGGGACGGGGACTTCCTCCAGACCCTCGGCACGCACACCTGCAACACTCTTCGGATCGCCAACTGCAACGAGGGCGGATCGTACGGATACGGCACGTACGTCATCGAGGGCGGTACGCTCGATGCGCAGGACATCTACCTGGGCGGAAAGAACGATGGAGATTTCATCCAGTTGGGCGGAACCGTCAACGCCACCGACGCGGGACTCACTCTGGGACTGGATCAGTACGGCGCAGGGTATTACTACCTCGCCAACGGAACCCTCGATTCCTATCGCACGCGCCTGAGCTGGGCCGGCTCGGAATTCACCCACGTCGGCGGGGCGCACGAGATCACAGGGAACCTGGAGATCGGCTACGGCGTCGACGTGGCGAACGAGGCCCGCTACACCCTCGCCGAAATCGGCCAGCTCACCGTCGACGGCGACATGATCATCGGCGATATCGACGATGACGGCGGCTGGGGCCTGTTCCTTCAATACGGCGGAACCGCCGTGATCGGCGGCACCGTCTTTCTCGAGGAACTCGCCGGCAATCCGACGGGATGGATGGAGCTCAACGACGGCTCCTTCACTGCGGTGAGCGTCGACAACGAGGGATACATCGTTCTCGATGGCGGCGTCTTCACCACCGATACCCTGGACAACCACGGAAATTTCGACCAGAACGCCGGCGCCTTCATCGGCGAACTCGTCAACCACGGCACCTTCACCTACGACGGCGGCGTCTTTGCTCAGAGCATTCTCACCAACCACGGGACCGTCAATCTCAACGCCGATTTCACCTGCCGACGCGTCGTCAACGACGCGAACATCACGCTGGTGTGGGATCGCTGGATCACCGCCGACGGCATCGGCCATCCCAACGCGGTCGAGAACAACGGCAACCTGTCCATGTATCCCGACAGCCACATCGATGTCGGCCACGACAGCATGCTCGTGAACAATGGGGCCATGTATGCCGGCGGCCCGGGCAGCGAGTACGCCCACATCTTCGGCGATGTCGTCAACTACGGCTACCTGCTGCCCTGCCACAGCGGCCTGCCGTCCGGACAGCTCTATATCAACGGCAACTTCACCGCCCACCCCGGGGCCGAGCTGAGGATGCGCATCCACGGCACGGATTCTCTGGATTACGATCATCTTGCCGTGCAGGAGACCGCGACCCTGGCCGGCGAGCTGGACGTGCGGCTCACTGACGACTTCGTGCCGGATCTCGGCGACAGCTTCTCGGTCGTGGCCTGCCTGACGCGCATCGGCCAGTTCAATCCGGTGAACCTGCCCGAACTGCCCAACGACTGGGAATGGCAACTGGACTACGACGCCCAGGAGGTGACGCTGACCGTCGTCGAAGCGCAGGAGGAATGCCCGGCCGACTTCGACGGCGACGGCGACGTCGACACCGCCGATCTCCTGCACCTGCTCGGCTGCTGGGGCGATGGCTGCGGCGACGTGGACGGCGACGGCGACACCGACACCGCCGACCTCCTCGCCCTCCTCGGCGCGTGGGGACAATGCCCCTGAAGCGAAGCTGAAAGCCGAGACGCCGGGGACCTGCCGGGGACAGATGGCTCGCGCATCCACAGCCCCGGGACTCCCGTCCCGGGGCTTCCGATTCCTGCGGTCGCGGTCGCGCTCTCGGGGAAGTCGGGTCGCGATCCACGGTCGCCGAATCCGCGGATTTGTTCTTGAGCGAAGGGAAACATCGGCTATCTTGGATCCATCGCACCGCCCGCCGGCCCGGGCGGCGAGGGTCGCCCTCTCCCCGCGGCGGAGCAGGAAGATCGTGGATGGAGGCCAAACCATGTTGACCGGAAGACAGGCTCGACTGGGCGCGGCCATGCTCGGCATGGCGGCCGGCGTCGTCTCGATGAGCGGCGCCGACGGACCCGTATCACTTGAGAACCGGACACGCACCGGCTCAGAAGCCCACACACGAAATGAACCGCACGCGGCCGTGGGCCGCAGGGCGCCGAACGCTCCGCCGGGGCGCAGCGCCGTAGCCTACGTGAGCTGGTCCGGAGGCGAACCCTTCGACGAGTACGGCAACGTCAACGCACTCGATGACGTGTTCGGGCCCCAGCAGTGGAAACGCCTGGACTTTCCCACGGCCGTCGAGAACGAGCTGTGGGAATACGACATGATCATCATGGACGGCAGCGCGCAGGGTGATCATGAGTTCGTCGAGTTCGTCGACGACCACCGCGCTGAGATGGAAAGCTGGGTCGCGGCCGGCGGATCGCTGATCATCAACGCGGCCCGCTGGTACGAGCTCGATGCGCTCGATCTCGGCTTCGGCATGGTCCTGCGCAACGGTCATTCAGACGACGCGATCGCCGACGACACATCGCATCCCGTCTGCGACGGGCCCTACGGGACGACCGGCTCCTTTTTCGAGGGCGGCGCGCTGGCGCACGATTACATCACCGGCGAGCAACTGACCTCCCTGCTGACCGGCGAAGTGGAGTATCCCGTCCTTGCCGAGCGGTACTGGGGCGGCGGGCATGTCATCGCCGGCGGACTGACCCTTCCCTTCTTCGGCGAGCACGAGCTGTGGTCCGACAACTGCGCGATTCTCCACCGGAACATGCTCGCCCATGCCTGCGACATGATCGGACAGGAGGAGGTCAAGTACCGACAGCCACCCAACAGAGACTCAATCTACGCCTTTTACAGCAACGTGAACTGCAACTGGAATCCGTGGGTTCGCTACGAGGATTTCATCTGCCGCGAAACGGGCGAGATCAATCGCATCGCGTTCTGGGGCATAGTCACCCTGGACGCCGATTCGCCGGTGGAGAACGTGGCCGCGTTCGAGATCGAGACTTTCAAGTGGCTGGAGGGCGGCCCCTGCGGGTTCCTGCCCGGCAGCCTCGGATGCTCCTACGAGATTCCCGCCGATGATGTGTCCTGCCGATTCGCGTTCATGATGGGGGACTGGGCCGTCCACAAGTACTCGGTGAATCTGCCCGAGCCATGCTGGCAGGAGTACGGGCTGCATTATCTTCTGCGCATCGCAGCCATCCTCGAGGATCCGGACAGTCTGCACGTGTTCAGCTGGTGGCCATCCTCGATTCAGTACGGGACGGAGGCTGCCTCCTACGACGATGCGGAGGACGAGTGGGGCTGCGATTACGAAGATGACCAGGCTTTCGAGCTCTATGCGGAACCGGGCGAGCCGTATCCGAAGGAGACGCTCCTCTACGATGTTGACTTCGACGAGCCGCCGCACTATCCGGGTCTGCCGCCCGCCCTGGGCGACGGGCCCGCGCCGCGCGAGACGGCCACCGAGATTCCCTTCGGCGAGCCGCTCGTCGTGGAGTCCTGGCACGCGCTGGTACAGCAGCCGTGCGCGTTCGGTGATCACCCGGACGACAATTACGAGCAGCTCACATTCGCCACCTACCAGGGAGGCGAACACGGATTCCCGGACGCGTATCCGGCCTATCGCGTGCGGCTGGACGTGCTCGTCCTCAACGATGTCACCCTGAAAATATATGTCGACTGCCCGACGGCGCATCACGTGCTCTTCGATTCCTGGGAAAAGATCCGGGCCGTCGTGATGGGCGATGAGGGCTACGACATCGAGATCGGCGCCTTCTATCACGGGGCGCCGGTCTCGCTGGAGATGCAGATCGATCACGAGACGCAGACGTGGCGGATCCTCCTCGACGACCGCGAGGCCTTTGTCGGACCCTATCCGTCGTCCGACCCCCTCCGGAGCCTGCGACTGAGCCTCATGACGAACTGGCCAAGCGATCCCGTCGCCGTGGACAACATCATGATCTGGGGCATCGGCGAATCGTGCCCGGCGGACTTCGACGGCAACGGCGTGGTGGACACCGCCGACCTGCTGTTCCTCCTCGGCTGCTGGGGCACCGAGTGCGGCGACGTGAACGGCGACGGCACCACCAATACCGCTGACCTGCTGGAACTGCTCGGCGCGTGGGGCGAATGCCCGTGAGAAAAAGCTGAAAGCTGAAACGCCCAATCGCGCGAATCTGCCGGCCGGTGGTGGCATAGAAACTCAAAGCCCCGGGACTCCCGTCCCGGGGCTTTTTCAGTCACGCTCCGCGCTCATGCCTCCCCGCTCGGGGGCTCAGCGGCGATGCCACCGGCGCCACAGGCATCGCGCGGGCTTCGGACGGCCCTTCACCATCACGCAATCCGAGGCGATGAACGGCGTTCCATCGTTCAACTCGCCGAGCAGGACCAGCTCAACCACTTCGTTGCGCGGCAGATCGCCCAGCTCCAGCTCCGAGACGAGGTCCCTGATCCGGAACCGCAGCAGGAGATCCGTCCGCCCGTCGCGCGGCAGGACCTGGCAGTCGCACGGCTCCGCGGGGGCGGTGACATCGCGGTGGCGCGGCCACGGCATCGGCCGGCCCGTCTGCGGGGCGACCCAGCCGCCCACGCCGTCGGCCCGCCCCATCTCCAGCGTGGACAGATCCACCTCGCGCACATCGCACGCCTCCGTGCCCAACACCGCCACGGGCAGGAACCAGTAACTGCGCCGGTGCAGCCAGTTGGGGCATCGCCGCGGACGAATGTCCATCGGCAGCTCGATCTCGAGCCCGCCTTCCGGCTGGTACTCGAAGGCGCCCATGTCCACCAGCGGCGGCGCGCCGGCGCCGGTGTCTTCCGTCAGGGGATCATCCATGAATCGCCCGGCCCCGGCGAGATCGAACGGCAGCGGCTCCATCACGTCGCCATCGGCGTCCATGTCGCCCGCATCGGCGGGAACGTCATCGTTGCGCGCCGCATCGATGCAGGGCGAGGCGGCCTGAAGCGCACGATCGTCATCGGCCGTGCCGGCCAGCCCGTCGGCGCCATAGGCATCGACGAAGAGCGGATCGGCATCGAGGTTCCCGCCCCCGTCGTAGCCGAGATTGGAATCCCACGCCTGACTCCCGCCCGAGCCGGCGACGTCGCAATAGCGGACGGTCGCCAGCTCGCCGTAATTGACGATCTCATCGTCGCCGTAGTCGCTGCTGTTGCCCCAGAGGACGCAGTTGGAAAGGGTCGGCGCGCTGCTGGAGTTCGCGACCGCCCCGCCCGCACCGGCGTGGTTGGCGAAGAACGTGCAGTTGACGATGAAGGCGTCGCTCTGGGCGAGGTTATCGATCGCCCCTCCCGTCCCGCCGTACAGTGCAGTGTTGCCCGCGAAATCGCAGTTGACGATGAGCGGAACGCTCGTGATGTTCGAGACCGCCCCGCCGTAGGAGGCGGTGTTGTCCAGGAACCGGCAGTTGAGGACTTCGGGACCGGACTGGAAGTCGGCAAGCATTGCGCCGCCTTCGTACATCGCATCGTTGCCTTTGAAGAGGCAGTACCGGACCGTGGGGCTGGCGCCGAACATCCGCATCCCGCCTCCGCTGGCGTCGTAGCCGCCGGTGACGGTGAAGCCTTCGAGGACGGTGTCCGGTCCCTCCCCGCTGACGAAACTGACGACGCAGCCCGCGGCGGCGCCGTCGAGGACCGTCTCCGCCACCGTCGACCAGTCCTGCGGCGCGACGCTCTGAAGCGTGATCGCCTTGCCGCGGAAATCGATCAGCTCCTGATACACGCCGGGAAGGACGATGACCACGTCGCCGTCCATCGTGGCCGGGTCATCAATGACGGCCTGGATGGACTGGCCCGGCTCGACGAGATACTCGGCGCCGCGGGCGACGCCGGCGAGGGCAAGCGTCGCCGCGAGAGCTGCACATGATCCGCCGAGACGTGCGATGAGATGTCCGGTGCTGAGGGTGGTTCGAGCCGCCATTCGTGATCCTCTCCCACGCCTCCTCACGCGTCAGAGCATTCAATACGGCGCGAGGCAAGGTGGAACGCGGGGAGCCCGGCGCGCGATAAACGGTCCCGCCTGTGCGCTCTGGGCAGAATCAAGGCCGCTATCGGACGATGAATCACCACCCGCTTCGCGGGCGGCGCGATGGGCCGATACAGCGCGCAGAAGAAGGCCGCATCGATCACGATGCGGCCGGTCCCTCGGGAACGATCGCGGTATGACCGGCGTTTCAGACCGGGTCCTGGTTGCGCCGACGGCGGGGCCGCTCGGGATCCGCCTGCGGTTGGTCTGCCCTCCCGTCGGGAGTCGGCTCGTCGCGCAGACGCCGCCGGGGGCCGGGGGCCTGATCGCGCTGTCGACCGGGATTCCGGCGGGGCGCGGCGCGATCGCCGGCGGGGTCGCGAGGGAGCGGTCGATCGACGCGGGGCGGCACGGCACTCCGCCGACCGCGCGGCGCCTGATCGCGCTGACGCATCATCGGACGGTCGCCGCGCCGCTGAGGAGCGCGAAGACGCGGAGCGGCCTGGCCGCGACCCATACCCCGGTCCCCGCGAAGACGCGGGGCAACTTGACCACGTCTCATGCCGCGATCGCCGCGGAAACGTGGGGCGGCCTGGCCGCGACGCATACCTCGCTCGCCGCGAAGACGCGGAGCGGCTTGATCACGTCTCATACCGCGGCCGTCGCGAAGACGCGGGGCGGCCTGGCCACGTCTCATACCGCGGCCGTCGCGAAGACGCGGGGCGGCCTGATCGCGACGCATACCGCGGTCGCCGCGAAGACGCGGGGCGGCCTGACCACGTCTCATACCGCGGCGGTCGCGAAGACGCGGGGCGGCCTGGCCGCGACCCATGCCGCGGCCGTCGCGAAGACGCGGGGCGGCCTGGCCGCGACCCATGCCGCGGCCGTCGCGAAGACGCGGGGCAGCTTGATCGCGACGCATGCCGCGGCCGTCGCGAAGACGCGGGGCGGCTTGACCGCGGCCCATACCTCGGCCGTCGCGAAGACGCGGGGCGGCCTGGCCGCGACCCATACCTCGGTCGCCACGAAGACGCGGAGCGGCCTGGCCGCGACCCATGCCGCGGCCGTCGCGAAGACGCGGGGCGGCCTGATCGCGACGCATACCTTGGCCGTCGCGAAGACGCGGTCCGACCTGGCTGCGCCAGCCGCGGCCGTCGCGCGGACGAAGCGCGCGGCCCCGGCCGGGTCGATCAACGAGACATGAACCGTCGCGCAGGCGCTGTCGATCGCCGAACGCGGTGAGCTCGGCGAAGTCGGCGAAGTCGCAACGCTCCACGCAGGGCGAAAAACCTGCTTCCTGCATCATCGGCGTGCAGACGACATCCGGTCCCGGCCGCGTCTGGGGAACAGGCTGAGAGGCCGGCGCCTGAGCTGCCGGCGCCGCGGCGGAGAGAAGACCCACCAATGCGGTCATGGCGATGGTCAGCTTCATCATGGTTGTACTCCTTGCGAGTGAGTGTGCTGAGTTTCAGGCCGAGCCGGCGCAGGGGTTGCCGGTGCACCAGCCCGGCGGAAGCGTGTCAGGGGCCGCGCCCCGACCCGCCGCCGAGGGGAAGTCGGCCGGCGCCTCCGCCGTGGCCGCGTCCGCCTCGACCGCTGCCTCTCCCCGCCGGTCCGCGCCCACCGTGTCCGGGCCCTCCGCGGGGCGGGAACAGCAGTTCACGAAGACTCTCGTTGAACGTCTCCACCTGCTCGGGGCGCAACACGTTTCTCTGTTCGAGCAGGCTGTCGATCACGAGCAGCTTCAACTCTCGCTGCATGCTGCTGATGCGATCGAGCTGAGCGGCAATCGCCTCGCGATCCGGCTCGTCGGCGGCGACCAGCGCCGCCAGTTCCCGGCGCGCATCGTTTGCATCCTGCCGGCACTGCCGAGCCTCGCGGAACATCGCCAGCTCGATGCGACGCATCTCCCGACGCTGCTCGAGCGTGAGATTCAGCGACTCGTGCCATCGCGGCCGGTGCGG
>JAXHTH010000198.1:0-23833 GCA_034211115.1 Planctomycetota bacterium | reverse complement strand
GCCGCGTCGAGGTCGCCCTCACGCAGGAGGAGGTCAGGAACAGCCCCGAGTACGATCCGGCCGAACCGGTCAACCGCACCTATGAAGAGCGGCTGTATGACTACTACGGCCGGCCGCGCTACTGGATCTGACGCGCGCCGGCGGGCCGGGCGCATCGGCCCGCCGTGCCCTGCGACGATCGCCCGGGAAGAGGTATCGCGCCCGTGAGCGGACTCACCTTTCTCAGACTGTTCGGCATTCCCATCCGGCTTCACCCGAGCTGGATCATCATCGCCGTGCTCATCGCGTGGTCGCTGGGGGCGGGGCTGTTTCCCGACCAGTACAAGGAACTGGCCACGAGCACGCACTGGATGATGGCGGTGGCGGCCACGGCGGGGCTCTTCGCCTCGATCATCGTGCACGAACTCGCCCACGCGCTGGTGGCCCGGCGGTGCGGGGTGGAGATGAAGGGCATCACCCTCTTCATCTTCGGCGGGGTGGCGGAGATGACCGGCGAACCGCCCGGCCCGCGGGCCGAGGGGCTGGTCGCCATCGCGGGCCCCATCGCCAGCGTGCTCGTGGCCGGCGTGCTCGCCGTGGCCTGGATCGCCTGCGCCCTGACCCCGGGCGGCGGCGCCGCGTTGGCCGCCTGCGCCGGAGTGGCCGGATACCTGGCGCTGCTGAACGGCGTGCTCGTCGCGTTCAACCTCGTCCCCGCCTTCCCCCTGGACGGGGGGCGGGTGCTTCGCGCCCTGCTCTGGTGGTGGAAGGACGACCTGCGCTGGGCGACGCGGATCACCGCCAGCATCGGCCGCGGGTTCGGCGTCGCCCTCATCGGCCTCGGCGTGCTGAGCGTCATCGCCGGCGCCTTCGTGGCGGGAATGTGGTGGTTCCTGCTGGGGCTGTTCATCTTCAACGCCGCCCGCGCTTCCTATCAGCACGTCCTCATCCGCCGCGCGCTGGAGGGCGAGCCGGTGCGCCGCTTCATGAAGACCGATCCGATCACCGTCCCGCCGGACATCACCGTCCAGTCGCTCGTCGATGATTACATCCTCGCCCATCACTACAAGATGTTTCCCGTCCGCGAGGGCGGCGAACTCATCGGCTGGGTGGCCAGCGAACAGGTCCGTGACATCCCGCGCGACGAGTGGTCGCGGATTCACCTCTCGGACATCGTGCGGGCCAGCGACGACGAGAACACGATCGACGCCGACGCCGACGCGATCGACGCCTTCCGACGCATGAGCCGGACCGGCACGTCGCGGCTGCTCGTGTCCGAGAACGGCCGAGTGGCGGGGATTCTCGCCATGAAGGACCTGATGCGGTTCCTTTCGCTGAAGATGGAGCTGGAGGAGGGGCAAAAGGCGCCCTGGGGGTGACTCCGTAAAGGGGGAGGAGGGGGCTGGGGCCAGCGCCGGCCATCGTCCGCCAGAGGGCCACAGGCGGGGAAAGACGACGAAGGCTCCGGGGCCTCTCTTCTCTAAACCTCGTGTTTGCAGCACTTACAGCGGAAAGTCACGACCGGGCCGACATCGCGCAGCCCCCCATCGGGTCGTCCTTCCGAACGGGCGAAGGATGCCTTCTGAGCTGTTAGCCACTTCATGACAGAGACTTGCGCATCTCCGCCCCGCATCCGACGGCCTCCGGTGCCGACGGAGTCGAGAAAAAAGAGATGGCTCCGACTTCACCCGCCGGCTCCGGGCGCCGTCCTCCGGACGTGGGCTGCCTGCACGATTCCGCCATTTCTCGGGGGATTCGGCTCACCCGCAAAGCGGCGGGCATTGATCGGCAGACGCGGGAGGAGACAGCCGGAGCGAAATGAGGCAAAATCGTCTTAAAGATGCCGTCTTCTCACTTGACACGGGGTCGTCGCGCGGTAAGTTAGGGCGTGCCCCCGGAACAGGCCCGGCGTGAGGCAAGCATCCGCCGGGCCGCTTTTATGCGCTCACCGCCCGGCGGCCTCACAGCAATCGAGATGGAATCAAGCGTCGCCGGGTCCGATCCGGGCCTCGGCGGTGGCACGCGCCGCCCGGCCGCCCGTCGGCTGCGGGTCGCTAAGATGGGCCTCGCCATCCCTGTCGGAGGACGGACGCCGTGTCGCACTGGGCCCTGATCGCCATCGCTGTCGCAAGCCTCACCGGGCAGGAAATCGAGCGCGACGGCGTGCGCATCGAGACGACGGTGAGCGGAACCGTCTACACCTGGCGGATCACGAACCTCGACGCCCCCCCGATCACCGGCTTCGTGCTCGAAGCGAGAAGCAGCTTCGATCACCGCGCGCCGGAACGGTGGGTCGTCGAGAGCGAGGGCTCGCAGGTCCGCGCGTGGACGAACGACCCCCGCCTGGCGATCGAGCCGGGGGAATCAGGCTCGATCGGGCTGAGCGTGAGCAGCGTCGGCGCCGTGCTGGGGACGACGACGGTCACGCTGGAAACGGTAGGCGAAGGGGAGACAATCACCGTGCCCGGGGTCTGGACGCCGGTGGCCAAGCCGAAGAGCGTGATACGGCTGGTCGCGGCGACGATGGTGGGACTCGCCCTCCTTCACGCCCTGCTCATCACGATTCGTCGGCAGCGTCGGGCGACTTCGGCCGATCGCGCTTGAGATCTTCGGGCCTGGGAAAGTGATCCCGGAGCAGGATGGGCATGGACTCGCGGATCAGTTGCCGACAATGCTCCGCCGCGGTCTCGAGATCATCGTCGAGGCACACGGTAAACGCCTCGACCTTGCTGAAATACGTGTACTTGTCGCCGGGCCAGCCCAGGGCGAAGCGCACCTGCTCGCGATCTGTGTAGTAGCGGCCGTTGGAGTAGAAAAAGTACACGAGGGCCTGCCGGGCCTCGGTGGTCTGAATGTCCAGCAGCTTCGCGGTGACTTCCGACGTCTTTCCGTCCGGGGTGGGGATGCGGAACGTCGTCGGTGTGATGGACCGCACCTCCGCCCCGCCCAGCGTGTAGCAGACCTCCGGCGTGTGGGGAACGGTATCGCGGGGATCGCTGTAGTAGGAGACGAACAGCACGACCTTGCGTTCACCGCCGAGCACGTCGGGGCCGTCGACGAGGGTGAACGTCTCCATCAGCCAGTCCGCGGTTCCCAGCTCGTCCGACTCGATCGAACCCGGGTCGACGTCCGGCCGCCAGCGGAAGGAAGCCAGGTCGGAGGCATCGAAGGTCGAGAACGGCTGCCGGAGCTCGATGGGCAGTTTGGTGTAGCGATCGGTCAGGTAGGCCGCCGCGGGGGGAACACCGATCGCCGCCGCCAGCAGGAGCAGGCCGCAGATCACGAAGACGGGCGAGAAGAACGGGCGGGCCCGTTTTGGTGCCCTCGGCGCGGCGGGCACGCCGCGCCCGGCCGATCCCTCCGCCTCCGGCACCGGTCGCACGAGCTGGGAAAGCACCCACTGCCAGACGGCGAAGCACAGGTAGGCGAGCACGACGGACCCGACGGCGGCCGCGAGCCGCGGCGTGCCGCTCAGCGGCCCGAATCCGCCGTACACCACCAGCAGCGACCAGCCCATCAGACGGAGGAAGCCGACGAGCAGGGCGACCGGGCCGGCCACGATCCCCGTCGCCACCACCTGCCAGGCCGGCCTCACCCGGGCGAACGTCGCAAACACCCAGATTGTCAGCGAGGCCAGCAGCAGCGAGGCGCCGAGATTGAACTCGCCCAGACCGATGATGAAGTCGCTTCCGCCGTGCGAGCAGATGATCTCGAAGCGATCGCGATGGGCCATCAGCCCCGGCACCGCATCGAGCACGGCGACCACGGCCTCGATGGTCACCACCGCCGGTCGGCTCGTCAACGCGGTGTACAGCCGCTCCCCCGTCGGCATCGCCAGCAGAAGAACGAGCACCATCGGCAGGCAGCGCCAGAGCACGCGCCACCCGCCCACCGCGAGGGCCACTCCGCCCAAAGCAACGGGAAGCATCAACAACCGCGGGTAGTAGTAGTTGAACGGCCACCTTGCCGCGAACGCGAGCAGCAGTGCGCCGAGGATGACGAAGAACCCCCAGATCGAGCCGCGGCGCAGGTCCCGGGCGATCACCTTCCCCCGCAAGGCGAGCAGGATGAGCACGAGGAGCGGGGCGGCGAGGCCGTGCGCCGACTCGAGGTCGATCCTCGGCAGCAGGGCGATGCGCGGCAGATCGGCGCGGAACGCCGCCAGACAGAGCACGACCAGCACCAGCGCCTGCCAGGCCGCCGTCCGCAGCCGGCCCGGCCCCCGGTCGTCGCCGATCTCTGAAGTCGCGGATTGGGTCATCGGTGATTCCACTTCCAGACGCCGCATATCCTAGTCATCGCGCCGACTCTCGCCTCCGTATCCGCCCATGCGGGCGAGATCACCCCGTCACGCATTGATCGCGTCGGATGGATTCCCGCGCCGAACCCCCACCGGGGACGATCGGCAGGGCGGCTGGTATAGTCCGCCGTTTCTGACCATCGGCGCTTCGTTTCCCGGCGCGGGGTTGACGATCCGTTTCACCTTGCCGATGAAACAGGGCCCCTCGACGCGGGCAGCCTGGTTGCATGACTGAAGACGCTTCATTCCGACGCGCGGTGCGGTGGCTGGCGGCGGGGGTCTGGCTGGTCTATGCCCTCTTCTCGGTGGGGAACCTCTCCCCCGATCCGTTCGCGCGGTTCGAGGTCGCCGAGAATCTCCTGCGGCACGGGTCGATCGCCCTCTCGGGCTCCCACGACCTGAGCGTCGAGCACGAGGGAGCCTGCTACTCGGTCTTCTTCCCGGGTCAGACGATCACGTTCCTGCCGCCGGCGGCGATGGGCGTCTGGATCGGCGACGCGTGCGGCGCCGACGAGGAGTTGGTGGCCCACGCGGCGCGGTTCGTCGCCTGCACGGTCGTGATGACCGCCTTCGCCGCCCTCGCCGTGGCCGGGCACATCCTGCTCGTGCGCCGGCTGGGCGTGAAGCCGGGTCTGTCGCTGTTGAGCGGCCTGCTCGTGGCCTTCGGCACCCCCTTCCTGACCTGGGGCTGTCACGCCTCCGAGGAGGTGACCCTCGGGGCGCTGGCGGTCTGGGCCGTGTGGGCCGTGCTCGAGGCGCGGCACGTCGCCGACGAAACCGACGCGGGGCCGGCCGACGACGCCCGGGCGGAATGCGCCCGGCGATTCGTCAATCGCCTCGGGCTCGCCGGCGTCCTGCTGGCAGGGGGGATGATCCACCGCTCGACGTTCATCGCGGTGGTCGCGGGCGTCGCGGTCATCGCCCTGCCGCTGCTGTGGCGTCACCGTGCTCTGCTCGCCGCCGCCTGGGGCCGTTTCGCCGGCTGGTCCTTCGCGGCGGCGGCGATCGTCACCCTCGTCCCCCTCTACAACTGGCTCCGCTTCGACGATCCGCTCGACACGGGCTACGCGGCCTTCTACGAGCCGGTCGGCGGCGTGTTCGACAATCCCCTCCTCCCGGGTCTGGTGGGCCATCTCTTCAGCCCGGGCAAGAGCGTGTTCCTGTACGCACCGTGGCTGATCCTGCTGCCCGTGGCGCTGGTGCACCGAGGCGTTCGCCGCCGGCTGGGCCTGTTGACGTGGGGCCTGCTGCTGATCTTCGCCGTTCACCTCGTCATCTACAGCATGCACACCTACTGGGCCGGCGCGTTCGGATGGGCCGTCCGCTTCCACGTCTCGCTCATGCCGCTGGCCCTGGCGCCGATCGCCCTCTGGCTGGACGGGCTTCGCCTGCGGCGCGCGGCGCGGGCGGGGATCGGCGCGCTGGCCGCGGCGTCGATCGCGATCCAGATCGCCGGCATCGCCCTCAACAACGGCCTCGAGCATTTCCAGCACCCGGAGAACTACACCGGCCCGGACGGCCTCATCCCCGCCGACGCCGCGTGGACGTGGCGCGGATCGCAACTGCGGCTGCGCTTCGTGAACATCGCCGGCAAGCTGCGCGGCGAGGCGCTGCTCGACGTCGATGAAAACGATGAGGAACGCATCCTCACGGTATGGAATCTCTTCCCGATCCGCGCGGAGGCGGCCCTGGACGATCGGCCGATCACCCGCGGCGCCTGGGCGCTGTGGATCGCGCTGCTCGCGCTGGCGCTGCTGTCGGCCCATCGAGCGTGGCGGGCCTGGCGCGCGCTGTCGGCAAGAGGCGCGCCGTAAGCCGCCGACCCGCGTCAATCACCCTTCAGGGGGAGCGTCAGCGTGAAGCAGGCGCCGACGTCGTCGGCGGCAAGGGGCGGCGTCGAATCCAGGATCAATCCACCCCCGAGATCACGGGCCAGCGCGCGGGCCAGCGCGAGGCCGAGCCCGACGCCGCCGGCCGCGTCGTCGCCCGCGTGCTCGGCGCGGCGGAAGGCGACGAAAAGCCGACGGCGGAAGCCCGGATCGATGCCCGGGCCGTGATCGCAGACGGACAGGGCAACGCGTCCGCCCTGCCGGCGGGCGATGAGATGGATGTCGCGCCGCGCCGCCCCGGACGCGTACTTGCAGGCGTTGTCCACCAGGTTCAGCAGAATCTGGCCCACCGCGTCGGGATCGGTTTCCATCGGCATGTCGCCGATCTCGTTCGGGAGATCGACGCGGAGGTTCATCTTCGCCTCCTCCGCCCGCCGCGCAAGCTGAGGCTGAACGCGCTCCAGCATTTCGTCGACGGTCATGCGCCGGCGCCGCGACGCGGTGCGTCCTTCCTCGAGGCGGGCGTAGGTCAGCACGTTTTCGACGAGCGTCGCGAGTCGCCCTGACTCCTCTTTCAGTGTCGACAGGTACGCGCGGCGCTGCCCTTCGTCGGACACCATCCCGTCGACGAGCATCTCCGAGTACATGCGGAACGTCGTCAGCGGCGTCCGCAGCTCGTGCGTGACCGCGGAGGCGAATCGGCTGCGGCGCTCGCCGTAGGCGATGCTCGCGCGCAGGGTGACGGCGACGGCGAGGGCCGCAATGAGCATCGCCAGCCAGGTCAGGAGAAGCGTCAGCCGCGCCGGGGTCAGGCCGGCCGCGGCAACGACGGGTGCGCCGCCCGGCTCGAGCACCACGGGGATCGTCGCCAGCATGCGACCGGCCGGCGCCCCCTCTCCCTCCCATCGCCCCATCGGCTGGAGCTGCGCGCCGGGAAGCAAATCCGTGATCTCGGCCAGCAGCGCTTCGCGGAGACGAGGCCAGTCGAGGAGGATTCCCTGGACCAGCGATTCGCCGCCGGCGCGCACCCGGCGCACGAGCACGAGCGGCGTTGCCTGCGATCCGTTTTCTTCCTTCAGCCACAGCGGCACGAACGGGCCGACGGCGACGGGCTCGCCCAGATCGGCCGGACGGTTCAGCGGATTCGCCAGCTCCTGCGCGATCACCTCCGATTGGGCCTGTTGATAGTTCCGAAGCCGCGCGGATTGCTCGATGCCCGATCGCGTGGGCGAGGGCTGTTCCGGTCCCGGGACATCCGCCTGCGGCGCGGACGCCACCGCGGTGCGGGCCAGAAACAGCTCCGTCTCGTCGAGGCGCCGGTCGAGCTGGGCGGCAGCCAGGCGCGGGGCAAGCTGCTCCAGCCTCCGGCGACGCGATTGGAGTTCAGCCCCATCGAGCAGATCCGCCTCGGGCATGCCGTGCCAGTCGCCGGTCGGGACCTGCGGTGACGTCAATCCGCCATCCTCGGTCCGCTGGAAGTGGAGCAGGAAGAGATCGCTTTCGAAGGTGAGCAGCGGCGAGGGGGCAAACACCGCGCCCGGCTCGAGTTCATCCCGCCCGCTCGTGTAGGCGCGCCGCGGCGCGTAGTACGGCCGGTACTCGAAATACGGGCGCGCCGCCTCGCGGGCCAGGCGCGGCGCGATCCACGAGTCCATCCGCCAGAGGGCGAGGCGCATCGATTCACGGCGCTCGATCTCCGCCCGCGCCCCCCGTTCCGCCGCTTCGAGTCGAAGCACGAGGCCGGTGATCCACAGGAGCATCACGGCCACGGCCGCCGCCGACAGCGTGTAGATGAGCCACCAGGATCGACGCGACTTCATGGCGATCGTTCACTCCCTGATCTTCACCGTATCGGCCAGCTTGTAGCCCTTGCCGCGCACGGTGAGGACGATCCGCGGCGTGGAGGGATCGTTTTCGATCTTCTCCCGCAACCGCGCGATGTGCATGTCGACGGTGCGGGTGTGGATACCCTTGGGATTGAGCCCCCAGACGCGATGGAGCAACTCGTCGCGCTCGACGGCGCGTTCGCGATTGACGGCGAGGTAACGGAGCAGGTCGGCCTCGCGCTGCGACAGCGCCCGCACCGTTCCCTCCGGAGACATGATCTCGCGCCGCCTCAGATCGATCGTGCACCCGTCCGCGTCGAGGACATGCACATCGCCGGCTCGTTCCGGCGAACGGCGCAGCACCGCTTCGACCCGCGCCAGCAGCTCCCGGGCGCTGAAGGGCTTGACGATGTAATCGTCGGCTCCGGTCTTCAGGCCGCGCACGCGGTCCTCCTCGGCGCCGCGGGCGGTGACCATGATGACGGGGAGGGTGGGCTTCGCCGCCCGCAGCTCGTCGAGGATAGCGAAGCCGTCCCGGCCCGGCAGCATCACGTCCAGCAGCAGGAGATCGACATCACACTCGAGGGCCATCGCCATCGCCTCGCGGCCGTCGGCGGACTGCAACGCCTCGTAGCCGGCGAAGTGCAGGGCGTCGACCAGGCCCCGCCGGATCGGCGCATCATCCTCGATTACCAGAACAACCGGGCGCTTCATCGCCCTTCCTCCGCCATCGACGGCCCAGACCGGCCGGCGCCGATGCGGCGCCGGCCGGTCACGCGAGATGATACTGGGAAGGCCATCGTCCGGCAGGCGAGCCTCGCGTTGTTCAGCCGGATGGAACATAGCGTTCATAGGCATACTTCAGCTCGATGCGCTCGCCGGGGGCGATCGTCAGCCGCCAGCGGATGGACCCGCGCCGCTCGCTGAGCCGCAGCCTGTCGGGATCAAGTGTGATGTGGCCCTCGTCGGACGCCTCGATCGGCCTGCCGGGGACGTCGTGGTCGATGACGATCTCCACCGGGCGCTCCTCGTAGTTGTGCAGGGTCAGCCGGCCGGCGATGGTGACGAGATCGAGGAACTCGTGCCGCCGGGGACTGTGGGCCTTGAGCCGGCGATCGCGCTCCGTCTCCTCCGTGTGCGAGGCGATGTTGATCGCGGTCGTCACGGCGTAGTCCGCCCGGCTCTTGCGCGGCGTGTAGCGAAGCAGATCCTCGCCCAGCGGCTGGGCCCGGCCGACCGCGATGCACGGGCCGGTCGTCCACGCCGTGTCCGTATCGTTGTGCAGCGCGAGGAAGTGGCGGATCTCTCCCGGCGGCGACCAGCGATAGATGTGGCCGTATCGGATCGTCTTCCGGAAAAGAGTGACGATCGCCTTCTCGCCGCGCCGGACCGTCAGATCGTGCTTCGTGTAGACCGTGTAATCCGCGGCGGCGTCCTCCTGCATCGACGGCAGGTTGCCCACCGCGTCGCGAAGATTCCCGCCCATGTCGACCGGACGCTCGACGATGTCGGCGAAGTCCGGTGCGCCGGAGCTGGCGGCGATCGCCGCCCGGTTCATGATCTGCTGCTGCACCTGCGTCGGGGCCAGGTGGGAGCCGATGGTCCGGATCATCTGCCCCACCGCGGCGGGGGTGAGGTAATCGGTGTGGATGAAGTGCGGCACGCCGACCACGAAGTGCACATCGCCGTGGATGATGTCCTCCGCCTCGTTGATGAGCGTGCCGCGGAGGGTGAGCTCGGCGGTTCTGTCGTCGAGGATGCGCAGCGTGTACTCGGGAATCCAGGTGATGCCCTCTCGCAGGTAGGCCATGCCCAGCGTCGTCTGCGAAGGTTGATGGTCATCTTCGCCGGACACGTGGGCGCGGAGCGAGAGATCGAGCACCTGCAACCGTTCGATGCCCTCGACGGGTACGGCAAAGGTGTGGTCGTCGGTTTCGAGGATCGCGTAGCCCGGGCCGGGCGAGACGAGCCTGCCCGCGGCGGTGCGCTGCCGGCCGTGCTGGTGGTAGGTGAGCTGCACGCGCAGGTTGAGATGAGCGTCGAGGTATCGGGTCTTGCTCGCCTCATCGGAGGGGGCGTCGACATCATCGAACTCGACGACGTTGCCCGGCCCGACGCCGACGACATCGACGACTTCCTTCTCGTTGTGCGAATAGATGGCGAGCGTGCCGAACGTCGCGGGCGGAAGGTGATCGGCCAGGGCCCAGCCGTCCCATAAACGGACCTCGCCTTCGCGGGTGAAGAACCCCAGACCGTTCTTGAAGACGGCCACGGAGTTCAGGCGCGACTGCCACTGATAGGGATTGTCCTGCGGTTCCGGCCCGGCCTGGGCGCAGGCGGTGGCGGTGGCGGCGAGCGCAACGACCGCGACCGGGAAAAGCAGGCCCCGGCGGCGGAGTGCGGAGGATGAGGAACGGTTCCAACGCATGGTGCACCTCGTGGGAGTGATGAATGATGAGTGATGAGATCGCTTCGCGACGCGGTTGACCCGCGGGTTGAGCGCCCGCAACGCGCGGGCGAGCCTGCCCGCACGTACAAGAGATACATCCAAACCGGCGTCGAGTGGGTCACGGCTGTGTAACATCGATCGCGCGCAGGCCGTGCGGCGAGGCGCTGTGCTTCGTCGGGCGCCCAGGCGACGGGGAGCAAGGAAAAAGGGATGAGTTCGAGGGTGTCAGCGCATCACGCGCCGTGCAGGCCTCACGCCCACCAGCGGCGGAGGGCGTCGCCCGGGGCCGATTCGATCTTCTCGCGCAACCGGTCGGCGTCGACGAGCTCGATCCCCGCCTTCCGGGCCGGCTCCAGGCACTCCTCGGCGAAGGAGGAGGTGGTGACGATCATGCCCTTGTCGACGTTCTCGTGCCGCATCGCGCCGAGCAGCGCCTCCACCTCCAGGTGACCGACCTTGTGATGCTCGGCGTAGCACTTGCACTCGACGAAGGTCACCTCCGTGCCCTGCATGAGCTCCAGATCGCGGCCGGTGTCGTATTCCTGGCTGGCGGGGGTGACGGCGTAGCCTTCCTGCTCGAAGAGCTCGCTGCAGAACTGCGCAAACTCCTCGGGCGACAGCGCGCGGAGCTTCTCGAACGCGCCCTCCGGCATCGGCTCGTGATGCAAACGCGCCTTGTAGGCGGCGCCGGCGAGGTTGTCCAGCTTCTTGGGCAGACGATGCCGCGCGGGAATGATCTCCTGCCAGTTGCAGGCGGGGCATTCGATGAGCGTCGGGCCGTGGAAGTCCGGCAGCTTGATGATCGCCCCGCAGTTCCGGCAGCGCAGCTCTCTCATGCGCCGCCTCCTTCCCGGCCGCATCGTCGCCGAACGGGCGACGCCCTGATCGCACGTGCCGCGCTTCGCACATGCCGCGAGATGGGTCTGCCGCGCGGGATCATACCGGCATTCTTCCGCGCCGCGCCGAAGGGGTCAAACGAACCGCCGTACGGGGCAAAAGAACGAGCATCGCCCGTTCGGGCGATGCTCGTCATCATGCGAAGACATTCCGGTTCCTGCCGGTGAGTCGGGGGTTTCCCGATCAGCCTGCTAGCACTCACCCCAGGCGGCGAGGAGGGCGAGCAGGTCGGCGGTATCGACGACGCCGTCGCCATCGATGTCGCCGTCCCCGTCGGTGCCCCAGTTCGCGAGCAGAGTGAGCAGATCCTCGGTGTTCACGATGCCGTCGCCGTTGAGATCCTCGGGGCAGTCCTCGATGAGGACCACGCCCCAGATCTCCACGTCATCGAGGTTCCAGCCGGAGTAGGCCCAGGCGCCGGTGCTCACTTCGTACCCCCATCGGACGTACACCGTGGGCTGGTTGTCGGCGAACTCGGCGATGTCGAAGACGTGATCCGACCAGGCGTTCTCCGTGATCTCGTTGGGGCCGTTGGACCACAACTCCTCCCAGTTCACGCCGTCGTTGGACACCTCGATCATGTTGACGACGAAGGGATCGAAGTCGCTGTTCAGCCAGCGCTTGAAGTGCAGCTCGATCTCGGTGGTGTCGGTGCAGTCGATGGCGCTGGTGGTGAGGTAATAGGGTCCGCCGGAGCTGGCGTCGTAGTCGCCGTTCAGGTTGACGCCGCAAACGTTGTCGCCGGTGGCGCCGCTGTCGGGATCGGGATAGCCGTGGCTATTGCCGCCCTGGCCGGTGGGATGGCCCCACTCCCACTGCCCGTCGGTGCTCCAGCCGGGATTCTCGTCCATGTTGAAGACATGGACGGGTTCGGGCACGCCGACCGTGATGTAGATGGTGGCGATCTCCGAGTCCCCGCCGTCCGGCGGCTCCCCGCCGTCGTTGGCCTTGAAGGTGAAGCTGTCCGGGCCCTGGTAGACGGGGTTGGGGTCGTAGACGACGACGTTGCCGTGGTCCACGAGCGTGTAGGGCACGTCGGTGATCTCGCCGGCGCCGGGGTCGGTGAGCGTGCCATGCTCGGGCAGGGAGACGATGATGTACACGAGCGGATCGGGCTCGCCGTCGGGATCGAACGCGTTGAGCTCGATCTCGACCGGCGTGCCGGCGGGCGTCTCCCAGTAGCCGTCATACGAGAGGGGCGGGGTGGGGCCGCACATGGCGATGGCCATGAGCACGGCCTCGTAGGCGTCGATCATGCCCCAGCCGTAGGCGTTGTCCTCGCCGCCCTCGCCCAGGTCGTAGGCGGTGTCGTAGATGATCTGCTTGATCTGCTCGGGCATGAGCTGGGGGCAGGCCTGCTTCATGAGCGCGACCACGCCGTTCACGTGCGGGGAGGCCATCGAGGTGCCGCTCTTCTGCCCGTATCCGCCGCCGGGAATGGAGGACCGCACATCGACGCCCGGGGCGGCGATGTCGGGCTTGATCGCCGCCGTCCCGTCCGGCGTGCAGTAGGTCGGACCGCGCGAGGAGAAGCCCGCGATGGGCCAGTCCGGATCGTTGGCGTCCACCGCCGCCACCGCGCAGGTGCGATAGTCATCGGTGGCGCGGTCGGCGGGACGGCGCAGGCCGGAAGAGCCCTCGTTGCCGGCCGAGAAGAGAATCGTGATCCCCGCCGTCTCGCAGGCGTCCAGGTACGGCCAGAACGTCTCGTCGCACGGCGGATAGCCGTGGCCGGTCGTCAGGCCCCAGGAGTTGGAGCACACGACCGGGACGTCCCAGTGGGTCGTCGGATCGCCGTCCGGATCGATCAGCCACTGGAAGGCGAGGATCGAATCGGCGACGGTCTGCTCGATGCTCACGCGATCGATGACCGCGGCGTGGATCCACTCCGCGCCCGGCGCGACGCCGATCTCGTCCCCGGGCGCCCCGCCGCAGACGGTGCCCATGGTGTGCGTGCCGTGGCTGCCGCTGTCCTGGGGGAACTGCCAGTTGGTGACCGGATCGAAGAAGGCCCACTCGGGATGGCCGTCATAACGGGGATCGAGCCCCCGCCATCGGTCGGCCAGCGCCGGGTGGTTGCCGTCCACACCCGTGTCGAGCGTGGAGACGAGGATGCCCTCGCCGGTGTAACCCATGTCCCAGACCTCCGGGGCGCGGATCGCCACCAGGCCGATCTCCGGCTCGCGCGGGCCGAGCGGTCGCACATCGCGCCGCGACGAGTCGGGCTGAATCAGCTCGATGGGGTAGTTGGGATAGACGACCTCGACATCGGCCCGCCAGGCCAGGGCGCGGATCTCATCCGGCGTGGCGTCCACCCGCACGATGTTGGAGACCCAGAAGGCCTCGTAATCGCTGATCCGTCCCTGCGCCTTGAGGGTGCGCAGATCGCGGACGATGTCGCCCTGGAAGTCGCGGGCCGTCTGCTGCAGGGCGCGGACGACGTGCTCGTGGCGCTCCTTCATGGGGGCCCGCCGGGCCTCCATGCGCGCGTCGATCAGCTCGAGGTCGGCCTGGGCCGCCATGAACACGAGCGTGGAGACGACCTCGTCGGGGGGCGTCTGCTTGAGCGTCTCCTCCAGCCCCGGCGAAAGGCCGCCGGCCTGCGCGGACGCGGCCGTCAACAGGGCCGCCCCCAACAGCACGATCAGTCGCTTCATCGTCTTGCTCCTTCTTCCTGGACAAAGTGGGTGCATCGTGGCATTCATGCCGGCCGCGGCCGCCGTCCCGGCCCGCCGCGACGGGGCGGCGGGCGCCGCATGGATGATCCTCGGCTCCGGGCGGCGATCGCGAATCGGCCGGTCTCTGCGTAATCCCTTCATTATCGCGCGCCGCCGCGCCAAGCCAAGGAGAATCCGGCGGGTTCCCGAGGACCCGCCGCTCGGGGCGATCCGGCCGCCCGGGCGCATCGCGGCCCCGCAAGGGCGGCGTGCGGCCGCGGGAGGGCCTCTCGTCCCGTCCGGAGCATCGGCCGTTCTTCGCCCTCCCGTGAATCGGTCGTCGCAACACGATTTTGCTTGTCATAAATTGACAGATGTTTATACTATATCAGCCCACGGGCGGCGTCGGCCGGGCCCGGCGGTGCCCGCCCCGAAACGGACCTCTGCGCGCCGCTTCGCGCTGGCGCGCGGCGAGCACCATTGGCCCCTTGTGGTGCTCGCCCCTTTTTTGTCGCGGCGTGCGGCGACCGACCCGGCGAGGGCCCCGGGGAGCGGTTTTCGCGAGTTATGCTGCGCCCTGGATGCGGCGATGATCCCGCTGCCACCCGCGGATGAGAGACCGCGGGAACGAACGACCACCAATGAGCGATCCGGATCGCAGGACGAAACGCAGCAAGCATATCCGGGATGCGCGCGGCCGGAAGGTGACGCAGCTCGACCCGGTCGCGCTGCACGTCCTGCAGCAAAACGAGCCCGTCGAGCGCGAGGTCCTTGCCGCGATCATCTCCGAAAAGGGCATCCGGATGACGCGGCTCGAGAAGGCCGCGATGATCCTGAGTCTCGTCCTCCTCGCGGCCCTCATCGTGACCGTGATCATCAAGCTGCTGGGCGGCGATCCGTGGAGTCACCTTCTCAGACGCATGGTGCCGACGTTCTACCTCTTCATCTGGCCGTTCATCGTGTGGGGCGGCACCCGGGCCTCGCGCTTCGGAAAGATCGGCCCGGCGATGCTCAAACATCAGCGCTGCCCGCACTGCGGGTACGATCTCCGGAACCTGCCGATCGACGGCGCGGACGGCGCGACCGTCTGCCCCGAATGCGGATGCGCGTGGAAGCTCGAGCCGAGCACAGAGAAGGCGACATGACCCGGCTCTGGCCGACGTATATCGGACGCGAACTCGCGCTGAACAAGGCGCAGCGCAAGGCCATTCACCGCGAGGCCTGGCGCTTGTGGCTGGCCAATCGGTGGAATCTCGTCATCTACCTCATCTACATCCCGCTCGGCGTGCTCGTAATGATCATCGCGCGCGACCTGCTGGGACTGCTCGCCTCGGTTGTCGGCGCGGGCGGGATGACGTACAAGGCCGCCCGCATCGCCGGGCTCCTCCTCGGCCTGATCGGCTATTTCGTTCTCGGCGGGGCGGTGCTTCAGCGCTGGCGCTTCGCGCCGTGCGTGTGGCGCGCCCTGCGCGCCCGCGGCCACGAGGTCTGTCCCAACTGCGGCTACTGGCTGCGCGACCTGCCCGACGATGAAGATCGCTGCCCCGAGTGCGGCGCGTTGCGGCAGACGATGACTTGAGGCGTCGCAGAAGACCGTCGGGCGGACACGTGACAGAGGGCGCGGGATGTTACGATTGATGCACCGAGGGCGCGAAGGGAACGCCCATGAAGTGGCGCTGGCTGATCGGCCACTATATCGACCCGGCACTGAAGCTGAGCCGAAAACAGAAGTACGAAGCGAGTCGCCGCGCGCTGAGGATGCCAGGATCACGGAAGCGCATCGCGATGGCCGCCGTGCTGTGTGGTCTGATCGCCACGGGTCCGCTGCTTGGCGGCATTGGTGCGCTGCTTCTGCTTGCCAAAGCTTTAGAACACGCAACGCCCGCCCAAGCACCCTCGCTATTGCTGCTTGAAGACATCCTGATCCAAGGCCTGGTGATCCTGTGCCCGCTCGTGTTACTGCTCGTCCCTTTCTGGGCGCTTCTACTCGTGGGCTGGGCGATACGCCCGGGCGTGAAGGCTGCACTGCGAACCATGGGGTACGAAATCTGCGCCAAGTGCGGCTACTGGCTGCGCGAGTTGCCTGACGATGAGCGGCGCTGCCCCGAATGCGGCGCCGAACGCCAACCGATGGCGCGAAGCGACGAGTGAAGCCGCGGCGACCCGGACCTTCCTGATCCCGCCCCGGCACCCTCCGGGGGCCGGGGCGGGACTCGTCAGGTCCGGCTTCCGGATAGAATCACCGCCCCTCACATCTCCAGGCCTTCAAGTCTCCACTCCTCCAAGCCTCAAGCCCCAGGTCTCAGGCCTCAAGCCTCAAGCCTCCTTCCCGTGCCCATCCGCAACTTCTCCATCATCGCCCACATCGATCACGGCAAGAGCACGCTCGCCGACCGGCTGCTCCAGTTCACCCACGCCGTATCCGACCGCGAGGTGCGGGAGCAGATGCTCGATGACATGGATCTCGAGCGCGAGCGGGGCATCACGATCAAAGCCTCCGCCGTCACGATTCACTATCCATTCGAGGGTGAGGACTACGAGCTGAATCTGATCGACACGCCCGGGCACGTCGACTTCTCCTACGAGGTGAGCCGTGCCCTGACCGCCTGCGAGGGCGCGCTGCTCGTGGTCGACGCCACGCAGGGGGTGGAGGCGCAGACGGTCGCCAACGCGTATCTCGCCGTCAACCACGATCTCGAGCTGATCCCGGTCGTGAACAAGATCGACCTGCCCGCGGCGGATCCGGACGGGGTGGCGATGGAGATCGAGCAGGTGCTGGGCCTGCCCGCCGAGGAGTGCCTCTACTGCTCGGCGAAGACCGGCCAAGGCATCCCCGAGCTGCTCGAGGCCATCTGCCGGCGTTTGCCCGCGCCCGCCGCGCCGAAGACCGACAAGACCCGCGCCCTCGTCTTCGACAGCCATTACGACGATTACCGCGGCGTGATCGTCTATCTCCGCGTCTTCGACGGCTCGCTGCGCATGGGTGATCGCATTCGCATGATGGGCACTGGCCGCACGTTCACCATCAGCGAACTCGGCCGGTATACGCCGGCGCCGACGAAGGTCAGGCAGCTCGATCACGCCGACGTCGGCTACATGGTCGCGGCGATCAAGACGCTCGCCGACGTGCGCGTCGGCGACACGATCACGCTCGACACCGACCCCGCCGCGGACCCCCTGCCCGGCTACGAAGAGCCCAAGCAGATGGTCTTCTGCGATTTCTATCCCGCCACCACGACGGACGATCCGACGAAGAAGGGCGATTTCGAAGCGCTGCGCGAGGCGATCGAAAAGCTCAACCTCAACGATACGTCATTCACGTTCCAGCCCCAGCATTCCGAGGCGCTGGGATTCGGTTTCCGCTGCGGCTTCCTCGGGCTGCTGCACATGGAGATCGTGCAGGAGCGGCTGGAGCGCGAGGGCGGGGTCGAGGTCGTCCAGACCGCGCCCAATGTCAGCTACGAGGTCGCGCTCACCGATGGCGAAACACTGGAGATCCATAATCCCGCCGAGCTGCCCGACCCGACGAAGATCGCCGAAATCCGCGAGCCGATCGTCAAGCTCGAGATCATCTGCCCCACCGAGAACATCGGCGACCTGCTCAAGCTCTGCGACAGTCGGCGCGGCACGTTCAAGGCCCAGCAGTTCCTCTCCGACACGCGGCAGATCCTCGATTACGAGCTGCCGCTCGCCGAGATCATCTACGATTTCTACGACAAGCTGAAGGCGACCACCCGCGGCTACGGGACGATGGATTACGAGATCATCGGCTTCCGCGCCGCGGACCTCGCGAAGGTGCTCATCCTCGTCAACAACACGCCCGTCGAGGCGCTGTCGTTCATCTGCCACCGCAGCGTGGCGGAGAAGCGCAGCCGGGCGATCCTCATCAAGCTTCGCCGGCAGATCGGGCGCCACCAGTTCGAGATCCCCCTCCAGGCCGCGATCGGCGGGAAGATCATCGCCCGCGAGAGCATCAAGGCGGTCCGCAAGAACGTGACCGCCAAGTGCTACGGCGGCGATGTGACCCGCAAGCGCAAGCTGCTGGAGAAGCAGAAGGCGGGCAAACAGCGGATGAAGAGCATCGGCTCGGTCAACATCCCCCAGGAGGCCTTCCTCTCCGTCCTCGAACAGGGGGAGTAGACGACCAAACGTCGAAACGTCGAAACGTCAAAACGAAACCGGAACGCCGAAATCATGGTGCCCCCCGGCTTGCCGGGGGAGCTTGCGTTTCGTTTCGTTGCAGTGGCATGCACATGGTATGATGGGAGTATGTGGAAGAGGCGAAGAAGGGAAGACGGACACGGAGGGCCGACGATCCCGCTGCACGGCGGCGAGTGGCAGTGGGCGCACCTGCGGGACGAAGTGCAGCGGTGTCTCGGACGTCCCTGGCGGCGGCAGGAGTGGTGGCCGCGCGATGCCGTGGTGAATCGCGTCAGCGGCTCCATGCGCGAGTACCTCGGACAGAGGTATGATCCGGAGCGTGCTGAACTGATCCGGGGCGGCTGGGACCACGATCATTGCGAGATCTGCACGCACAAGATCTGGGACCGCGGCGAAGAAGAGGACCGCTTCGGCTATACAACGGACGGGCGGGAGTGGGTGTGCACGGAGTGCTATCGCAAGTTTCTGGCCCCGGATGCGGAGTACGGGGAGCTGATTGCAGCGTGGCAATCCCAACAGCGGCACGAGGACGCCGGCAGCCATTGAACAGTCTTCGTCGCTTCGTCGCCTCGTCGCTCCGTCGCTTTCTTCTCGTCTTCCGCCTATCCTCTCCCCGCCGAACTCGGAATACGGAGCAAGACGATGGCCGACCAGATCGCCGACCAGGACATCATCAACTGCCCCAAGTGTCACGTGCCGATGCGGCCGCTGAAGGCCGGGGCGTTCACCGTCGATCGTTGCGAGCAGTGCCTCGGCCTCTGGCTGGACAAGGGCGAACGCCTGAAGATCCTCAAGGACAAAACGCTCGTGGACGCCATCGACATCGGATCGGAGGAGACGGGCAGGGAGCAGAACGAGATCCGCGAAATCAACTGCCCGCGCTGCGGCGTGCCCATGCGGCACGTGACCGACCGCGCGCAGAAGCACGTCGGCTTCGAGCTCTGCCGCAAGTGCCAGGGCAGCTTCCTCGATGCCGGCGAACTCCGCGACCTCAGCGAATTCACGATCCTCGAGCGCATCAAGGCGCTGTTCGGACATTGAGGAAGAAGGCATCATGGGATCGTGGCATCATGGCATCAAGGGGGGAGAGGATCGAGGGAGCTGAGGGCGGGGAGATGAGCCGCCTGCGGCTTCGCGGCCTCCGGCGCCCCCGGAAGACCACCGAGGACCACCATCTCCGCCAACGCCTGTGCCCATGTGCAAATGTGCCAATGTCGCTCGGGAATCCTCCGCCCGAACCTCGTGTCCATGATCTCGGTATGAAGAGGACGGCCGGGGGCGGAGGATCCGCCCCGGGGTTTCTCGCCGCACATCGCAATTCAGCCAGGAAAGCACCATGCACCCCCGCGAACGCATCATGATCTACGGCCTGCTCGCCCTTCTCATCGCCCTGAACGTCTCGCTGCTGCTGGGGCGGGGCGGCAGTCCGGCCTTCGCCGACCCCCAGACCGGGCCGGGCGACCCGGGCCCGGTCGAGCTCCTGACCCTGAGAGGCGACGCGGAGGACATCGCCCTTCGCAACCGGGGCGGACGACTCGCGTGGGGCGAGAGCGCCCATGACCGCGCCTACAGCGTCGGCTACGTCTACACCGGCAAGATCCTCGGCCAGCTCATGCAGTCCGAGGCGTTCGCGGAGGAGCGCGAGCCGCTCATGGAAGAGGTCCGGGAAACCGAGGCCGAATACCGCCAGCGCCTCGATGAGATCCAGAAGCGACTGCGCGAACTCGATCCGAACTCTGAGGAAGCCCAGGCGGCCCTCCGACAGGGCCAGGCCGTCTACGAGGAGTTCATGCAGTGGCAGGAGAGCGCCCTCGGCCGCAGAGGCAGGCTCGATGCCGACCAGCTCGAACGCGCCTATCGCGAACTCGTCGCCGCGGTGGAGATCGTCGCCGACCGCAACGGCATCGACACGATCTATCAGTTTGTCCCCACCGGCGAGCCGTTCGAGGCGGAAAACCCCGAGCAGGCGATGACCGCCATCCGCCTCCGCAGCGCGCTGCGCTATCCCGAGGCGCTGGACATCACGGCCGATGTCATGGAGGAGCTGCATCTGGAGGAGGAGTGAGGGAGCGATGAGCGATGAGCGATAAGCGATAAGCGACGAGCGATCAGGGATCAGCCGGTGATCGACGGGCGCTGCACACCCTTGAGCCCCGCGTGGCAACGCGGGCCACGCGCCACCGATGATCGATGAAGGGAACCGCGGCGTCACTGATCGCCCGGTTCAGGCCGATCAGTGCAGATACCGACGCCGAGGCGGACTGCCCCACCGGCCTCCCGAGCGTATCGGCCGCGCGGTCCCGGTGCACCGGACGGCCGGCGGGGCCGGCCCCCGCAAACCGCACGGCCCCCGGACGAGGGCGGGGTGCGCGGCGGACGACCGCTCCGATCGCCCGATCGGACTGCTCTTGATCCGCCGCGGAGCCGATATACAATCGTGCCTTCCCTTGGGGATTGGTGTAATGGTAGCACGACTGATTCTGGTTCAGTTAGTCGGGGTTCGAGTCCCTGATCCCCAGTTTCCCGACCGCGAGCACGATTGACGGCCCCGCGAGGGCCGTTTTTCGTGGGGCTGCCGCCTAGACTACCGGCGGCCTCATGCACACCCAGCTCGACTGCATTCCGTGCTTCCTGCGCCAGGCACTGGGGGCCATCCGCCGCCTGACCGACGATGAAGAGATGCACGCCCGGGTCGTCCGCGAGCTGCTCCGCGGGCTGGGCGAGCTG
Source organism: Planctomycetota bacterium (assembly GCA_034211115.1). Taxonomy (GTDB): domain Bacteria; phylum Planctomycetota; class Phycisphaerae; order Phycisphaerales; family SM1A02; genus JAXHTH01. The sequence continues at coordinate 3,008 of JAXHTH010000198.1, read as the reverse complement.
GACCTGACCGACCCGCCTCCGGTGATGGGCCGTCGCATCCATCGGCTCATCCGCCGCCTGCTGGACGATGATGATCCCTACCGGCCGGTCAAGGAGCAGTTCAATCGTCATGCCCTGGCGCTGTATCCATCCCTGAAGGAGCGAATCGAGGCGTCCGCCGATCCGTTCGACACGGCCGTCCGGCTGGCGATCGCGGGCAACACGATCGATTTCGCCGCCCTCGAGAACGTCACGGAATCGGCGGTGCGGGAGGTGATCGAACGCGCGCTCAGCCGCCCGCTGAGGGGGACGATCGACGGTTTGCAGGAGCGCATCGAGTCGGCGGCGCGCATCCTCTATCTCGCCGACAACGCCGGGGAGATCGTCTTCGATCGGCTGTTCATCGAGCGTCTGCCGCGGGAGCGCATCACGCTGGCCGTCCGCGGCGGGCCGGTGATCAACGACGCGACGCGTGAGGACGCCGAGGCGGCCGGGCTCAGCGCACTCGTCGAGGTGATCGACAACGGCTCGGACGCGCCGGGGACGATACTCGAAGACTGCTCGCCGGGCTTTCGAAGGCGCTTCGACGAGGCCGATCTCATCCTCGCCAAGGGGATGGGCAACTTCGAGACCCTCAACACCGTCAACGGCGGGCGCATGTACTTTCTGCTCATGGCCAAATGCCCGCTCGTGGCGCAGCACGTCGGCTGCGCCGAGGGCGATTTCGTGGTCGTCCCGCCCGACGGCGCGCGACCGGAAGGCCGAGGATCTTCGCGATGAAACGACCGCCCAGGCCGCGCTGCGCCCCGTGCAAGAGCAAGGATTGCCGCCACGACGGCAAGGACTGCTTCGGCGTCGCCGCGGAACATCTCTCCCTGTACGAAGACGATCGCATCGAGCGGCTGCACCGGGCCGCGACGGCGATCGAGGGCCGGCACTACTGCAGGGAGCCGCGTCTCAACGAGATCATCCTCTTCGCAAAGGAAATGGGATTCCGCAGGATCGGGCTCGCCTTCTGCATCGGGCTCGCCGGGGAGGCGGAGATCATCGCCCGCATCCTCAAGCCGCACTTCGACGTCATCTCCGTCTGCTGCAAGGTCTCGGGCGTGAACAAGCGGAAGCTGGAGCTGGAGCAGATCGACGGCGAGGCGCCGGACGAGGTGATGTGCAACCCGGCCGGCCAGGCGGAACTGCTCAACGAGGCGGGCACGGAGCTGAACATTCTGTGCGGGCTGTGCGTGGGGCACGATGCGATCTTCTCGCTCGTGTGCAGGGCGCCGTGCACGACGCTCATCGCCAAGGACCGCGTGCTCGCCCACAACCCGATCGGGGCCATCTACTCGCCCTACATACGCCGGCGGTTCGAGCCGTCCGCGGACGGATGATCGTCCCGCGCCCTCAGGCGCCGTTCGGCGCCGGCTCGATGTGGATGAGCACATCGTGCACGCGCGGCATGGCGTTGCGCACGGCGTCCTTGACCTGATGCGCCAGCTCGTGGGCGTCGTGGACCGACATCGATCCGTCCACCTCCACGTGCATGTCGACCCAGTAGCGCGTTCCGCTCTTGCGGGCGAAGACCTTCTCGATGTCGACGACGCCGTTCACGCCGCGTGCGATCTCGCCCGCCTGTTCGGTGATGTGCGGCGGCTCGGTGTCCATCAGCTCCCGCAGGGGCGGGCGCATGATGCGCAGGGCGTTGAAGAGGATGATGGCGGAGGCGAAGAGGGCGGCGATGTCATCGGCCGGCTCGTAACCCGGGCCGCCGATGAGGGCGATGCTGATCCCGACCGCCGCGGCCAGCGAGGTGATCGCATCGGAGCGGTGATGCCAGGCGTCGGCGAGGACCGCGCTGCTCCTGGAATCGCGCGCGACCCGCCGGCCGACGCGGTAGAGCAGTTCCTTGACGAGGATGACGCCCAGCAGGACCCAGAGCGTGTACGCCGCGGGCGCGTGGTGCGGCGTGATGATCTCGCGCACCGCTTCGATGGAGATGCCGATCGCGGCGCCGATGAGCATGAGGGCGACGACGAACCCCGCCAGCGCTTCGGCCTTCCCGTACCCGTAGGGGTGATTCTCATCCGGCGGCTGGCGGGCGATCCGCAGCCCGCCCCAGACGACGATGGATCCGAAGATGTCGGCCATCGACTCGACCGCGTCGGCGATCAGCGCGTAGGAATGCCCCACCACGCCGGTGACGAGCTTGATGATCGCCAGCCCGCCGTTGATGAACAGACCGGCGAGCGAGAGATGCACGCCACGCGTGTTGTCGAGATCCGGCGAAGCCATGCAGGGCGGATTCTACCACCGGCCGCGCGACACGAAGAACAGCCCCGGGACGGGAGTCCCGGGGCTTTGAGGTGTTCATCAGTGCTGATCGCAGTCGATCGGCGGGGGGAGCGCCGAGCGCTATATCACGCGCCGGCGGCCATGCGCTCCTTCTCGCTCACGAGGTTCTCGACCACGGACGGGTCGGCGAGGGTCGACGTGTCGCCGAGCTGATCGACGGCGTCCTCGGCGATCTTGCGGAGAATGCGCCGCATGATCTTGCCCGAGCGGGTCTTGGGCAGGCCCGGCGCCCAGTGGATCACGTCGGGCGAGGCGATGGGGCCGATCTCCTTGCGGACGTGATTGACCAGCTCCTTCTTGAGCGCGTCCTCGTACTCTTCGCCGGCGTTGAGGGTCACGTAGGCGTAGATGCCCTGGCCCTTGATCGGGTGGGGGAAGCCGACCACGGCCGCCTCGGAGACCTTCGGATGGGCCACGAGGGCGCTCTCGACCTCGGCGGTGCCCATGCGGTGGCCGGAGACGTTGATGACATCGTCGACGCGGCCGGTGATCCAGTAGTAGCCGTCCTCGTCGCGCTTGCACCCGTCGCCGGTGAAGTAGTAGCCGGGGTACATCTCGAAGTAGGTTTCCTCGAAGCGCTTGTGGTCGCCGTAGACGGTGCGCATCTGTCCGGGCCAGGGTTCTTCGATGGCGAGCACGCCGCTGACGCCGTTGCCCTCGATGCGCTTGCCGCTCTCGGCGTC
>JAXHTH010000197.1:0-31648 GCA_034211115.1 Planctomycetota bacterium | reverse complement strand
GGCGACCTGAACGGCGTGATCGAAGCGCTGGAAGAGGAGCTGAACGCGCTGCTGGACCGGCTGCGCGCGCGAAGCGAGAGGAGGGCGTCGTGACCGTCGAGCTGGTGATCATCAGCGGCAAGGGTGGGACGGGGAAGACCTCGATTGCCGCCGCCCTCGCTCACCTCGCCCGGCCTGTCGTGCTCGCCGATTGTGATGTCGACGCGCCGGACCTGCATCTGCTCACCCGGCCGCGGATTCGGCGGCGGGAGGACTTCAGCGGGGGCAGCAGGGCGCGCATCGAGCCGGCCGATTGCCTCGGCTGCGGCGAATGCGCGGAGGTCTGCCGGTTCGATGCGATCCGGCAGACGGCGGGGACCGGTGACGGAGCGCTGACGTACGAGGTCGATCCGTTCGCGTGCGAAGGATGCGCCGCCTGCGTCGGGGTGTGCCCCACCGGCGCGGTGCGCTTCGAGCCGGTGATCAACGGCGCGCGGTTCGTCTCCGAAACGCGCTTCGGCCCGATGGTGCACGCCCGGCTTCACCCGGGAGAGGAGAACAGCGGCAAGCTGGTGACCGCCGTGCGGCGCGAGGCATCCGAGCTGGCGGAGGCCGAAGGTTTCCCGCTCGTCCTGATCGACGGCTCGCCGGGCGTGGGATGCCCGGTGATCGCATCGTTGACCAGCGCCGATTTCGCCCTCATCGCGGCCGAACCCACCCTGAGCGGGTGGCACGACGCGAAGCGCGTGCTCGAGCTGGCCGATCAGCTTCACGTCGCGTCGGCCCTGTGCGTCAACCGGTTCGATCTGAATCCGTCTCTCGCCGATCGCATCGAGGCGGAAGCGCGGGCGCGCCGCGCCGTCCCGCTTCCCCGGGTGCGCGAGGATGAAGCGCTGGTGGAAGCACAGCTTCGCGCCCGGGCGGTGACCGAGCTGACGGATGCCGGCGCGGCCGCGGACCTGCGCCGCCTCTGGCATGAGTTGAAGGAACTGCTCCCGGCGCCGCGCGCCGGGCGAGCGAACGAGCACGTCCAGGAAGCGACCCATGATCATCACCGTTCCGATTGAGGAGGGTCGGCCGGCCGCCCATTTCGGCCGATGTCCCTGCTTCATGATGTTCACGATCAACGATCGTTCCCGCGAGATCATCGACCGGCAGACGCTCCCGGCGCCTCCGCACGAACCGGGCGCGTATCCGAGGTGGCTCCGGGGGCACGGCGCCGACGTGGTTCTCGCCCGGGGCATGGGACGGAAGGCGCTGCGGCTCTTCACCCGGGCCGGCATTTGCGTCGTCCTCGGCGTCCCGTCGCTCACCGCGGAGGAGCTGGTCGCGGCGTACCTCGACGGCGAACTGTCCGACGGCATCAACACCTGTACGCACGGCCCCGATCATCGCTGCCCGAACTGACGCGACAGGCACTTCTCCCGGGAATCCCGACCATGATCCAGGCCCATCATTTCGAATATGATGTCTCCGGACGTCAGCGCGGGTCGCCGCATCCGAATGGATCAGCGAAGGCGGCTGAAATTCACCCGCCCCGACGACACCGGCACGGCATCGGGAGGCGGATCGCATGACCGACGCGGACGTTCGAGCGTGGTGTGCGGCGACGGGATGCCGCGTCCTTCGCCGACTCGGGCTGTCGGAGGGCGACGCCGTCGCCGACTTCGGATGTCGTGAAGGCCGGTACGCCGTCCCCGCCGCGCGCGTCGTCGGGCGCACCGGCTGCGTCTACGCGATCGATCGCGATCGTGAAGCGCTCAGCGAGTTGAAGCAGCGCGCCCGCACGTACGGCCTGTCCAACATCCGGACCGTGCGCGCCGATTTCCTTCATAAGGCGCTCCCCTTCGCGGCCGGCAGCCTCGATCTGGTGTTGTTGTTCGACGTGCTTCACGGCGTGTTCTTCCCCGATTCCCAGCCGCGCGTCGAGCTGTTGAGGCGCGTGCGCGAGATGCTCAAATCCTGCGGCATCCTGGCCGTGTACCCGACGCACGCGGCGGAGTACGGCCCGCCGAACCGGCAGCTCGAGACCGAGATCCGCGATGCGGGGTTCGACGAGATCGATCGCAGCCGACGCCGGCTTCTTCACGACGGGCAGCTCGTGCGAGGCTGGGTCCTTCTCTATCGTCCGCATCAGCGAACACGGGGCCGTCGCGAATCGGCCGGCCGCGACGCCCGCTGAGCCGTGGCCTTCGATCACCGCGCGACGGGTGGGCGACCATCAAGAGGTTCCGGCCGCCTCGCAGCCGGTCACGGACGGTATTCTCCGGATCGTAGGACATGGCAGCGGAAACCGATCCATTCTTCAGCGAAGAGCTGGCCCGGCGGTACGAAGCCTGGTACGACGGGCCGGGCCGGCGGGCCGATCGGCTCGAGAAACGCCTCCTCGCGCGGCTGCTGGCGGAGTTCGACGGCGCCCGCTCGATCCTCGAAGTCGGATGCGGCACCGGTCACTTCAGCCGCTGGCTTGTCGATCGCGGGTACGAGGTCACGGGGCTGGATCACTCGCCCGCCATGCTTGGCATCGCGCGGGCACATGGCGGGGCGCGCTTCGTGGAAGGCGACGCCATGAACATTCCGATGCCGCCGCGCGCGATGGACCTCGTGATGCTCCTCACGACGCTGGAGTTCACGCGCAATCCGGATCGGGCGCTGCGCGAGGCGGTGCGCATCGCGCGCCGGGGCGTCGTGCTTGGCGTCCTGAACCGCAGAAGCCTCCCGGGCCGGCGGCGGCGCCGCGCCGGCGGACCGATCTGGTCCGCCGCCCGGCTCTATGCGCCCGGCGAACTCGTGGTGAAGGCGCGTCACGCGGCCGGCGAGCGGCTCGCGTCCATCCGCTGGCGCACGACGCTCTTCCCCCGCCCGATCGACGTGAGCCTGCCGCTGCCGTGGGGCGGGTTCATCGGCCTGGCGCTGAAGCTCGAACACTCGCGCGAAGGAGAGTCGACATGACCGGCATCGCGGCGCAAGTCAGCCTGTATCCGCTGGGGAAGGAACATCTCGGGCCGGTGATTCGCGAGGCGGTTTCCGTCTTTCACGCGCACGGCCTCGCCGTCCGACCGGGCGAGATGAGCACGGTGATCAGCGGCGCGGAGGAAGCGGTGTTCGCGGCATTGCGGGAAGCGTTCACGACCGCCGCGGCCGGCGGGCCGGTCGTGTTCACGGTGACGATCTCCAACGCCTGTCCGGCCCCACCACCGGCTCAGGACTGATCGACCTCCTCCTCTTCCTCGCCCTCGCCTTCCGATTCGATCTTCACGATGCGGCCCTCGGTCATGCGCTTGACGAACATCCGCAGCTCGCCGGGATCGCGGACGATCGTCTCGAACTCCTCGACGGACTCGATCGGCTCGTCGTTGATGGAGATGATGATCTCGTAGGGCCGGAGTCCGGCGACGGCGGCCTTCTCGCCCGGCTCGACCTTGGCGATGATCACCCCGGGCTCGTCCTCGGCGATCTGGAAATACCGCCGGACTTCGTAGGTCAGATCGCGCACGGACACGCCGAGCCCCTCGGACTTGTAGCGCGCGGCCGCTCCGTAATGCGGGGGGCTCTCCGTCACCCGGAAACCGCGCTGCCTCACCTCCTCCTCGCGATAGACATCGGCGACGAAGGGCGTGCCGAACCCGACCTGCGTCAGCGCGCGGTTGAGCTGGTTGTCGACCGAGCCCCACGGCTGGGGAAGCTGCTCGAAGAACTCCGGGGGAATCTCGTCGTACTGCGCCCACGGGAACATTTCCATGTAGTCGTACTGGTACCCGCCGGTGGAGACCTCCAGCGGCTTGGGATGCCCCTCGATGTGAAGACGAAGGATGATGTCGCCCAGTTCAAGACCGACCGCCGCGGCCGGCGAGTCTTCGTACACGTAGGTCACGATGGCGCCGGTCCGTCCCCCGCTCGTGAGATGCGAGATCTCGTTGATCCGCGCGAGATCGGGGTTCATCGCCTGAAGCTCGACGCCGAGCCAGGCGATGCGGCTCTCCTCCTCCTCGCTGAGCGGCCGGTTGTCGGGATCGATCGCGTCATCCAACGCGTCCAGCGTCTCGACCAGATGCTCGACGGGGACCATCATCGGCTCGTTGCCGCCCCACCGCTCTTCGACGGTGACCTTCTGACGTCGGGCGATGGGGAGGCCGGTCAGGGCGCCGTCGAGCGTGAGCAGGAAGTTCAGCCCGATCGATCCCTCGTCGCCGTACCCGTAGTACCCGCCGTGGGAGGTGCTCGCGGCGACCGCGGGATAGTCCCGCCCCTCCCAGCCGACGAAGAAACGCTGCACGCGGTCGCGATGGTAGTAACTGGTTCGATTCTCACCGTGCACGATGATCTCGGCGCGGGCGAGAAGGCGATCGCGCAGCTTCGTCATCGGCCGGTCGCAGAACTCGACCCGATCCGTCCGCGGCCGGGGAAGCCGGGCGAGCAGGGCGCCGTAATCGCGGAGAGAGCCGACGAACTCGGCTTCGACCGCTTCGCCGTCGGCCGTATGCACCACGATCTGCTCGAGCCGGGCGGTGCGGTCCGGCTTCAGGCTCGCGAGCACGAGGATCAGCTCATCGGTGACGAGCACGCCCGTGCCGTTCCACTCCGTCTCATCCGCCTGTTCCTCGCCGTAGTAGTACCCCTGCGGCCCGTAGGGCGAGGCCTGATCGGAACGCGGGCTGCGGAAATTCAACGTCACCCGCGGCAGCGCGCGCTCGGCGACTTCCTTCACCACATCATCGATGCCGGCCTGCCATTCGTCGTGCCGCACCATCGGGATCCGCGAGGCGGGTTGTTTCCACGTCTCGTCCACGGACAGGGCGGCCGTGGCGGTCAGGGCGACCGGCGTGCCCTGCCGGTTCACGACGAGCCCGCCCGAGGCGGCCGAGAGATACTGCCGGCCGTCATCCATCACCGCGACGCTCGTGCCCAGCGGCTGCACCGACGTCTGCCAGCTCGCATCGCTGCGTCGATAGTCGAGCGCGTAATACGGCCCGTTCGCGTCGGACTGGAAGGACAGGATCTCCGCGCCTTCCAGCGGCGCCGCGAGGCGAAGGAAGAGCAGCCCGTCCCGCTCGGCGTAGCCTTCGGGTACGGCATCGACGACGTGTTCGCCCGCCCGCACGACGATCGCGCTGACGAAGCGGGGATGGATCATCGGATCCTCGGTGGCCACGAGATCCGCCGCGACCAGCCACCCGCCGCGCTCCAGCGGGCGCTCCTCCCGGATGACCTCGTCGAGGCTCTCCCAGGAGTACTGACCCGGGAACGACATGAACCGGCGATACTGGTACGGAGAGGGGTAGCCCATGCTTTCCGGCGATTCGCCCTTGTCGTAGCGAAGCGTGTACTCGACGCGAACGAACGAATCGTCGTTCGCCCGGCCGAGGCGGGCCAGTTCTTCAGCCTTCGGCGCCTCCTCCCCGGCCCATGCCGCGCCGGATGCGAGCATGACGAAAAGAAGCGCAAAGCGGATGGAAACTCGACGTGTCATCGCTGCCTCCGATCGATCGGTTCATTCGCGCGAGTAGTCGCGCTGGTAATCCAGGACGAACTGGCGCATGAGGCCGTTGCGAAGCACGACGACCCTCATGCGATGCTTTTGATCGATGTTGTCGACGGCGTCCTCGTAGACGGCCTCGACGTCTTCGAGCGTTTCGATCTTCTCCCTGCCCAGCGTGAGGATGATGTCCTGCTCGCGCAGGCCGGCGTCGCGGCCGTTGCCGGGCCATTTCAGGCCGTAGATGAACACGCCCTTCTTGCGGTGGAAGTGAAGATCGGGGTTGTCGAACTGGTTGATCATCTTGACGGTGAGGTCCCACCGTTCGCAGACGAACTCCTCGCCCTCGACCTTGCCCTTCTTGCGCGGGATGAGCGTGACGGTATGAGTCTCACCGCCGCGGACGAGCTCGATCGTCGCCTCCTCGTCCTTGGGGAGCAGGGCGAACGTGCGGCGCACATGCGGAAGATCCTCCGATGTCATGGCGGTGACGGGATCGCCGTCGAGGCGGACGATCCGATCGCGGGCGAGGATGCCGGCGGAGCGGGCCGGCGAATCGGGATCGGTCTCGGCCACCACCATGCCTTCCGTCTCGTCGAAGTAGATGTCGCGATCGAAATCGCGCAGAGGCTGAAGCTGAAGCCCCGTCCAGCTCCAGTCGACCTCGCCTTCGCGGAGCTGCGGCACGAGGATGCTGATCGTCTCGGCGGGGATGGCGAAGCCCATCCCGTCGGCGAAGCCGATCCCCCGCGCGTTGATGCCGATCACCGCGCCCTCCGTGTTGACGAGCGGCCCGCCGGAGTTGCCCGGGTTGATCGCCGCATCCGTCTGAAGCCACAGGCTGTACTCGCTGATGTCGGAGAGAAAGCGGCGCGTGCAGGAGATGATCCCGATCGAGACGGAGCGGTTGAGGCCGAAGGGGGCGCCCATCGCCATGACGAAGTCGCCTTCCTCGAGGACGGTCGAATCGCCGATCGTCGCCGCGGGCAGCGGCCCGGCGCCCTCGGGCACTTCAAGCTGAAGCATCGCCAGATCGGTGTCCTTGTCCGAGCCGAGCACTTCCGCGCTCATCGCCCGGCCGTCGGACATAAGGCACCGCACCGACTGCGCCTTCTCGACGACGTGCCAGTTGGTGAGCACGTGCCCGTCATCGGTGATGATCACGCCGCTGCCGGACACCTGCTGGGAGGCCTTCTTGCCCTCCTCCGTCGCCTCCCGCACGACGCGGATATAGACCACGGCGGGAAAGACCTTCGCCTTCGCCTCCCGCACGATCTGCCGGAAATCAAGGGCATTGGCCGCGGCGAGCGCGGCGGTGCGATCCTGCGCCTGCACCGCGCCGGTCGCCGCGATGAGCGCCGCCGCGACCAGGGTGAGCAGCCTTCGTTGTGACATGTGCGAACCTCCTGAGAAGCGTCATCCCCGCCGGCTCACGAGACGCGCGGGGCGAAGCCGCCTCCGGCGCGGGAGCGGCGCTGCGACAGCGCCGCCCCCGTGATGCGCTCGATCATCACGTGGACAGGATCCATGATCACCGATCCGTGAGGGAACGCAAGGCGAAGGGCGCGAAAACGCCTCGCCGTTCACCGCTTTCCCGGCGCGCAATGACATAAACGTACGCACACGACCCGCACCGGAGCGTCTTTCGCCCATTCTGCGGTTTGGGAAGCGACCCTCCCCGACAGCCACCCAGGGGACTCGAACCCCTGACCTGAGCTTTACGAAAGCTCCGCTCTACCGACTGAGCTAGGGTGGCGATGAACCGCTCACCTTAGCACCGGCCCCGGCCGCGGGCAATGGCGAAGGCCCTCAGAGGACCCTCCGGCCGGTTGCGTCGAAGGCCCGGATCTTCGCCGACGTCGCGGGCGAGGCGGCGTACGTCCCGGCGTCGAGCCGCCAGATCATCGTGTCGCGCCGCGGGCCGCGGGGGCCCGGAACCCGGTCGCGAACTGTCGTCTGAAGCACGAATCCCAGCCGCATCGGTACGCCGGTGCTGGGCCCGTTCCGGGGGTCGCAGTGGATTTCGATCCGGGTCAGGGCTTCATGTTCGAAGCCCACGCGGGTCAGGGCCGCGGCGGCCTCGGTGGCGTAGCCGCGCCCCGTGCAGTCGGCGTGCAGCCAGTAGCCGATCTCCCGCGCCCCGGCGCCGATGGAGCGATGCAGTCCGGACCCGCCCAGCACGCGGCGCTCGTCGCGGTCGAACAGACCGTAGATGAAGTCCTTTCCCAGATCGAAGCGTCCGCGGAAGCGGCGCAGGCGGCGGGCGATCGTCGCCTCGTGCTTCGGCTCGCGGGCCGCCCAGGGCATCCAGGGTCGGAGGTGATCGGCGCTCGCCACGATGGCCGCCCGCAGCAGAGGCGCATCGGCCGGCTGATAGCAGCGCAGGACGAGCCGCTCGGTCAGGATGCGGGAGGCGGGCCGGATCGGCGGGTGCATCGGGCGCGCCCTCTCTGACCGCTCGCGAGCCGGTGTCGTGCCGGTTGGGGCGCGGAGAAGATCCAACCTGTCGACGCGATCAGGGCCGCCCGATCAGCGACCCGGCTCCGGTGAAGGCTGGACGAGATCGACGGCATCGGTGGTGGGCAGATTCAGCGCACCGTGCAGTCGGGCGGCGGCCTCCGCCAGCGCCCCGGTGCTGTTGCGCACCAGGTCGAGCACGGCCAGGACATGCCGTCGCTCGCCGTAGCTGCCGAACCGCTTCACGGAGGCCGCGACCCGGTCCAGCAGCTCGATCCGCTCCGGACCCTCCGCGGCCAGCGCGGTGTCGAAGAGCGTCTGCTGGGCGCGTTCGCTGTCGATCATGGCGAGGATGTCGGCCACGAGCAGTCGTGTTCCGCCGCTGCGGCCGGCCAGGGCGTCCAGCAGCGCCGATTCGGCCTCGGCGATCGTGTACGCCGGGCTGTTGGAGATCGCGATGTCTTCCATCGCCTGCAGCGCCTCGATGGCGTAGGCCTCGGCCTCGGCGTCGGTCATGCGGCCGCCGGCGGCCCGTCGCAGCAGTTCCTCGAAGAGCGCTTCGAACGCCTCTTCACTCAGTCCGGGTCGGGAAACCCTCACCCGGCGGTCGCCGTGATACTCCCGGCGAAGGTCGGGCACATCCACGCCGGGCGCGAGGATGGCCACGGGGGCGGCGATGGTCTTGTTGATGTTGCGGAGGTTGGAGACCGCCTGCTTGGCGTCCTCCGCCCGGCTCATCCACACGAGGACCACGTCCACGCCCACCGATTCGGCGATCGCGCCCTGGACCGCCATCACGCTCTCGTCGGCGCCGGCGACGGTGTAGCCGAGGTTCTCGAGCACGATGACCGCCTGCCGGCGGTTCTCCGGCTCATCGGCGATCACGAGCCCGAAGGACTGGTTGGCCGTCCGCACCGCCGAGGCGAGCAGCGGGACCACCAGCTCCGAACCGGCGAAATCGCGGTCCGGCAGGGCGCGGCCCAGCGTCAGCGCCGCCTCGTACTGCACGCGGCGATCGGGATACGATAGCGCCTCCAGCAACGGCTGGCGTCCTCCGCCGGCGCTGAAGAGGTTCGCCCCGCCCGTGGTCTGGGAGAGGGCCGCGATGGCATCGCGCACGAGCGGCGTGTCCGTGGTGTCGATGGCCAGGGCGAGCACGTCCAGGCAGACCTGCGTGCCGAACACGGTCGCGTAGAACGCCGGGCTGTAGGCGGCATCGCCCTCGATCTGGTCCGTCTCGCCCGGCGGGAGATTGTTCTCCCGCTTGAGGTTGGCCGCGACGAACAGGCTCAGGGCCGGCCGATTGGACCTGTCGAACTCGAGGGCCTTGCGGGCCACCCGCATCGCCATCAGCTCGTAGTAGATCGCCGTCGGCACGGGCCGGGCGACGAGCCCCACCGCCCAGTCGTAGTTCCAGATGTTGTTCGTTTCCTCGTAGGGGTAGGCGATGAGCGAGCCGAGGTGATCGTAATAGAGGTAGCCGAGATTGCCGTAGAGTACGGACGGATCGGACTGCTCGCCGCCGACGAGCCGGAAGGCCCGCTCGGCCGCCTCGCGCACCGGCGCGTTGGCCGTGTCGTCGACGGCCAGCTCACGGAGATACGGGGCGGCGTGCGGGTAGCGAATATCGCCCAGCATCTCGCAGATGACCCGCTGGCTCTGCGGATCGACGTACATGAGCGCCTCGCAGAGCGGGGTGACCGCCTCGCGGCCGATGGCGATGATCATGCGCTTGCAGGACTGCTTGAGGCTCTCATCGCGTCCCTCGATGATGCGGCGGAGGAGGGCGGGGACGGCGTACTCGCCGGCCGCCTTCAGCCGCCCCTGCGCCAGAAGCTGCTGGCGCTGCGTCCCCTCCAGCATGCCGATCGCCTCCTCGATCCGTTCGCTGTCGCGGGCGAGATCGAGCCGCCCCTGCTCGACGCACTGGCTGATCTCGGCGGCGAGGCTCTCCATCTCGGGGATGACGATCATCCGGCGGATGGCGTTGTCGAAGCGATCGACGGACATCTCGCCCTCGTCGATGATCCTTGCCAGCTCGGCGCAGGTGACGCCGGAATCGAGCAACTGCCGGCCGTAGGCGGCGGCGAGGTCGGGCTTGGCGATGAGCGAATAGTGCACGAAATCTTCCAGCAGTTGAGCCGGAGTCTCATCCTGTCCCGACGCCGGGCCGGTGGTGCCAAGGGCGAGAAGAATGGCGGCGAGCACGCCGGCCAGACGCGTCGAACGGCTCAAACGCGCGGGGATACGCATCGCGATGAACTCCTGCTCGAATCTCTCGGCCCCGCCGGCCGGCGAAGCCGCCTCCCCGACGCACCGTCCGCTGACGAACGGCGCCCCGGGGGCCTGGAAAACGTCAGAAACGCTGAAAGTAGCCGAGCCGCGGGGCAGTGTCAACGAACCGACACCGCCGCCGGAGGCTCAGCCTCTCATCCGTGTTGGCACGCCCCACGGTTCCCGCTACACTGACATCGACTTCGGTGCCCTCGAGGGGTCTCACCCCCGGGCTGAAAAGGGAAGGCGGTGAAAAGCCGCCGCGGACGCGCCGCCGTGACGGGCCGGCCGATCTGGTCATATCAACCCATGACGATCGGCCCCTCCTCCGCTCATGACCGCCACTGCCGAACCCGCAACGGGCAATCGGCGGGAAGGCGAGCGGAGGCGACCCGAAGCCGGAAGACCTGCCGCAGTCGCCTGGCGTGGCCCTCGCGAAGCAGGGCGTGAACGCCGCGGGCCGGCCCGCTCCCGCCGGCTTTCCACCGCGACGATCCACCCTCGCGAGGACCCGAGGTCTTCCTCCGTCGGGAGCCGTTCCGCGCGTCTCGGAACGTAGCACAGGATCGACCCCATGCTCTTTCGCGTCGCCTCTCGCGCCGCGCTCATCGGCGCGGTGCTCCTGCTCGCCTCGCCCGCTCCCGCCGATGACGACCCCTTCGCCGATGAGGTCGTGCTCTACGAAGAGGGCGAGAACCCCGTCTGGGGCTATACCGATCCCCTCACCGCCCTCGGCCCCCCCGAGCGCTACACCGGCGAGGGCTGGGATCCCATGATCGTCAGCGTCATGAACCCGCCCTGGCGAGCGGAGGAGGTCGTCTCGATCGGCGGGGGCGGGCGGCTCGTCCTCCGCTTCGACACCCCCGTCACCGACGACCCGCTCAACCCCTGGGGCATCGACCTGCTGGTCTTCGGCAACGCCCTGCTCCTCGACGAGGAAGGTGGCGGACTCGACCACTACTGCACCGACCCGGCCCAGCTTCACGGCGAGGGGGGAGCGATCGAGGTCAGCCCCGACGGCCAGAACTGGTTCGCCGTCCCCGATGTCGAAGCCGACGGCCTCTTCCCCACCGAAGGCTATCTCGACAGGACAGACCCCTATGACACCGAGCCGGGGCTGATCGAATCGTGCTTCACGAAGCCCGTCGATCCGTCCATCCAGCTCAGTGATTTCGACGGCCTGCACTACGAGGAGGTGCTCGAGCTCTACCGCGGCTCCGGAGGCGGGGCGGGCGTCGATCTCGGCGCGCTCGGCCTCGCCGCCATCAGCTTCGTGCGCATCACGAATCCGCCCGGCTCGTTCGACACGCCGGAAATCGATGCGGTGGCCGATGTCGCGCCGCGCCGGCCCGGCGATGTGAACCTCGACGGCATCGTCGACACCGCCGACCTGCTCGCCCTGCTCGGCAAGTGGGGCCCGGCCCGGCCCGCGGGCTGGGATGCGGACTTCGATGGCAACGGCGTCGTCGACACCGCCGACCTGCTCATCCTCCTGGGCAACTGGAGCTGAGGATGATCCGCATGCGACGCCCCGCGTTCACCATCGTCGAACTCCTCGTGGTGATGGGGATCATCTCCGTCCTCCTGGGCCTGCTCCTGCCGGCGCTGAGCGGGGTGAAGACCGCCTCCCGGCAGCTTCTCGGCCAGAGCAATCTGCGGCAGATGTCGCTCGCCGCCCGGAAGTACGCCGCGCTTTGGGACACCTATCCCGCGGCGGTTCGCTACGAGGAGGTCGAGGGCGAGATCCACGCCATCGCCTGGGACTGGGTGACGAAGCTCGCCGACGGCGAACTCGTCTCACCCGGCCCGCTGTGGGGGATGACCGATGATCCCGGTCGCGTCATGCAGTGCCCGGCGTATTTCGGCCCGTCGAACTTCGAGGGCGATCCCTTTACCGGTTACAACTACAACACTTCTTACATCGGGGGCGAGGCGGTGAACCAGGTCGGCTGGGAGGCGGTGCGCAAAGGCGTGCCGCCCCACGCATGCCGCCGCGCCGCCCGATGCGCGATCTTCGGCTGCGGCGGATACTCCGGCGGCGCCAACAAGTTCATGCGCGCCCCGCTCAGCCCCAACGGCTGGCCGCTCATGCAGATCTACGCCGGCGGGCAGGCGTTTTACTACAACGGCGAGACGAACGTCGCGTACGTCGACGGCCACGTCGCGGCCGTGTCTCAGCCGCACGAAGGCGAACACGCCACTGAGGAATTGCTCAACATGCTCGGCCACCCCGACAACGGCTTCCTCTCCGACGATGACACCGCCTACGACCCCCGCGGCTGACTCCCGGAAGCGACGCGCCCGGGCCCCTTGATGCCTTGATCCCACGATGCCTTGATGCCTGGCCCGCGGCAATTGCCGGTATCATGCCCTGCCATGGCTGAGCAGGAGACGTTTCAGATCGCGGTCGGCAAGGGGCACGTGCAGGGCACGCTGCGGCGGCCGAAGGCGGCTGGCGAGAAACGGCCGCGCGCCGTCGTGCTCATCTGCGGCGATCCGCCCGGAGCGGCCGGCGGTCCATTGATGCTGATGGATCGGCTGGCCGCTGCGCTCGTCGACGCCGGGCTCGCCGTCGCGCGATTCGGGGCGCGGGAAGGCGGCGAGTCAAAGCCGACCGCGGCGGATCTCGTCGATGACGCCTCCGCCGTCTTCCGCCAACTGCTGCTGGAGGACGACCTCGACGCCAATCGCATCGGCCTGTTCGGCGGGCGGCTGGGGGCCATCACCGCCGCCTGCCTCGCCGGACGGACGGATCAGATCAACCGCGTCGGGCTGTGGTCGCCGATCACGAGCGGCGATGTGCTCAGCCGGATCGCGAAGGGCAACGCGGCCGCGGGCCTGCTCGACGCCAGTGCCGTCGGCGAGGCGTATATCGAATCGCTGGCGAAGCTGAAGCCCGCCGACGATCTGGCCGTCCACGACCGGCCGACGCTGCTGCTGCACGGGGCGGCGGATCGGGTGATTCCCCCGGCCTGCGCGCGGCCGTTCCTCGAGGCCGCCGACCGGGTCGGGCGGCGTCTTCAGCACGAACTCATCGCCCGGGCCGATCACGAGCTGACCGACCCGGACATCCGATCCGCGTGCCTGGCGCGGATGCGACGGTTCTTCACGAAGATGAAAGCGCCGGCAAAGGCCGTGGCCCCCGCCTGACGATCACCACCGGGCCCTGGACTCACCCGCGCCGGCGTTCCTGCATCGCCGCGGCCCTCCTGACCGATGACGGAGAACAGCCCGGCCGGATCGCCGCCGGCGGCCCGCGACACGCCCGCGGCCCGGCTGTCCATGCGAAGAAAGGCGAGCAAGACTGACCATGTCCAGCAGCATCAAACGCATCGGCCTGCTCACGGGCGGCGGGGACTGCCCCGGCCTCAACGCCGTCCTCCGCGCCGTCACCAAGACCGCCATCTACAAGCACGGCGTGCGCGTCTTCGGCATCGAGGACGGCTTCCAGGGGCTCGTCGAGAACCGTATCGGCGAGCTGTCCAGCCTGCACGTCTCGGGCATCCTCACCCGCGGGGGGACCATCCTCGGCACGAACAATCGCGCCAACCCGAGCCACTATTACGTCGGCGATGATGAGGATGGCAATCCGAAGTTCATCGACGCTACTGAGCACTGCCTGATGACCATCCGCGTCAATCAGCTCGACGCCCTGATCGTGATCGGCGGGGACGGGACGATGAGCTGCGCCGCCCCGCTCGTCGAGAAAGGGGTGAACTGCGTCGGCGTGCCCAAGACGATCGACAACGACATCGTCGGCACGGACATCACCTTCGGCTTCACCACCGCCGCCACCACCGCCACGCGGGCGCTCGATCGCCTGCACTCGACGGCGGCGAGCCATCATCGCGTGATGGTCTGCGAGCTCATGGGCCGCAACGCCGGCTGGCTGACCCTGCACGCGGGCATCGCGTCCGGGTCCGATGTCATCCTGATCCCCGAGATCCCCTACGACATCGAGAAGATCTGCGAGTTCGTCATGAGCCGGATGGACCGCCAGCGGGGGTTCTCGATCATCGCCTGCGCCGAGGGCGCCAAGCCAGCGGGGGGCGAGCAGGTCGTCGCCCGACACGACCCGCGAAGCCCCGATCCCGTGCGGCTGGGCGGCATCGCCGAGCACACCGCACGGCAGATCGAGGAGAAGACGGGCATCGAGAGCCGCTACACCGTGCTCGGCCACGTCCAGCGCGGCGGCGGGCCGGAGCCGATGGACCGCGTCCTCGCCACCCGGTTCGGCTACCGCGCCCTGGAGCTGCTCATGGCCGGCGGGACCAGCCGCATGGTCGTCATGCAGGGCGGGGAGATCACCGATGTCGACCTGCTGCACACCGCCAACAAGCAGCGCCTCGTCCCGCCGGACCACGCGCTCATCGAGATCGCCCGCTCGGTGCGGACGTGCTTCGGGGATTGAGGGGAGCGATGAGTGATGAGCGATGAGTGATGAAGGCGCGCACTGCGAAGCGCCGCGGCTCCGCCGCGCCGCCGCCTGATGTAGGATGATGCCCGCCCGGAAAAGGAGCACATCACATGAGGCATACGCTCGCCTTGGCATTCACCACGATTTCATCCATCATTCTGCCGGCCATCATCAACGGCTGCGCCGCGCCCCCGGAAGCGGACGACGATCACCTTCCCGCGCGCGCAACGAAATGGACGTTCGATGAAACCGTCCCCGGTCAGATCCCGGTCGGGTGGGTGATCGACGAGACGAACCCCACCGAAGCGCTGGCGGAGTGGTCGGTCATCGCCGACGAGAGCGCCCCGTCGTCGCCGAACGCGATGGCCCTGACGGCGAGCCGCAACTATGACGGCACGTACAACCTCGCGATCGCCGAGAACACGTCGTACAGGGACCTGGATCTGACGGTGATGGTCCAGGCGGTGACAGGCATCGAGGACCAGGGCGGCGGGCCGATCTGGCGCTGCCTCGACAAGGACAACTACTACATCTGCCGCTTCAACCCGCTGGAATCGAATCACCGCGTCTACTGCGTGAAGGACGGCCGGCGGAGGCAGCTCGATTCGGCCCGCATCGAGCTCAAGGCCGGCCGGTGGTACGAGCTTCGCGTCGTCATGATCGGGCCCGACATCACCTGTTATCTCGACGGCGAGCGGTTGCTCGAGGTGACGGACGACACCTTCACCGAGGCGGGCAACGTCGGGCTCTGGACGAAGGCCGATGCGGTGACGCGCTTCGACGACCTGACCGTGCGGCCGGCGGCGTCCGAGCCGCATCGTGGCGGCTGAAACGTCGCCCTCGTTCAACAGAGAAAGCCGACGGCTTCAGGGCAAGCCGCCGGCCTTGTGTCTGCGGAGCGCATCACGCGATCACGCGATCGCGTGAACGCACGGTGTCATCGTCGGCGCCGGCCGCCGAGCAGTCCGAGCCCCAGCAGGGCGAGCGCGCCGGGAGCGGGGACGTAGGTCACATCGTCCATGACGTAGAAACCATGGCTGCCGTTGACCTGGACCATGTCCACGTAGCCTTCGTAGCCGGAGTCGAGCCAGTAGGTGTTCCCGTCCGGCACGAGGTCGATCGAGTCACTCACGTGGACGAGATCGCCATCGAGGAACAGGTTGAAGCTGATGGGCGAAAAGCCGTCGTCGCTTCCGTAGCCGGCGAACCACGCGCCCTGGAAGATCTGGTCCTCCTCGAACGTGAAGTGGCCGTCGCCGATGTTGTAGACGCGGACGATACCGGAGTGCGGGTTGTACGGGGGCTGGTCCCAGTCGTAGTACCACCAGTCACCCCAGTCGGCGACGCCGCCGTAGCCGTCCGGCACCTGATCCTGGCCGGAGAGATCCTCGAAGTCGATGACGACCGCCGAGGTGAGGCCGGTCAGCGCCAGGGAGGCGCCGATGGCCATCAGGATTTTCAGCACTTTCATAAGATCATTTCCTCCACATGTAGGGCCCTGCGTTGGAGCCGCTCTTTCCGTTCCGGTCGCCTGACGCGACGCACGTCAGACACACACGGTTCGGGCGTCGGGAGAACGACGCCGACGCGGTGAAGACCGCAGATGCGCCTCTCGGCGCGCGAGGGTCATCACGAAGCGCTGCTGCGTCGGTCGCGCCATCCTCACGACGCGCGGCGACGCGCCTCGCTCTCTCTCTTCACGTGCTCTCAGCCCCGGGGACGATCTGTCCGCGCCGCGCCGGAGGGACTGACCCGAAAACGACGCATGGACAGACGTGACCCGCCTGTATGACAACCGACGGCCCACGCCTCGTCAAGGCCGATTCCTAGATTCGAGACCAATTATCGTCACCCGGAGTCGGCCCCCCGGCCGGGACCGGGCAGTCTGGGCAGACGGGGCGGGGCGGGCAGCGATCGGCCCCCGCGCGGCCTCACCGCGCCGGAAGCCGGGGGCAGCGGGTCCGGGATCGCCTCGAGCAGGCCGCGCTCCGCCAGCGCCTCGACGATTCGAGACATATCCTCGTTTCCATGCGACGGCAGTGCCGACTCCCGCTCCACACCGAATGACCGCATCTCACGGGAGGCGCGTCCGCCGCTCCCGCCGTCGAAGAGGACGCGGTCGACGGCGACGACGCCGCCGCTGCGCCGGGAGCCGGCCGCGCCATGAACCACCACCGGCTCGCCGCGTTGCTCGGCGCTTCGGATATTCGCCGGCGCGCCGATGGAGTTGTTCAGGTCTCCCTTGCCGTCGCCGTTGAGCGGAAAGAACACGCGATCGACGCCCAGCGCGCCCCGGGGCCTGCCGGGTTCCGCGCGCGAAACCGGCAAGAACGGCCCCGTCCCGATTGCGGCGCAGAAGGAAATTGGACCAGGTCCAATTTGACCCCGACCCCGTCGTGGAGCGCAGAGAGACGGGTGTACTCCTCGCGGACCGCGACCCGCATCCGGGGGGCGTCTGTCGATGGCCGATCCCGCCCCGCCCCGCTATCCTGCCGATTGTGAAAACGGCCGTCTTCCTTGACCGGGACAACACGCTGATCGCCAACGAGGGGGATCTGGGCGATCCGGAGGCCGTGCGTCTGCTCGACGGGGTCGCGGGAGGCCTGAAAGTCCTGCACGAGGCGGGGCATCGCCTCATCGTGGTCACCAACCAGGGCGGGGTGGCCCGCGGCGAGTTCAGCGAGGATGACGTCGATGCCGTCCACCAGCGCATCGCCGTCCTCGTGGACGAGGCCGCGGGGGCGCAGAATCTCATCGATCGCTTCTACTACTGCCCCTATCACCCCCAGGCGAAGCTGAGCGAGTATCGCCGTGATCATCCCTGGCGCAAGCCGCATCCCGGGATGCTGCTCCAGGCGGCCCAGGATCTGAACCTCGATCTGGCCGGATGCTGGCTGATCGGGGATCGGCGTCGGGATGTCGAGGCCGCCTCCGCCGCCGGCTGCCGCGCCGTGCTTTTGAACGCCGAAGGGGAGGCGTCCGACGCGGAGGATGCCCGCCCGGCCGCGGTGGTCTCGAGCTTCGCCGAGGCGGTCGCGGTCATCCTCAAGAGAGAAGAGAGGCCGATCGCGACCGATGACGACGGGGCCGCTCCGCCCCCGCCGGCGCCGCGGACTGCCCTCTCGGCGGGTCCCGACCAACCGCGGGCGGCGGCGGACAACGACGACGACGCCGGCGAGCTGGCCGCCCTTC
This sequence comes from Planctomycetota bacterium, assembly GCA_034211115.1. Classification (GTDB taxonomy): domain Bacteria; phylum Planctomycetota; class Phycisphaerae; order Phycisphaerales; family SM1A02; genus JAXHTH01. The sequence goes on along the minus strand of JAXHTH010000197.1, from coordinate 13,853 downwards.
GCCGCTCGATGGCCGACCTCGCCGAGGAGATTCGCGCCGAGCGACTGCGGCGATCGGAGTTCACCGGCTTCCGTCTCGCCGCCGGCCTCTGCCAGCTTCTGGCCCTGCTGCTGGCCCTGCTGGGACTGCTCCAGATGGACTCGTCCGATGCGTTCTTCAGATGGATGATCGGGGCGGCGCTGGTGCAGTTGCTCACCATCGCCATCCTGTTGATGGATCCGAAGGGATGAACGCCGGCGGAATCGCCCGGGCCGCCCGCACCCTTCACCGCCGCCGTCGGGCCGGTCGATGATCACCCCAGCCATGAGCGAGCCTCGCACAACCCCCCTGCCCGGCGAGCTGGAGCGGCTGCTCGTCATCGCCCCGACCTGGCTGGGGGATACGGTGATGGCCACGCCCGTCCTGCGGGCGATCAGGCATCATCGACCTGAAACGCAAATCATCGTCGCCACGCGCCGGGGGCTGGGGGCCGTGCTCGCCGGCGCGCCGTTCGTCGACGAGCTGATCGAACTCGACATGCAGGGCCTGCTCGGTCCCCTTCGGGCGGCCGGCGCGATCCGCGGAAAACGCCCGCGGGCGATCCTGCTCCTGCCCAACAGCTTCCGCAGCGCCCTGACGGCCCGGCTGAGCGGGACGCCGATCCGCATCGGTTATCGCCGAGACGGGCGCGGGATGCTGCTCACGCACGGGCTGCGGCCGGAGCGTGCGGATCGGCCGACGCCGGCCCCGGTGTATTACGCCCGTCTCGGCGCGTTCGCGCTGGGGGGCGGATCGATCGACACGCGGATGGAGCTGTTCGTCAGCGACGAGGAATCGGCGGCGGGCGAGGCGTTGCTCGCCGACGTCGACGGCCCGTTCGTGCTCTTCGTCCCCGGGGCGAGCAAGCGGGAAAAGCGGTGGCCCGCCGAGCGGTTTGCCCGGGTCGCCGACGCCCTGCGCGCGTCGCGCGGCCTGCGCTGCCTGATCACCGGCACGCCGGCGGAACGGGACGTCATCGACGCGGTCAGCGCCGCCGCAGCCGGCCCCGTCATCGATCTCTCCCGGCGCGGGGTGACATTGGGCTCGCTGAAGGCGGTGATCCGCCGGGCGAAGCTGATGATCACCAACGACACCGGCCCGCGTCATATCGCCGCCGCGTTCGGCACGCCGACCGTCAGTCTCTTCGGCCCCACCGATCCGCGCTGGACGGCCCTGCCGCAGGCGCACGAGCGCGTTGTGCTCGCCGAGCCGTTCCTGCCCGAGGAACTCATCGCCGATCGCTTTGCGAAGCTCTGCGCCATCGATCGGATTGTCGTGTCAGATGTGCTCGCAGCCGCCGAAGCACTGCTCGACGCCTCGGCTTCTTCAGGTCGCTGAGCGCGCTGCGGAGGACGGCGATGACCACCGCCCGCGGCAGCGGCACGCGATGATACAGCGGGAGCACCGCCAGCCGCTCGAGCATCCGCTCGGTGTGCGGGACGACATCGCGCATCCGCCGCACGCCCACCGGATCGATCACCCACACGCGCGGCTCTTCGCCGGCGTGATCGACGATGAGGTTCGTCAGCTTCAGATCGCGATTGAACAGGCCGGCCCGGCGGAACGCGACCACGAGTGTTCCGACGGCCCGGGCGCCGAGGACCTGGCTCGCCTCCGGCACGTCGACATCATTGAGCATCGCCCAGCCCGTCCGGCCCTCCGCGTATTCCAGTTCGATCGTCACCAGCCGCCGGCGATCGGGGCGCTCGATGCGCCAGGACCGGCACGGCTTGGGGGTTGGAATCCCCGCCCGGGCCAGCCGGCCGGCGCCGCGGAGCTGCCGCTGGGGCTGGGAGACGCCCAGCAACAGCTTGATCGCCCTCATCGGCGTGAGCGACCAGCGCTTGACGATCCGCCGCCCCTCTCCCGGCCGATCGACGAGCCACACCTGCCGGCCTCGCTCGGCCTTCAGGCATTGCACGGCATGGGGCGGTGCTGGATCTGACATTCGAGCACGCTTCTCCGGCGGCGACCCGCGCCGCACCTCGGCGGATAGGGTACTCTCGCCGCCGCCCGCCGGCGGCGAAGGCGGCGCCGCTCCGGATACGATGGAGCCGCCTCGCACCGCCCGCGGCGCGACCTGAACGCACGCCATGACCCAGGCTCGACCTCTGCCCGATCTCGCCGTCGCCCTCACCACCGGGGACAGTATGCGCACGATCGAGCGGACCCTTCGAAGCCTGGAAGGCCTGGCCCGGCGGATCGTCGTCGTCGATTCCGGCTCCACCGACGGCACCATCGAATGCTGCCGCCGGTTCGGCGCGGAGGTCCTGCACCGCGAATGGGACGGCCCGACGAGCCAGAAGCAGTTCTCGATCGACCAGTGCCGCGACCATCGATGGGTGCTCCTGCTCGATTCGGACGAAACGATCGAGGACGAGCTGCGGCAATCGATGCTCGACGTGATGAAGGCCGACGACCCCGCCTGCGACGGCTGGTGGCTCAACCGACGCGTCTGGTTCCTCGGCGGCTGGCTGCATCACACCTTTCAGCCCGAGTGGCGGCTGCGGCTGTTCCGCGGCGGGCGCGGCCGCGTCGTCGGGATCGGCCCCCACGGCCGCGGCGGGCACGATCGCGTCGTCGTCGACGGTCGAACCGGCCGGCTGAGAGGATTCTGCGGCCACGACTCCTGGGCCGACCTCGAGGCCCTGTGCCGGCGCAACATCGAGCTGGCCCGGCGCGCCGCCGACTACTACCCCCGCGGCGGCACGCCCTTTCACATCGTCTTCAGCCCGCCCGCGGCGATGATCAAGCAATACGTGCTCAAGCGCGGCTTCCTCGACGGCCGGCGGGGCCTGATCGCCGCCGGCGCCGTCGCCGGCGGAACCCTGCTCAAGCATCTCTTCATCGCCCGGCGCCGCCTGGCTCCGGCACGAACCGAATCGGGGGCCGATGAGCGATAGCGCCTCCATCCCGCCCTTCTCGCATCCCGCCACCACCGAGAAGCTGCTCACGCTCCTCGATGACGATCTCACGGGCAAGCGCATCCTCGATCTCGGCGCCGGGGCGGGGTACTTCAGCAAGCGACTGTTCGAGACGCTGGAAGCGCGCGGGCTCGATCCGGCCGCGATCATCACTCCCTGCGATCTCGATCCCGGGCTGTTCCGCTTCGAGAAGCTCGAATGCGTGCAGAGCGATCTCAGCGAGGGTCTGCCCTTCGACGAGGCGGCCTTCGACGCCGTCGTCTGCATGGAGGTCATCGAACATCTTCCCAACCAGCTCGCCCTGTGGCGCGAGCTGGCCCGGGTGACGTCGCCCGGCGGGAAGGCGCTGATCACCACGCCCAACGTGCTGACCATCAATGCCCGTCTTCGGTACCTCTTCAGCGGGACGATGCCGCTGTTCGACATCATGCCCATCGCCGAGCGCGACGTGGTGCACACGACGGGCCACATCGGCCCGATCTCGCTCTATTACCTGTATTACTTCGCCCGCCTGGCCGGTTTCCGCGAGGTGCGCTTCCACGTCGATCGCATCAAGAAATCGGCGGTCCTCCTCAGCCCGCTGTTCTATCTCGCCGCGCAATGCATCACCGCGGCGATGAACGTGCGCCGCCGGCGCACGCCGTACTTCGAGGAGAACGCGCCCGCCGTCGCCGCCCTCAATCACTGGCGAACCTTCGTCGGACGAACGATCATCATCGAGGCGATCCGGTAGAGAAGCACATGGGACTGCTGCACACCCATCTCGCCAGGCCGAAGGCCTGGCCCCCGCCGCGAACGGATGACGCCGTCGCCGCCACGCTCCGCTACGCCCGGCAGCGCGATCCGATCGGCCATCGGCTTCATCTCCTGCTCGCCCTGGCGCACGTCTTCACCCTGCCGCTGTCCACCGCGGGCAGTTCGATCACGTTCGGGCTTCTGATCGGCTACGCGATCCTTCGCCTGCCCAGCACGTGGCGGTGCTACACCGCCCTCCTTCGCGTCCCGATCCTCTGGGTTCTGGCCCTCTGGGCGGGCTGGACGGCCCTGAGCCTGTTCTGGTCGTCCGACCCGCAGCAGGGCGCCGAGGAGCTGTGGACGATGCGCATGGCGCTGCTGCCGCCGGCCCTGTGGCCCGTGCTCGATCGCGCCGCGTGGATCGTCGGCGCGGCGCTGGTCGGCGTCCTCGCCCAGCAGGTCGCGCAACTGCTCCAGTACACGCAACTGCTCAACCTTCGCCCGCAGGAGCCGCCCGGCCGCCTCGGCGGATGGATTCACCCCATCCAGACCGGCGCCTGGTGCGCGGCCGCGATGTGCTGGTACGTCTCGGGCATCATGACCGGCCGCGGCCGGCTGCGGTGGGTCCTGCCGGCGGGCCTGCTGCTGGCCGCCCTCGGCCTGCTGGCGACCCAGAGTCGCGGGCCGTGGCTCGCCGCGGCCATTGCCTTGCCCGCGGCGCTGCTAATCATCACCCTGCGCCGCCCCGAATCATGGCGCGCGGCGGTGCTCCTTCTCGTTCTCGGCCTGCTCGGCGCGGCCGCCGCCTGGCCCTTCGCCGGCGATGCCGTCTCCGACCGCGTGCAGCAGGCCGTCGAGGACTACCAGAGCGCGCGGGAGGACGATGTCTACCACACCAACGTCGGCCTCCGCATCGGCCAGTGGCGCTGGACCTGGGACATCTTCACGAGTCACCCGGTGGTCGGCGTCGGCGCCGGCGGCTTCCCGGACGCCCAGGCCCGACAGCCGCTCTTCCGGGAGGCCCTCCAGCGCCGGCCCGACAAGGCCGACAAGATGACCCGCGATCACCCCCACAGCACGACGCTGTACATCCTCGCCACGACGGGCGCGATCGGCGGCGTCATCGTGCTCGCAACCATTGTGCTCGCCTTCCTCGCCGCCTGGCGCGATCGACCCGATCATCCCTGGGCGCGCGGCACCTTCTTCCTGCTCATCGTCTGGCTCATCGGCGCCCAGTTCGACTGTTACAACCTCAACGGCCATCTGCTGGGCCTGTTCATGCTCGCCGTCACCCTCACCCTCCCCCATCGCCCGCCGGCCGGGGCGACATACACTGAGCACTGACCCCCCCGCGCCCAGCACGCGGGTGAACCGCGTCGCGAAACCTCACCACTCATTACTCATCACTCATCGCTCATCGCTTATCGCTTATCGCTGATGTCACTCCTCCCCTGGCTCCTTTCCATCCTCGCCGCCTACCTGATCGGATCGATCCCGTTCGGCGTGCTCATCGGCCGCGCGAAGGGGCTCGACATCCGCGCCCACGGCTCGAAGAACATCGGGGCGACGAACGTCGGCCGCGTCCTCGGACGCAAGCTCGGCCTGGTCTGCTTTGCGCTGGACACGCTCAAGGGAGCCGTGCCCGTCGCCGGCGCGGGGTTCGTCTGCGGCGTGATCAATACCGAGCCGGCGGTCTTGAGTCAGGCCCAGATGTGGCTGTGGCTGCTGGTGGCCGCCGCCGCCGTCACCGGGCACATGGCGTCGATCTTTCTCGCCTTCGCGGGCGGCAAGGGCGTGGCCACCGGCTTCGGCGCCGCCCTGGCCATGTGGCCCCTGCTCACCTTTCCGGCCCTCGGCGCCCTCGCCGTCTGGTACGCCACCCTCCGGCTGGGCCGCTACGTCTCCCTCGCGAGCATGGCCGCCGCGGTCAGCCTCCCCCTCTGGTATCTGCTGCGCTGCATCCCGCCTTCCGGCGAGAACATCGGGAGCAGCATCGTCCACGCCTCGCCCCCGCTGATCGTCACCGCCGCCCTTGCCCTGCTCATCCTCTGGCGCCACCGCACCAACATCGCCCGCCTCCGGCGCGGCGAGGAGCCGCGAATCGGCGAATGCGGCTGAACCGCTTCGGCATCACGATTGAGATCTCTTACCGGCGCGCGGGGGTCTCCTCCACCGGCGTCTGGAGTACCACGGGGAGAAGGACGCACGCTTCGCCTTCCTGCTGTGCGCGAAGATGTGACAGGAACTCGCGGATGCGGCGATGATCGGCGGCCCATTGCCGAAGCGATCCCGCATCGCCGTCGCGCTCACGGCGCGCCTCGGCGCGCAGGCGCATCGCCTGCTTTTCCGTGGGCAGGGCGCGAAGTCTCGTCGCGGCGCCCCGGAGCTCGTAAAGACGTGTCAGCATCGCGGGCAGCGACGAGGCGGGAATGGTGATCGTGTGCGTCGCGCCGCGCCCGGAGAAGCTCAACTGGCGCTCGTAAGAAGCCGCCAGCGCATCGGGCCCGAGCAGGCGCGCGCTGAGCAGGATCTCATCCGCTTCCTCCTGGTGCCGCGCGCGAAGCTCGCGGAGCATCCGATCGACCCATCGCCGTCGCCGGACGGGATCCTCGAAAAACGTTCGTTCCGAGTCATTGCCCGCTTCGGCATACCGTTCGGGGACGTTCGCCTCACCCGGCACGGGATCGAAGTACCGGGCGATCAGGCCGCGCGCTTCGGCCTCGGTAAAGTTGCGGACGAGCGCCACCGGCGCTTCATGCGGGGCGGGCGCGTCTGCGGCCAGCGATGTCAGCGCCTCCTCGAGCAGCCGCTCGCCGGAGGCGAGATCCTCGGCCGGGACGATGAGCGCGAAGTCGGCGGAGACGAGCGTGACATCTGCTCCGGCCCCGTCCCCGCCGAAAGGTGAAGGCAAATCATCGGCCGGCGATTCGTCCCCGCCCGACATCGCCAGGTCAAAGCCGGGCCCGGGCGGCAGCGGCCGCTCGTGCAGGATCGCCGTGCCCGACGGAGGCCAGGCATCGGCCCCGGCGGGCGGCTCGGACGCGGCGGCCGAATCGCCCGCGGCGAGAGCCTGTTCGTCGACCGCCGTCGATGCCTGGTCATCCTGTGCGCGGAGCCGATCCGCCGCCTCGCCGCGCATCCGCGGGCCCGCGACCGAGATCGCCATCCACACCGCGCCGGACACCATCATCAGGACGGCCGCGGCCAGGCCCAGGCGGGTCAGGCGGGCCATCCGCCGTCGGCGACGATGCCGTCGGCGATACGCGCCCGGCGGGGGCGCCTCCATCAGCATCGGCCGGGCAAGCTGCGGCTCCAGCTCGGTGAGAAAATCGATCGGCGGGACCGGCTCGCCGGCCGTGCGAAGCAGCTTGCGATCCTCGCGCAGGCGCTCCAGGGCGGCGAGGACGTGCTCTTCGCCGGCCAGGCGCTCGCGGATCTGCTGCACCTGCATCGCGTCGAGTTCGCCCTCCACGTAGGCCAGCAGCTCGGATTCGCTCACTCGTTCGGTCATGCCGTCTCACCCGTCCGATCGTCTTCGCCGCGCTCCTGCGGGCTCTGGCCCAGTTGGACCCGGGCCGCCTCCCGCAGGGCCACGCGGGCCCGAAAGAGGCGTGATTTCACCGTTCCGATCGGGATCTCGAGCACTTCCCCTATCTGCTGGTAATCCAGGTCCTGGAGGTCGCGCAGGACGAGGATCGCCCGCATGTCCGGGTCCAGCTCGCGCAGGGCCCGGAGGAGGGCGGCCCTCGTCTCGGCCTGTTCGACGCGACGGGGGGCGGAAAGTTCCCCCTCCGCCTCCAGCCGGGCCGACCAGGGCTCCGGCCCGCCCCCGGCCGGCTCGTCCAGCGAGCCGTGCCGCCTCAGCTTCTGCTTGCGCAGATGGCTCAGGCAGCAGTTCATCGTCACCCGGATGATCCACGTGCTCAACGCCGCCCGGCCGTCGTAGCTGTGCAACCCCTCGATGATCCTGACCAGCGCATCCTGCGTCAGGTCCGACGCCTCGTCGGCGTTGCGGACCATCCGATAACAGACGCCGTAGACGCGCCGCTGGTAGGCCCGCAGCAGATCCTCGATCGCCTCGGGCCGGCCCTGCTGATAGGCCTCGATCAACTGGAGCTCGCGCAGGGGCGTGAGGCGCGACGCCGCGGCGCCCCCCGCCGACGAATCGGCTTCGCTGTCGCCTTCACGCTCGGGGTCGGGGCGAATGGATCTGGCTCCTGAGGCGTCCACGAAAGTCCCTTTCTGCGTGTACGATGCCTCTGCCGGTCGGTTCCATCCCGGCCCATGCGGCGGCGTGGCGCCGATCCATCCTATCTCAGGCAGGGCCGATCGCAATGACTTCCCACGACGGCTACCGATCACCGCTGGAAACCCGCTACGCCTCGCCTCAGATGCGCGCCGTCTGGTCCGGGCAGCGGAAGTTCGCCACCTGGCGCCGACTCTGGCTGGCGCTGGCCGAGTCCCAGCAGCAGCTCGGGCTGGACGTCACCGACGAGCAGCTTGCCGAGCTTCGCGCGCACCTGGATGACATCGACTTCGAGGCGGCCGCCCTGCACGAGGCGAAGCTCCGCCACGACGTGATGGCCCACATCCACGCCCTGGGCGATGTCGCCCCCAGGGCGAGACCCATCATCCACCTCGGCGCGACCAGCCAGTTCGTCAACTGCAACACCGAACTGCTGCTGATCCGCGACAGCCTCGGCCTCATCGCGGGCAAGCTGGCCCGCGTCATCGATGCGCTGGGGACGTTCGCCGTCGAGTATCGCGATCTGCCCACGCTCGCCTTCACGCATTATCAGCCGGCCCAGCCGACGACGGTCGGCAAGCGGGCCACGCTGTGGACGCAGGACTTCGCCCTCGCCCTGGAGGACGTCACCCATCGGCGCGAAACCCTCCGCTTCCGAGGCGTGAAGGGAACGACCGGCACGCAGGCATCGTTCATGGCCCTCTTCGACGGCGATGAGCGCAAGGTCGAGGACCTCGACCGCCTCGTCACCGAGAAGATGGGCTGGCCGGCCGACCTCCGCTTCCCCGTCACCGGCCAGACCTATCCGCGGCTGGTCGATGCGCAGATCGTCAACGCGCTGGCCGTTGCCGCCGCCGCCGCCCACAAGTGCGCCACCGATATCCGCCTGCTGTCCAATCGCAAGGAGATCGAGGAGCCGTTCGGCAAACACCAGGTCGGCTCGTCGGCGATGGCCTACAAGCGCAACCCCATGCGCTGTGAGCGGATCTGCGGCATGGCGCGCTTCGTCATCTCCCTGGCGCAGAATCCGCTCAACACGGCCGCGGTGCAGTGGTTCGAGCGCACGCTGGATGATTCATCCAACCGCCGACTGGTTCTGCCCGAGGCGTTCCTCGCGCTGGACGGCGTCTTGGAGATCATGCACAACGTCGCGGGCGGGCTCGTCGTGTACGAGAAGACGATCCGCGCCAACCTCATGGCCGAGCTTCCCTTCATGGCCACGGAGAACATCCTCATGGCCGCGGTGCAGCAGGGCGCCGATCGGCAGGAAGCGCACGAGCTGATCCGGCAGCACAGCCAGGCCGCCGCACATGCCGTGAAGGCCGAGGGGAAGGCCAACGACCTGCTTGAGCGCCTGCGCGGCGAGCCGATGTTCGCCGAGATTGATCTCGATGCGGTGCTGAACCCGATGGCCTACGTCGGCCGGGCCCCCGAGCAGGTGGACCGCTTCCTCGCCGACATCGTCGACCCGATCCGCCGGGAATACGCCGACGCCCTGGGCGAGGCGGGGGAGTTGAGCGTGTGAGGGCATATTCGGCGTGTTGACAAGGCCGAATCCGGTGCGGACGCGAACAGCGAATGGGGCCGGGTTCTGATCTCGTGCGAACAACAAGTGTCTCTCTCGCGTCTCTCTGCTATGCCCTCACCCGAACCGCGAATACGGTGCCGATGCGGGTATCCGCTGGCGGGCGGGCAGGATTGCCCGGAGTGCGGCGGGAGCTACTGGGACGCCGTGCGCTGGAGCACGACGCCGATTCGCCCGCGGCCGATGATCTCGACGTTGAGGGCGTGCAGCTCACCTGCGCGAGCATGTTCCTCTGGTGCGTCACCGGCCTGCTTGCCTTCTGCGGCATCATCGCCTGCCTCCAGCACATCGGCCGGACGCGCTGGGAGCCCCTGGTCTGGATCATGCTCACCATCCACGCCCCGGTCATTGCCGGACCGCTTGCGCTGGTTGTTATTATGCTCGCGACACGCGCATGATGCCGCAGGTTGGAAAATGGACCAGGTTGGAAAATGGACCAGGTCCAATTTCGTCCCAATTCCGTCCTGTGCCTCCTGCGAACCGGAAGGGCTCTTTCGGCGTCTCTTTGGAATGCCCTCACCCCAACCGCGAATCCGGTGCCGATGCGGGTATCCGCCGGCGGGCGGGCGGGACTGTCCGGAGTGCGGGCGGACCTTCCGGGACACCGTGTGATCGAGCACGAGGCCGCAGCCGCCTGCGGCATCGCGCCCGCCGCCGATGGAATACCCCCTTTCGCCGATGTGTTTCTCCTGTATGACTGCACGACTGTTGTTCATCGTGTCGGCCCTGATCGGGGCCTCGCTGCTGGGCGGGTGCTCGACGTGCTACAGCTATTCGTTCACGCCCGCCCTGGCCGAGCACACGATCGAGCTGGAAGATGCCCGGCCGCGGCAGGCGGTGCGCACGTTCGTGTCCATCATCGGCGTTCGCCGGGCCGATGCCGGCGAGAACACGCCACCCGCGGTCGAGGTCCGGTTCCGCATCGACAACGGCTCCGATGTGGAGGCCCGCATCGAGCCTTCGACCCTGCAACTCGTATCCGCGGACATGATGCGATTCGACGAGGCCCGCATCGTCGAGGGCGAGACAACGATCGCCCCGCGCAGCAGCGCCACGTTCACCGCGTGGTTCCCATTCCCGGACGGATCGTCCGTCCTGCGGACCGACCTCGACGGCCTGAACGTGAGCTGGTGGCTGGAAGTCGGCGATGATCGGCGCGCCCAAAGCGCCGCCTTCTCCAAGCGCGAACGCGTCTACCGGGCCTACCCGCACTACGGCCCATACCACAGCCATCCGCGCTACTGGCACGGGACGTGGTCGTACCACTACTTCTTTCACCATTGACGGGGGTCCTACCGCCCGCCGCGCGGGGCCGAACGGGGACGGCTGGTCGTCCTTGAGACGCGTTCTCGGACCGGATCAGGCCCTTCAAGCCGGCATCACTTCCCGGGGCTGCCCGGCCATTCCGATAGCCGGCTCCCCATTCCGGGGGCAGGCCGATAAGAGGCGCGATCCGCGCAGGCGGGCGTGAAAGTGTGCCGGTTGTTCCTGTCAGGTTCACCTCGCCCCCCGGCGTATTCGATGAATGACGAGGCGGGCGGGTCGCCGCCGGGGGACCCGCCGCCCGATCGGTGCGCGATCGCCTCCGGGGTGCGTGCCGACGGTTCATCAGGGCGCAGGCCGCGTATGCCCGCCCCCGTCAGATGCGAGCCTGGACGCTGCAGCAGGAGGCACTGTCGGGAGTTTTCGCCGTGACGGCCGCGGACCATCCTTCACCTCAGCCCACGCCACCGCCGACGCCGGCGGACTCGGCCCAACGGCTCGAGGCCGCCACTCGCAATGCGCGGGAGGCGACGGCGCAGCTCGAGGCGCGCCTCAGGCTGGGCGCGCGGATGCTCAAGTGCTTCGATCGGCTCGCCGCGCAGGAACAGGCGCGCGCGGCCGGAGCGCCGGCCCCCGCCCCGTCGGCCGGGGACGCGGCCGCGCGGGCCGGCGGCGAGGCGATCGAGCGCGCCGAGGCGATCATCGACACCGCCGAGCACATCGAGCGCAACATCGTCTCGATGGTCTTCCGCGCCGCCGAGCTCTTCAGCGAAACGCAGTCGGCGGCGGGACGACGCGACGCCGATGCGACGATGCCGCACACCGATGGCGACGGGTCGCCCGGGGCGAAGCCGCCCGGCGGCGGCGCGCTTCCCCGTCCGGCGGCACGGGCCGAGCCCGTTCGCGTCGATGAAGATGGTGAGAACGATGATCTCGCCGAGCTGCGCGAAATGAACGAAGAGCTTCGCGCGCAGCTCGCGGCCGTCGAAGAGCAGTACGATCGGCTCGTCGCCTACCAGGCGATCCACGATGAATCGGATGACCTGACCGCACGGGTGCTTGCGACGGTGTCCGATGAGATCCGCTCCCCGATCGAGACGATCGCGCGGCTGGTGGAGCTGATGGCCGAGACCGGGCTCGACCGCGTGCAGCGCGGCTACCTGTCCGAGGCGCAGTCGGCGGTGTCGTCCCTGCAGGAGCTCATGCAGTGCGTGCCGGGCGCGCCCCACCTGGATGGCGAACGGCAGACGCATCCGGCGGACGCCCGGGAGGAGGGCGACTCGCGCGCCTCGCAATCGGACGTGCCATCGGCCGGGGACGAAGCCGACGATGACCCAGCTCGCGCCTCGCGCCTCGAACGCTTCGAGCTCCCGTCGTTTTTGCAGGAGATCGTCGGCGAGGTGAGGCCCGTCGCCGAAGGCAAGGGCATCCGCATCGTCGCGACGGTCGAAGGCGAAGCGCCCCCGCTGTTCGGGGATCGGCCGCGATTGCGCCAGGCGCTGCTGTATGCGCTGACGCGCGCGGTGCAGTGTGCGGCGGAGGGGGAGATCATGCTGCGGGCGCGGGCGGCGCGCCGACCGGGTCGATCCCTCGCGGCGCAGTTCACCATCATCGGCCTCGGCGCGCCGCCGGAAGCGCGCGCGACGGGCGAAGCGCCGGCGATCGTCGGACGCAGCGATCCCGCCGACGACATGATCGGCGCCTCCGCCGGCTTCGGCCTGAACATCGCCCGCCAGCTCATCGAGTCACTGGGCGGCGTGCTCGGCATCACCGTCATCGACGAGCAGCGCTTCGAGATCACCCTCACCGCCGACCTCCGCGCCGACGCCGGCGAGCGCGGCGAGGCGGCCGGAGGCGGCGGACCGCAGACCTATCCGCGACTGCCGCAGGAGGGATTGCACAGCAACCTCGGCCGCGTCCTCGATCTGTCGCTGGACGGCATGCGCATCGTCAGCGTGCGGGTGCCGCCGGAGGACGAGCCGGTCGATGTCGTGCTGCGGGATCCGGACGGCCGGGTGAAGCTGAAAGCGCGGGTGGTGTGGAGCCGGCGGGTGGGTTTCCGCCGGCACGAGATCGGACTGCGATTCCTCGAGGTCACCCGCGAACTCGCGTCGGAGCTGACGCGCGTGTCCCTCAATCACCGCGTGCCGACGACGCTCGCCGACGGGCGAACCTGAGCGGCAGAAGCACGACGCCCAACGAGGGTGGCACGACGCTCCGTGTCGTGCGCCGCGTTGCGCGCCGCATCGTGCTGACATCCGTTCCCTCGATTGCTCGCTTCCAGACCCCCGGCGTAGATATGGATCCACGGGAACGCTCCGTGGACATTCGTTGAATCAGGAACACACGACGCGGAGCGTCGTGCCACCGCCGCGCTGACATCGTCACGGTGCGGATGATGGGCCGGGTCCGATTCCCGGGATGACAGACGGGCAAGAAACGCGGCGGCGCCGCGCCCGTCCCGGCTGCCTGCTCAGCGCTTCCAGCCGGGGGCGATGAGGGGTCTCGGCGCGCCGCCATCATCCTCCTCGGGTTCTGACGAGTCGGGCTCGGTCTCGTCGGCCGCGTCGTCGGCTTCGCCCTCGCCGGCCGTAGCGGCGGCGATGAAGTCGACCAGCACCTGCAGGGTGAAGTCGCCTTCGTCAAGCTCGCCGATGATGCGGCGCGCCGCGTCGTACTCGTGCAGCAGGCAGTGCAGGGACGCGGCGAGCAGCGATGCACGCTGCGCATCGTCCGCATCCTCGGCCGGCTCGGAATACTGATCGATGAGTTCGCGTATGCGCTGCTCGACCCCCTCGCTCGCCTCGAAGCGGCGGACGACCTGCGGATGAGCGCGCATCACGTCTCGGAAGGACTGCAGCGCGGCGTCGTCATCGCCGTACAGACCGGCGGCGACGCCGTAGCCGATCAGCGGCAGCGCATCGCCGGGCCGGGTCATCTTCTGGCCGGTGAAGCGCCCCAGCGCCTTCACCGTTTCACCTTCGCCAAGGAAGTCCCAGCCCGGATCGTCGAGCGTGGGGGCGGGGTATTGGAGGAGATGATCGATCGACACGGCCACGACGCCCGCGCCGGCGCGGGCACG
>JAXHTH010000196.1:0-22558 GCA_034211115.1 Planctomycetota bacterium | reverse complement strand
GATGCCGATGGAGCCGTCGAAGTCCTCCAGCTCCTGGAGCATCTCCTCGAGGACGCGGACGCGGCCGACGGACTTGACCACGCGGAGGCCGTGGTTGAGGACGGCCATGCCCGCGGAGTCGTAGCCGCGGTACTCCAGTCGCTTCAGGCCCTCCAGCAGGAGGGCCCGGGCGGGCTTCTGTCCGATATACGCGACGATTCCGCACATGGCTGCTGTCTTCTCCTCCTCCCCGCTCGGGGTCGATGCTGGTACGAGACCAAAGCACGGGCGGGTCGGACATTATCGTCACACCGACGCCGGAACAACACTCACGCTCGCGGAAGAGCGTGTCCGCCGGATGGTTGCCTCGGACGAAAACCGCTCCCGATCCAGTCATACAATGGCGGTCGATGAGTGATCTCTGGGCCGGACAACGGGAAGAACGGCGGCGGGCGGCCGAGCCGCTGGCGGTGCGGATGTGCCCGCGGAGCCTGGAGGAAGTTCTCGGACAGGAGCACTTCCTCGGGCCGGGCAAGCTCTTGCGGCGGATGCTCGAGGCCGACCGGCTCACGAGCGTGCTCTTCTTCGGCCCGCCGGGGACGGGCAAGACCGCCCTGGCGGAGGTGATCGCCCGCCACACCGGCCGGCACTTCGAGCGGGCCAACGCGGCGCTGATCGGGGTGAAGGAGATCCGCCGCATCCTCGCCGAGGCCACCCGCCGGCTGGAGGATCACCAGCGGCGCACGATCCTCTTCCTCGATGAGATTCATCGCTTCGCGCGCAACCAGCAGGACGTGCTGCTCAACAACGTCGAGAAGGGCCTGATCACCCTCATCGGGGCGACGACGGAGAACCCCTATTTCGCGGTCAACAGCGCGCTCATCAGCCGATCGACGATCTTCCGCTTCGAGCCGCTGCGGGAGTCGGACATCGCCGAGCTGATCCGCCGCGCGATCCGCGATGCGCGGGGGTTCGCAGCGCTGAACGTCCGCATCGACGATGACGCGATCGCGCACTGGGCGAAGTTGAGCGATGGCGATGCGCGGCGGGCGCTGAACGCGCTGGAGGTGGCGGTGCTGAGCCAGGTCAGGAAGAGCGACGGAGCGACGGAGCGACGGAGCCACGAAGGGGGGGGTGAGATCGTCATCGACCTGACGTGCGCCGAGGAATCGATCCAGGCCAAGGCGGTCGTCTACGACGGGACGGGCGATGAGCATTACGACATCATCAGCGCGTTCATCAAGTCGATGCGGGGCAGCGATCCCGACGCGGCGGTGTACTGGCTCGCCCTCATGCTCGAGGCGGGGGAGGATCCGCGGTTCATCGCAAGGCGGATCGCCATCCTCGCCAGCGAGGACATCGGCAACGCGGACCCGCAGGCGATCCAGGTGGCGGCGGCGGCGTTCCAGATCACCGAGCGCATCGGCCTGCCCGAGTGCCAGTTGACCCTCGCCCAGGCCGCGATCTACATGGCCTGCGCGCCCAAGTCCAACGCGTCGGCGCAGGCGATCTGGAGCGCGGCGAAGGACGTGCGCGAGGGTCGGACGGTCCCCGTCCCCAAACACCTCCGCGACACCCACTATCAGGGGGCCAAGGCCCTGGGGCACGGCGAAGAGTACATCTATCCGCACGATGAAGCCGATGGATACGCGACGCAGGAATACCTCGGCGTGGAGCGGGTTTATTATCGACCGACCCGCCGTGGTTTCGAGGATCTTCTCGCCCGCCGGCTCGAAGAATTGAAAGGCGGCGAAGGACGACAGTCGGCCTCTGATGTGTCCGATGAGGAGGAAGGCCCTTCTTCTCACGGCTGACCGAACGGATCGACGTGATGAATGATCCATCCCACGAGGCCCGGGCCGACGTCCGCGCTCGCATGCGGGCGAAGCTGGCCGCGATGAGCGACGAAGAGAGGCGTCACGCCTCCAACACCGCCTGTACGCGGCTGGTCAATCTCGACGTGTTCCGACACGCGTCGGTGATCCTGCTGTACATGCCGCTGGAGCTGGAGGTCGACACCACCCCGGCCGCCATCCGCTGCTTCCAGCGGGGCAAGACGGTCTGCGTCCCCCGCGTGGACTGGAAGCGCCGTGACATGAATGCGGTGGAGGTCACCACCTTCGACGATCACGTCATGGAGACCGACGAGCACGGCCTCCGCTCGCCGCGCGGCGGGCGCCTCCTCGTGCCGACCTCGATCGACCTGGTGATCGTGCCCGGCCTGGCGTTCGACACGCACGGCAACCGGGTGGGCCGCGGGGGCGGGTATTACGATCGCTTTCTCTCGCGTCTGCGCCGCTCGGCGACAAGCCTCGGCCTGGCCTTCGACGTGCAGATCATCGACGAAGCGCCGGTGAGCGAGCGGCACGTGAAGCTGGACGGCGTGGTCACCGACCGGCGCGTCAGCCACGTGCGGCGGTCGCGCTCGCGGCGCTGAGACGCGCCGCAGCGCCCGATTCTGCATACGAGACAGGGGTGTCGGTCGATGGGCCACCCGGCCCATCGATGCGGCAGTATCATGGGCGCGGCCCTCCGCGACGTTCAGGAGAGACGTGATGCCCCTGCCCAGCCAGTCCGCTCGCCCCATCGCTCGACATCAGAACATGTACCGGCGCTCGCGGAAGAAGCGTCGCCGACGCTCGTGGGCGGTGGGCGTGCTTGTCGTGGTCTTCGTGGTGGTGATCGTCGCCGTCATCCGGCTCTGGCCCGAGACGGGCGAGGCGGGATCGGGCTCCGCGGCGGGCGAGCCGGATCTGCTGGCCCGGCGGGGAGAGACCCAGGGCCCGCTGGGAACCGATCGCAGGCAGCTCTCTCCGACCGAACCGGAGCAGGCGGGGCGAGTCGGCGACACCGACGAGGCGGGCGCAGCCCCGCCGCCCTCCCCGCCGCGGGAGGAACGGGCCTCCCGCGACCCGGGCATCGAGATGGGCGGCGACGTGCCGGGTGAAGCGTTCGATGTGGACCGGGAGGCGGGGCAGGCCGGACCGTCGCCATCACCCGGGGAGATCGTTCCCACCCCGCCCGACATCCCGGAGGCGAAGCAGCGCAGCGCGCCGCCGACGGACGCCGGCCGCCGCGCGCTCGCCCGCGCCCAGGCGGGCCTGGACCTGGTCGCGCGCAACGAGCCGGTGCAGGCACGACGGCTGCTGACCCGGGCCCTGGAGACCGGCGCGCTGGGATCGGCCGATGCGACGACCGTCCGCCGGGCCCTGACCGAGCTCAACGAACGACTCGTCTTCAGCCCCGAGATCGTGAAGGATGATCCGTTCGCACTCGCCTACACCATCCAGAGCGGTGATGCGCTGTCGATGGTTCCGCGGAAGATGGGCGTCCAGACCGACTGGCGGTTCATCGCGCGGGTCAACCGGATTCCGGATCCCCGGCGCATCCGGCCCGGCCAGCGGATCAAGCTGATCACCGGCCCGTTCCACGCGGTGATCGACAAGAGCGACTACCGGCTGGACCTGTACCTCGGGGAGGGCTCCGATCGCGTTTACGTGCGGAGCTTCCCGGTGGGGCTGGGCGAGTACAACTCGACGCCGGAGGGGCGATTTCGCGTCCGGCCCGATTCGCGGCTCAAGGACCCGGAATGGGTGAATCCCCGAACCGGCCGGCGGTATCGATCCGGCGACCCGGACAACCCCATCGGCGAGCACTGGATCGGACTCGTCGGCGACGAGCCGCGCCTCGCCGACGTGGTCGGCTACGGCATCCACGGCACGATCGAACCCGATTCGATCGGCCGGCAGAGTTCGATGGGTTGTGTGCGCCTGCTTCCCGAGGACATCGAGATCATCTGGGAAGTGCTGCTGGATCCGGTGAGCACGGTGACGATCCGGCCCTGATGATCGATCAGGCCGCTGCGGCGAGAGCGGCGGCGCGGGGGCCGGGCAACCGCCCCCGCGTGAGGCGGGTCGTTTTCAGAACAGCAACTGGAACTGCGTGCGGAAGACGATCTGGGGCTCGGACCGTCCGGCGTCCTCGCGCCAGCCGGCGAGATCGCTGTCCCAGTTTCCTTCCGTGCGACTGATACCGAAGCCGATGTCGGTGGTCCACTTCGCGTCGTGCCCCTTGAGGTAGTAGTTGGCGCCGAAGGTGATCACGTGCAGGTCGGCAAAGTCCTGCCCGTCGAAGTTCCACCAGCCGTACTCGAAGCGGCTGAACACCTCCAGGCGGGGCGTGAAGTAGAGCCCGCCCTGGAGGACGAAGCCGTAGATGTAGATGTGCGCGAAGTCGGGGTTGTCGTTGTAGGAGAAGGTGAAGGAGCCGAAGGCGTTGGCCCCGCCCCATTCGGCGGAGAGGTCGGCGTTGGCGGCGAACATGCGCGGCTCGTCGCGGAACGGTCCCGCCCCCTCGCCGTACTCGAACTGCTGGTAGGTGCCGGCCAGACCGAGCAGCAAACCGTACTCCTCGTCCGGCGGGCTGGTGAAATCGTCGAACTGATCCCATTCGCCGGCGAAGAGGTACTCGTAGCGTCCGCTGAGCGCCCATTCCACGTCCTGGGTCAGCGCCGGCGTGTTGCCGCCCGTCGTGAGCTGGATCGCCTCGAATCCGCCGAAGTTGTCCTCGATGCCGTCATGAATCATGAACAGCATCTTCCAGTCGTCGCGGGCGTAGATCAGCTCCACGCCCTGGGACCGACCGAAGTTGGTGTTCTCGCTCACGAGCGAGCGCTCGACGGCGAGCTGCCTGGCGGATGAGACGAGTTCCTCCCGGCCGTAGGGGATCTTGAACTGCCCGATGCGCACGAGCCAGTCGGCATTCATGCGGTACTGCACCCAGGCGTCCTCGAGCCTGAAGCCCCCCCCGGCGCGGCCGAAGTTCCCGCGGATCAGGTAGGTGAGATCCGGGTTGAACGCGTGGCCGCGGAAGGTCAGCTTGGTGCGCGTGTTCTCGAAGCCGTGCCGATGCCGGTCGGGAATGTCGTGGTAGCTGTAGACCCAGCGGACCTGCATCTGGCCTTCGAGCTGGAGCTTGAAGCGTCCGTCGGGACTGGCGAGATAGAAGTGCTCGCTCCAGCCGGCGGTGAGGCCGCCCTGAAGATTGGCGGCGCGGACATCGGCGTCGGCGAGCACGTCGGCGACCAGGCCGCGTATCTCGTCGCTGCGGCGCTCGGTGAGCCAGGTGTCGCTCGTCGCCGCCTTCAGGTCGTCGATTTCCCGCTGCATCCGGGCGTTGTCCTCGTGCAGGCGCTGGATTTCCGCCCGCATGGAATCGAGGAGGTCCGCCATCGAAGCATTGGGCATGCTCTCGGCCCACGTTCCCGCCGCGCAGGCCAGGGAGGCCAGCAAGGTCGGCAGTCCCCATCGCATCTTGGGATCCATCCACTCACTCCAGTGCCGATCGGCAGCCCACCCTCGCGGGTGCGCCGAAGCCGACGTTGGCCCGGGCGACGCCCCGAGGGCGGCCCGGCCCGTCTCTCGATTGGTTATCGGTCCAACACCCGGGACCGATTTAGAAGCGGATGATACCGATCCCGGCCGGGCTCGCCACCGCCCGGGCCCGATCGGCGCGATCGAGGGGGTGAGGAGGGGATCCGCACCTCGCGAGGGGAGCGCTCCGCGGGTAGCCCGGGGCGGCGCGATCGCCGTCAGCGCCTCGGCTCGGATCGAGCGTGGTGCATTCCGCCGACCCGTCGCCGAGCGCGGGGCGGCGGAGGCGCGCCCGCCTCATCCGCGGTCCTGCCCGGCGCGCGTGGCCTGGGGACAACCTGTCGGCAACGTCGCGGCGAAGCCGCCGATCAACCGCCGTCTTCCAGGAACCGCTGCACGTGCTCCACTTCCCGCGCGCTGCCGAGAACCACGCTGCAGCGCTGATGCAGTGCCTCGGGCCTGATGTCGAGGATGCGGTCGGTTCCCGCGAACGCCTCGCCGCCCGCCTGCTCGATGAGCATGGCCATCGGGTTGGCCTCGTACATCAGGCGGAGCTTGCCCTTCTTGTGCTTGCCCGTCGGCGGATAGAGGAACACCCCGCCCTTGAGCAGCGTGCGATGCACATCGGCGACCATGGACCCGATATAGCGGCTGGAGTAGCCGTTCTGGTGCGCCCACTTCAGGTAGTCCTGGTAAGGCTCCGGGAAGTTGTCCACATACGCCTCGTTGATGGAGTAGATCCGCTGCTCGTGGGGAATCGTGATGTTCTGGGTGACGAGGACGAAGGTCCCGATCGAGGGGTCGTGAACGAACATGTCCACCCCGCTGCCGGTGGTGACCACGAAGACGGTCGAGGAGCCGTAGAGGATGTAGCCGGCCCCGACCTGTCGCGTGCCCGGCTGGAGCATGAGCGCCTCGGCCGACTCGACATCCTCCTGGTCGTTGCGGAGGATGGAGAAGATGGTGCCCACGCCGACGGAGACATCGAGGTTGGACGATCCGTCGAGGGGATCGAAGGCCACGCAGTAGCGTCCGCCGTCGCTGCGGGAACGGAGAATCATGGGCGTTTCCCCCTCCTCGGAGGCGAGGACCCCGATGTTGGCCCGATCGCCCAGGCATCGCATGATGATGTTGTTGGCGATGATGTCCAGCTTCTGCTGCCGTTCGCCGTGGACATTGTCATCGCCGGCATCGCCGAGCACATCGGCAATCCTGGCCCGTCGCACCTTGTTGGCGATGGCCCGCCCCGCCAGAGAGATCGCCGAGAGGATCCAGGAGAAATCGCCGGTGGCCTCCTCGTGCTCGGACTCCTTGGCGAGGATGTAGCTCTGGAGGGTGGTGAGGTTGTCGGTGACGCCGTATCGGCTGGTGGTGACGGTGTAGTCTGGCATGGCAGTGGTTCCGCTTGACATGTGAACCGACCTCGCTGTTTGGCCCGCAAACGGGCGGGAATGGAGTACCATACCCGGTCTTCGACCGCCGGCCGGCCGGGCCGGGAATGGTGGAGCCCACCCTCCGGCAGACTGTATTCTACCCCCCGCCGCCGGAGTCCGCGACGTATGCGGGCGTCGGCGAGAACGTGATTCTTCCTCCGCTCACCATCGGGACGTTGTTCACCTCAGGAGATGCCTCACCATGCCACAGCCAGTGATTCTCGCCGCCAAGCGACTCCCCACCGGGAGGTTCTTCGGTTCGCTGGGTCGGGTCCCCGCCCCGCAGCTCGGCACGTACGCCATCGAGGCGGTGCTCAAGGAACTGCCCGCCGCCAGGGACCACGTCGAGGAATGCATCATGGGCTGCGTCCTGCAGGGCGGGCTGGGACAGAATCCCGCCCGGCAGGCGGCGCTGCGGGCCGGGTTCGACGGCTCCCTGAACGCCCACACCTGCAACAAGGTCTGCGGCAGCGGGCTCCAGGCGGTGATGATCGCCGCCCAGGCCATCAAGGCCGGCGACATCGCCCTCGCCCTCGCCGGCGGCTTCGAGAACATGACCGACGCCCCGCACTTCTTCAAGCTTCGCAACGGCGTGAAGTTCGGCAAGGACGACCTGAAGGATCTCATGCAGTGGGACGGCCTGTGGTGCGCCTTCGAGAACTGGGCCATGGGCGACGCCGCCGATCACATCGCGGCCAAGCACGGCATCACCCGCGAGGCCCAGGACGAGTTCGCCCTCCGCTCGCACCAGAACGCGGCGAAGGCCACCGATGAAGGGTGGTTCGCCGACGAGATCGTCCCCCTCACCGGTGAGCAGGTGGGCAATCGCAAGAAGCCCGGCCCCGAGGGCGGCATCTCCATCGACGAGGGCATCCGCCGCGACACCACCGTCGAAGCGCTGGCCAAACTCCGCCCCGCCTTCAGCAAGGACGGCACCGTCACCGCGGGCAATGCCTCCCAGATCAGCGACGGGGCCGCGGCGCTCATCGTCGCCTCCGAGGAGAAGGCCCGCGAGCTGGGCGTGGGGCCGATGGCGAGGATCGTGGATTACTACACCTCCGGCGTCGAGCCCAAGGAGATCTTCGACGCCCCCTCCGTGGGCATCAAGGCCCTGCTCGATCGCAACAAGCTCACCTTCGACGACATCGACGTGATCGAGCTGAACGAGGCCTTTGCCGCCCAGTGCCTGGCCAACATCAAGGTGCTCGACGCCCCACGGGAGAAGATCAATCTCGGCGGAGGCGGCGTCGCCCTCGGACACCCCATCGGGGCCTCCGGCGCCCGCGTCCTCACCACGCTGCTCTATCACATGAAGCGGCTGAACGCGAAGCGCGGCATCTGCTCCCTCTGCCTCGGTGGCGGCAACGCCGTCAACATGCTGCTCGAGCGCGACTGACGCAGGCGACTGTCGCTGACATGCTGCGATGACGAACGTCGTTGAGCACCGGGTTTCCACCCGGTGCTCAATTGTCATGAGATGCTTCCGCGAGTCGGTTGAGCAGCGGGTGGCAACCCGGTGCCCGCCGCCGTCGGTGCCTCGCGGGCTCTTTCGCGACCGCTCCGCGGGTTTTTTACCGCCACCTCGTTCCGCCGCGGGTCCCATCTGCCACCGCCCCGGCTCGCCTCAACGGGATAACCGGCGCCTCTTGACACCCGAAGGCCGGCTTCGGCCCCCGCCGCCGGGACCGGGTGCCCCGCCGGGCCGATGCCTTCTTTGGCTGCGGAGACGGTGCGTCCCGCGCCGCCGACAAGGGGAGGAGGCAGTCGATGACCCAGCCCACGGAGGTCCAGCGCCTTCAGCAGGCGCGGTTCGAGGGGGACATGCGCGGCGAAGAAGCGCTTCGGGCCGACGGGCCGTTCACCCGGCTCATCGAGACGGCCCACGCCGCCGCCGGCGCCACGTCCGTCCGCCGGCATTTCCTGTCCAATGCCGTCCGCGTCGACCCTCGCGTTCTGCCCGCCCTGGCGGAGGCGTTCGATGACGTGCGGCAGCGCACGAAGCTGACCGCGAGAATGGAGGCGTACATTCACGCCGGGCCGGAGATCAACGCCTGCGTCATCCAGGGCCGGCAGGGGATGATCGTCGTCCTGTCCAGCGGCGCGGTGGAGCGGCTCTCGCCCCAGGAACTGGACTTCATCATCGGGCACGAACTGGGGCACGCCGCGTTCGGCCACCTGGACATCCCCGTGGGGGCGATCCTCAACACGCCCAACGCGGTGACGCCGAAGCAGGCGATGCAGCTCCTGGCCTGGCAGCGGAAGGCGGAGATCTCCGCCGATCGCGCGGGCCTGCTCTGCGCCGGTTCGCTGAACGTCGCCGCCACCAGTCTCTTCAAGACGCTCAGCGGGCTCTGCGCCGACGGCATTCGCGTCGATCCGGAGGAGTTCGCCGGCCAGTGGAACGAGCTGGCCGAGGAGGTGCAGCGTGACGGGGCCGGTGATCGCTGGCTGGCCACCCATCCCTTCCCCCCGCTGCGCATGAAGGCACTCATCAGCTTCTGGCACAGCGACCGGGCCGCGAGCCTCATCCCCGATGCGCCCGGCGGGGACACGCTCGCCCGGGCCGACCAGGAGATCGAAGCCCTCCTGGCCATGATGGACCCGCTCTCGCGCGAGCGGACGGACATGGCCGATCCCATGCTTCAGCAGTTCTTCCTCTGGGGCGGGCTCTATGTCGCCATGGCGAACAACGAGCTGCACGATGCGGAGCTGGCGAACCTGCGCAGCGTGGTCGGCAACGCCGTGGACGAGGCGCTCGGCGAGGGCGCGCCGAGCCTGAACCTGCTGCGCCAACGCTTCCACGACGAGAAGGCCGCGCGGCGCTCGCCGCTCTCGGCCCTGGAACTTCATCGGATTTTCTCCGGTCTCGCCGCCGTCGCCGCCGCGGACGGCGGAGTCGACCAGGCGGAGGTCGCGGCCATGCGCGACCTCGCCGGCGTCTGCGGCGTGGCCGACAACTTCGTCGACGTGGTCCTCGCCCGGGCCGCGTGAATCTCAACGCACACCTCACGCAAGGAACGCATTGCGGCCCGGCCGCGAAGGAGCAACCATGCAGACCGCCACGCAAGTCATGCAGAAGGTCGAGGAAATCGGCGCGATGGCCGGCTTCCAGCTCAGCCGTCACCCCAGCATCCCCGACATGATCGTCGTCGCCTACAACATGGGCAGCGGCCGCACCCAGACCGTCTACGTCCATTTCTGCGGCAAGACGCCGGAGGATCAGGATCTCATCTGCTTCATGTCGCCCTGCCAGGCCGTGAAGAAGGGCATGCTCAAGGGCATGGGCAAGGATCAGGCCATCGATCTGCTTCGCCGCAACGGCGAACTCATCGTGGGCAGCTTCGCCGTCCAGGACTTCGGCGGCAACGACATCCTCGTCGTCCGCTCCACGCAGATCGTGGACACGATGGAGGTCGAGGAGTTCCGCTTCCACGCGAACTTCGTCGCCATCATCGCCGACCGCTACGAGCAGGAAAAGGGCACCGACGTCTTCTGACCGGATCTTCCTTCAGAGCCTTCATTGAACCAGGACGCCCTCGAGCACCGCGTGGCAGCGCGGTGCTTTTGTTTGAGCGATGAGCGATGAGTGACGAGGCGCGAGCCCGGTCGTCCTCGACCCGGGCGACGTTCGAAGAGCTGACGCTCCCGTTTCCGCGCTGCACACAGCGCATCCGAATCGTGCCCCGCCATGCCCGCTATAATCGCCGCGCCTTCAGAGAGCGACAGGAGCGCACGATGAACGACCGCCGACTCGGATCGACCGATGTGTCCATCGCCGCCATCGGGCTGGGCTGCATGGGGATGAGCGATTTCTACGGCCCGCCCTATGACGATGAGGCGCAGTCCATCGCGACGCTGCACCGCGCGCTGGACCTGGGGGTCAACTTCCTCGATACCGCCGATGTCTACGGCTGCGGCCGGAACGAGCGCCTCGTCGGCCGGGGAATCGCCGACCGTCGCGACGAGGTGGTGCTCGCCACAAAGTTCGGCATCATGCGCGATGAGGAGGGCGCGTTCGTCGGTATTTGCGGCCGGCCGGACTATGTGAAAAGCGCCTGCGACGCCAGCCTTCAGCGACTGGGCCTGGACTGCGTCGATCTGTACTACCAGCATCGCGTCGACCCCGAGGTGCCGATCGAGGACACGGTCGGCGCGATGGCCGAACTCGTGCAGCAGGGGAAGGTGCGCCACCTCGGGCTGTCCGAGGCGGGCCCGCAGACGATCCGGCGCGCGGCGAACGTCCACCCGATCGCCGCGCTGCAGACCGAGTATTCGCTCTGGTCGCGTGATCCCGAAGACGAGCTGCTCGATCTCTGCCGCGAGCTGAGCATCACGTTCGTCGCCTACAGCCCGCTCGGGCGCGGGTTTCTCACCGGGCGCTATCGCAGCATCGACGACCTCGATGAGGATGACTGGCGGCGCAACAACCCGCGTTTCCAGGGCGAGAACTTCCAGCGCAATCTCGATCTCGTGGAGAAGATCAAGTCGATGGCGGAGGAGAAGAACTGCACCGCCGCCCAGCTTGCCCTGGCGTGGGTCGCCGCCCGCGGCGAGCACATCGTCTCGATTCCGGGCACGCGCACGGTGCAGCGCCTGGAGGAGAACGCCGCCGCGGCGGACATCGCCATCACCGGCGATGAGATGCGCCAGCTCGATGCGATCGCCCCGCACGGCGTCGCCGCGGGTACGCGCTACCCCGAGGCGTCGATGGCGGCGTTGAACAGGTAGCGAAGTCATGAGTGATAAGTGATGAGTGATGAGCGAGCCCGGCCGTCCGCGGCCCGGGCGACCTTCGAATGGTCCCACGCCCGGGGGCCATGTGTTTCGCGGCCGCGATCGAGCCGACGCACGTGCACCTTCTCCTCGGGCCGGTGCGGGAGGACATCGAGCGATTCGTCGGCCGATTGAAGGGCTCATCGAGCCGCGCCGCGCGCAAGCACCCGGCGAACCGGGATCGCCGACGCACTCGGGCGGGCGGCTACTGGAAGGTGTTTCTGTTCGATGATGATGCCGTGCGCGCCGTCGCGGACCATCTCGCCGCGCGCAACGTTCGGCGCGGTCTGGCCGCGGCGCGGTTTGCGTGGGTGCCGCCTCTGCCCGGATGATGGTCCACCCCGGGCAAGCCCGGGGCATATGATGCGGTACGGAGGAACCATCATGACCCGCCGTTTCGTTGTTGTGATCGCGCTGATTGTCGGAGGTTGCGGTCTTCTTACCTTCGCCCAGTCGGGGAAGGAGCCGGAGAAGTCGGTCGTATTCCTGCCCGGGATGCAGCCGGAGGAGGCCGGGATCGAGTTCGTGAAAGTTCAGCAGTGCAAGATGTGCCACGGCTCGACGAACAACGGCGAGGCCGATCCCTACTTCTCCTGGCAGGGGGGGATGATGGCCCAGGCGGCGCGCGATCCGGTCTTCCGCGCGTCGCTGGCGATCGCCAACCAGGACGTGCCCGGCGTGGGCGAGTTCTGCCTCCGATGCCACGCCCCCCGCGGCTGGCTGGAGGGGCGCTCCACGCCCGTGGACGGTTCGGCCCTGAACCGCGAGGACATGCACGGCGTGGGCTGCGATGTCTGCCATCGCTTTGTCGATCCGCTCTCCGACGAGGCGAAGGGTCTCATCGAGCACGTGCCGCCGGGCTACGGCAACGCGATGATGGTCGTCGATCCGGCCAACCGGGTGCGCGGCCCGTATGCCGACACGACCGGCGCGATGCCGCACCAGACCATGAAGTCGGAGTACCACGCCTCGAGCGCGCTCTGTGCGACGTGTCACAACGTCTCGAACCCGCTGTTTGCCGATGATGTGAGCACGCAGCCGCCGCACGCCTACGGCCACATCGAGCGCACGTACAGTGAATGGGCGCTGAGCGCCTTCGCCGATGAAGGCCGCAAGGGTACGTGCCAGTCCTGTCATTATCCGCTCGTGGAAGGCGGCGGGCAGGCCTCGCGCTTCAACAGCCCGCACCGCGACTACTTCGTCATGCACGGCCCGGTCGGGGGATCGACCTGGGTTCAGGAAGTGACGGGCATGCTGTGGGAGACGGGAGACATCGACCGCAAGGCGCTCGCGGCCGGGGCGGAGCGCGCCCGGAAGCTGCTCCGCACCGCCGCGACGCTGGAGCTGACCTTCCCCGAGCCCGGGCGCGCGGTCCTGAGCATCACGAATCTCACGGGCCACAAGCTCCCCACCGGCTATCCGGAGGGGCGCCGGATGTGGGTTCATGCCCGCTACCTCGATGCGAACGGCGCGGTGATCGGCGAAATCGGGCGGTACGGCGGGAAGCTCGATGCGCTGTCCGGCGAGCCGGTCATGGTGGAATCGCTGCGGGATCCCGAGACGACGCGGATTTACGAAAACCTGCCGGGCATCAGCCCCGAGCAGGCGACGAAACACGGCAAGAGGCCGGGCAAGTCGTTCCACTTCGTGCTGAACGACGTGATCGTGAAGGACAACCGCATCCCGCCGCGCGGGTTCACGAACGCCGCGTTCGAGACGCACAACTGCCAGCCGATCGGGGCGACCTACGCCGACGGCCAGCACTGGGACGATGTGCCGCTCAGGCTGCCGGAGGGCACGGCGACCGTCGAAGCGCGGCTGATGTACCAGTCGGTGTCGTGGGAGTACATCAAGTTCCTCGCCGAGGAGAACCGCAGCGACGACTGGGGAACGCGGCTCTACGAGGCGTGGCGGAAGACCGGCTTCTGCCCGCCGGAGGTGATGGCGCAGGTCAAGGCGCCGGCGCCGGGGGCGCCTGATCGCAACCGATAAGATCCGCAGGGACAGTGGATTGCGCCCCGTCAGCGGGCGGGGGTTTGGCCGTCAACGGCCCGTGACGTACAATCCGCCCTTTCCTGATCGGGCCTCCTGATGCGCTTCGGGCCGGATCCGAGACGCCTCGCCATGAACATCATCATCTGCGGCGCCGGTCAGGTGGGCTCACACGCCGCCGAGGTGCTCGCCGCCGCCGCCGACAACGACATCACGGTCATCGACACCAACCCCGACCGCCTCCGCGCCATCGAGGACACGATGGACGTGGCGACCATCGTGGGCAACTGCGCCCAGGCGGACATTCTCCGCGAGGCGGGCTGCGGCAGCGCCGACCTGCTCGTCGCGGCCACGAGCAGCGACGAGGTCAACCTGCTCAGCGCCTCGATCGCCAAGAGCGTGGGGGCGGCCAAGAGCATCGCCCGCGTCCACCACAGCGCCTTTTTCGAGCAGCGCGGGCTGCACTACCAGGATCACCTGGGCATCGATCAGCTCATCTGCCCGGAGTATTCGACCTCGATGGCCATCGCCCGCACGCTGCGCAATCCCGGCGCGCTGGCGATCGAGGACTTTGCGCGCGGGGCGATCGAGATGCAGGAGTTCGCCGTCAGCCGCAAGGCCCAGGCGGTGGGGCGCAAGCTCATGGACCTGCCCCTGCCGGGCGGGACGCGGGTGGCGGCGATCAGCCGCAAGGGCGGCTCGTTCATCCCGGACGGGACGACGGCGATCGGGGAGGACGACATCATCATCCTCGTGGGCAACGCGGCGGTCTATCAGGAAGCCCGCCGGCTGTTTCACGACGAGAAGGTCGGCCGGACGCGCATCGTCATCATGGGCGGCCCGCCCATGGGCGTGTGGCTCTGCCGGGCGCTGCGCGACCGCTCCTTCGCCATCCGCCTGTTCGAGACCGACCGCCCGCGGGCCGAGGAGCTGGCCGAGAAGCTGGGCTGGGTCACCGTGGTCAACGCCGATCCCACCGATCAGACGGTCTTCAAGGATGAGAACCTCGCGCAGGCGGGCGTGTTCGTCGCCCTGCTGGACGATGATGAGCAGAACATCCTCGGCTGCGCGTGGGCCAAGAGCATGGGCGTGCCGAACGCGATCGCCGTGGTCCAGCGGCCCAATTACCTGCACCTGCTCACGCACGTGGGGATCGACAAGGCCTTCAGCCCCCGCCGGGTGGCGGTGAAGGAGATCGAGAACGTCGTGGACGAAAGCCCGCTGCGGCGCACCGCCTCGCTGGCGGAGGGCGTCATCGACGTCTACCGCCTGCGGGTGGGCAAGCACGCGGACATGCTCGGCAAGCCGTTGCGCGAGGTCAATCTCTCCCCCAACTGGATCATCGCGGCGATCCAGCACGGCGGGGACGTGCACGTGCCCAAGGCGGACGACACCATCGACGCGGGCGACACGCTGCTGGTCATCGGCCGGCACGGCCGGGAGGGCGCGCTGCGCAAGCTGTTCCACGCGGGATGAGCCGAATTGAACTTCCGACTCGTCTTCAAACAACTCGGCCTCGTGCTCATCGTGCTCAGCGCCTGCATGCTGCTCAGCGATCTGGCGGTGTGGGTGATGGCGCTGTCGGGCGCGGTGCACGAGACGGCCGGGGCGGCGACGGAGGGGCCGGCGCGGCTGGCCCTGCTCCTCGCCGCCGGCGTCGGCATGATCATCGGCGGCGCGCTGTGGCTGAGCCTGCGCCGGACCACGGCGCATCTCGGGCGGCGCGAGGCGCTGCTCATCGTCGCCCTGAGCTGGCTGATCGGCGCGGCCCTCGCGGCCACGCCGTTTCTGCTCTGGGCCCACCTGGCCGGCGAAGCGACGGCCGGCCATCCCTTCCAGCGCTACATCAACTGCTACTTCGAGGCGATGAGCGGCCTCACCACCACCGGGGCCACGGTCCTCGGCGCCGATCCGTATCCGATCGAGGCGGTCGCGCCGAGCCTGCTGTTCTGGCGCGCCCTGACCCACTGGCTGGGCGGGCTGGGCATCGTCCTCCTCTTCGTGGCCATCCTCCCCTCCCTCGGGGTGGGCGGCAAGCGACTGTTCCGCATCGAGGCCCCCGGACCCGAGCCGGAGGGCGTGCGCCCGCACATCCGGGATACGGCCCGCGTGCTCTGGTACATCTACCTCGGGCTGACGGTGGTCGAGATTCTGGCGTTGTGGATCGTGGGGCGCATGAGTCTGTATGACGCGTGCTGTCACACGTTCGCCACCCTCGCCACGGGCGGCTTCTCGCCGCGCACGGCTTCGGTCGGCGCGTACACGAACTGGCTCGCGGTGGATGTGATCGTCATCGTGTTCATGCTGCTGGCGGGCGTGAACTTCGGCCTGTACTACCAGCTCATCCGGCGCAAGTGGAAGACGTTCTTCGGCGACACGGAGCTGCGCGTCTATCTTTCCCTCATGCTGGTGGGGACCATCCTTGTCGTCGCCTCGATCTGGGCGAGCGTCGAGCCCATTCAGCTCACGAACGGCGAGCAGGTCGAGTCCGGGCTGGGCAGCTCGATCCGGCAGGGCCTGTTCACGACGGTGTCGATCAACACGACGACGGGGTTCTGCACGGCGGACTTCAACGCCTGGCCGTTCCTCGCCAAAGCGGTGCTCGTGATGCTGATGTTCGTGGGCGGCTCGGCCGGCTCCACCGCGGGCGGGATCAAGGTCATCCGCGTCTGGATCGCGTTCCGCGTGATGATCGCGGAACTGGAGAAGGCGTTCCGCCCCAACGTGGTGCGCCCCGTCCGCGTGGGCGGGGCCAAGGTCGACACGGACATGAAGCTCAGCGCCATCGCCTTCCTCGTGGGCATTGTCCTCCTGTTCGTGCTCGGGGCGGGCGCGGTGATGCTCCTGGAGCAGGCTTACGGCGACGGGACGTGCGATTTCACCAGCGCCGCCACCGCCTCCGTGGCCACCCTCTGCACGATCGGTCCCGGATTGGGCAAGATCGGGGCGATCGAGAACTACGGCTGGTTCTCCGATGCGAGCAAGATCGTCCTCAGCCTGCTCATGGCCCTGGGCCGGCTGGAGATCTTCGCCATTCTCGTGCTCTTCACGCCGCGGTTCTGGAAGAGCGATTAGGGCCACGAGGCCGCCAGGGACCGCCCGCGATCCCGGCGCCGCCCGGGCGGTCGAAAACTCTGTGATCCGGTCTTTTCCCGCTTGGATGGCGCCCGGCATCTGTTACATTGCGTCTGTGAGCCGTGCCCGTACGGGATGTGACGGCCGCGTCCCGGGGCGGGGACGGTCGCGTAGCGTCGCTTTCGCATTCGCCGGCTGAGTGAAAGGGGGATTCCAAATGCGAGGTACGAGACTGGCGGTTCTGGCCGCGTCCATCACCGTTCTCTTCGGCGGTTCGGTCTTCGCCGAAGACTGGTTTGAGAACTTCGACACGTATCCGGAAGGCCCCATCGACGGGTACGGCGGCTGGCAGGGGTCGGCCTGCGTCACCTCTCACCGCGCGCGGAGCGAGCCCCACTCGCTGGAGATCAACGAGAGTGACGATACGATCCGGCTCTTCAACGGCTACGATCAGGGGCTCTGGCGCATGCGCGTCTGGCAGTACATCCCTGCCGACGCCGCGGGCGGCGCGACCTACTTCATCCTGCTCAATCAATGGGAAGAAGGGGGAGGGGGCGTCACCAATTGGTCGACGCAACTCCGGATCGATGCGGAAGCGGGCCGCATCGTCAGTGAGTTCGAGGATGCCATGCTTCCCCTCGTCACGGGCGAGTGGGTCGAGCTTGCCGTCCTCATCGATCTCGAGGGCGACGTGCAATGGATCTATTACCACGGCGAGTTGCTCTCCGCCAAAAGCTGGTCGGAAGGCGTGAGCGGGGGCGGCATCCTGAATATCGGCGCCGTGGACCTGTGGGGTAACTTCGCTCCCTACAGCACCTATTACGACGATTTCGCCCTTGTTGAGTTTCCGCCGGTCGGCGCGTGCTGCTTCCTCGACGGAACCTGCGAGGACGGGCTCCTTGAGGACCACTGCGAGGACTCCGGCGGCTGGTTCCGAGGCGTCAACACCTTCTGCGACACCGTCGAGTGCCCCGTCTACGGCGATTGCGGATGGGAGCTGACCGGCCCCACCGTCTTCAGCCAGACGATCGAGGACAATCCAAGTCATTGCGATTACCTGCCCGGCGAGGATGAGTACTTCAAGGTCACCATCCCCTTCGATGGCGAGTGGACCTTTTCGCTGTGCGGCGGTGCGGAGTGGGACACCGTCCTCGCCCTCGGCGGCGAATGCTGCGGCGTCGACCTCGGCGTCGACGATGACGGCTGCGGCGACGGCGCGCTCCAGTCCGTCCTGCACTTCCAGTCCCTCTCCGCCGGCGACTACTACCTGCTGCTGGAGAGCAAGGAGCCCGGCGCGGGCGGCGAGTATACCCTCACCATCGACACCCCCACGATCCTCGAGTGCCCCCCCGGCGGGATCCCCGAAGACGAGCCGTGCGGCGAGAACACCAACGGCGGATGCGGCATGATGGAGCCAGCCTTCGAGCCCATCCTCTCCGAGCGCGTCGTCTGCGGCACCGCCTGGTTCGACGGCACGACCCGCGACACCGACTGGTACGAGATCGTCCTCACCCCCGACCATGCGCCGAGGTACATCACGCTCGAGGTGACGGCCGAGTTCAGGTGTCTCTGCGGCGTCATCGAGTACGAGGAAGGCCACGAGGGCAGCGGCGACTGCAGCGACATGGCCGGCGCCCTCCAGCCGTGGATCATCACCGAGGAAGGTGAAACCGGCGTGCTGGAGACCTACATCGAGGAGCCGGGTACATATTGGCTCTTCGTCTCGCCGGACTTCGACAACCCGATCATCGAATGCGGCGAGGAGGAGATCCTCGAGAACGACTACGTCTTCGGCGTCCATAACGTGGGCGTGATGGGCGACATCACCGGTCCCGATGACGTGCCGGACGGCATCGTCAACGTGCAGGACCTGCTCGCCCTGCTCGCCGACTGGGCTTGCGAGGGCCCGCCCGCCTGGTGCCTGGGCGACATCACCGGCCCGGAGGGCGAGCCGGACGGCGTCACCGACACCAACGACCTCCTCGCCCTCCTCGCCCACTGGGGACACTCCTGGATCGGCGCGGCGCGCTGAGCGCCCGCCCGGGTCGGGCGCGTGCGCGGGCGTGGTTGTCTGCCTACACGCAACGGAGGCCGATGTCGTACTGGCCGTCCTCGAGCTGCCTCACCCAGACCACCATCACCGTCTGGTCGAGCTTCTCACCTTCCGGAAGGAGGCGGAGGGCCAGGCCGATGGTCCCCGTGAGCTGAGGGACGCTGCTCTGGATGCGCATCCCCCCGTCACCCACGTCAATGAGCTGGTAGCGCATCGTGTTGTCCCGATCGTGCGACCAGGAGAGGACCAGCTCGCCCGAGCCGGCCGAGCGGTCGGACGCGCGTCGCTCGCCGGTCGCCTCCGGATCGGCGGCGCGGTGGAGAGTCGGGTCGTGCAGCATGTCCTTAAGGTCGGATTGACGGGGCGGCCGTTCCACGAGCAGTGGGATAAAGCGTCTGGGTCAGGCCGATCTGTGCCGCCTGGCGACGGGGGGGCGGGCCGGCGAGCCTCGACGGGAACATCCCCGTCGGACCTCCCGTGGGCCGGATCATCCGTCCCAATCGACGGGGCGGTCCCTCAGGGGCCGGGATTGTGTTCAGCGGCCGTTCCCGCACGCCGATAACACAGGACAGCGCGCCGCCAGGCGCCCATCGAGGTGCTCATGTCCGACCGTGACGAGCCCAATCCCGAAGCGCGCGATCAGGCGGACGCCGTCACGCCGACGGGGGAGGATGCCGCGCCGCAGGCCGGGTCGACCCCGAGGGGCCAGCCGCCTCCAGCCGGGGACGCTGACGCCTCCCCGGAGGACGTGATCGACGCGATGGCCGACTCGATGGCTGACATCGAGGCTGAGGCTGACGACGGCTCCGATGATGAGATCAACCGCCTCATCTCGGACATCGATGCCCTGACCCGGGCGGAGGGACTGACCGGGGGCGATGAGGCCGCGGAGACGGCGACTGAACCCGCGGACGGCCATGCCGGGCCGATGTCATCGGCCGCGGCGCCGGATGAGCCGCAGCCGGACGCATCGGCATCCGACGAGAAGGCCCCGCCGGCCCCGGAACTGGCGGAAACGACCCCCACCCCCGCGGCGAGAGCGTCCTCATCGGCCTCATCGAAGCCGGAAGACCGGGAGATCGCGGCAGGCAACGCCGCGGATCACGCGGGGGAGGCGGTGGACGAGCCGGGTCACGAGCCGTCGCATGCCGCACTCGGTGAGGCGGCGGAGACGCCTCTGACCGGGACCGCCCAAGCGGCGGCGAGCGCTGACACGACTCCGAGGGGCGATGAATCGGCTCCGATCGATTCTCAGGAAGGCACCGGCGGTGATTCCACCCTTGCCGAGATCGACGAGGCCCTTGCCGAGGACGTCGAAGAGCTTCTCGAAGGAAGCTACGAGGTGGTCAGCAGGGTCCTCGATGACGTCTTCGACGAGCACGCCATCGCCGTGCCCGACGGGGAGCCCGACCCCGAGGCGACGCCGGAGTCGCCCGTGGCGGACGAGACGGCGGAGCGTGCGGAGGAGGAAGTGGTCGCGGCCGAGCCGATCGCCGACGCCGACGCGGCCCTTCAGGCCCTCACCGATGCGGCCTCGTTCGAGTCCGTCGAGGAAGTCGTCGGCATCGAGGCGGAATCCACGCCGGACGAGGCGCAGAGAGGCCGGGCTGGCGAGCTGTCTCCCGAGTCGCCCGCGGCATCGCCGGAGGAGTCGTCCCCGGATCGCGGCCCGGCGAGGGCGGCCGCTCCGACCGAGGATGCACCGGGACAGGCCTCGGCGGCAGCGCCTCCCACCGCCCCGGCTGAATCCGCGCCCGAGCCATCTGCCGAATCGATGACGGAGGCAGCCGGTGGAGCCGCGTCCGCCCCGCCGGCCGTGGACGGCGCTTCGTCGGATCAGCCGGCGGAGCAAGCCGCCGGCGCCGCCGATGTCGGCACACCCAAGGAATCGGCATCGGAGATGCTCCCGTCGCGTGAGCCCGCCCGACGGAGCCATGAGACCCCGGCGGCGCTCGAGCCGTCAACGGAGCCGCCTGAGCCGTCCCCGGCGGCGGACGCACGGGAGGTGAACGAGCCCCCGGCCGACCCCGTTCATGATGATGCCGGCTCGTCCGTGGACGTGGATGACGAGCCGATCGGGGTCGGGCTGGCCGCCCATCTGCAATCCGTTGTCACCTTGGCCGGCAGGGCGGTTCTGCCCGTGCTTGCGGCCCTGAGCCTCCCGCTGCGGTTCGTGCCGCCCCCGCTCAGGCCGCTGGTGGACTGGATCGCCCTGTCGCTGGTGTTCTGGGTGCCCATCGTGTGGATCCTGGTCCTGTTCGTCATGGGCCGCTGATCGGGCCGGAGCCGGGGTTGGGACGCCGCCGGCGTGGCGATGAGTCCGGGGCCGGTGCGCATCTCGCTTTTTCGCCTTTTTGGTCCTTCCCGGCCGGAGGAAGTATCGCTATCCTCTTCGCCCCGTTTCGGCCGCCGGCGCGGGCGCCCGGCCGCACCCGAACCGCCAGAGAAGGGCCTCATCGTGGAAACGAGCCTGATCATCCTGAAGCCGGATGCCGTGCAGCGAGGGCTGATGGGCGCCATCATCAGCCGATTCGAGAACAAGGGCCTGCAGATCGTGGGGGCGAAGATGATGCTCATCAGCCCGGACCTGGCGGCCCGACACTACGAGGTCCACCGGGGCAAGCCCTTCTACGACGGCCTCGTCCGCTTCATGACCAGCGGCCCGGTGCTGGTCCTCGCCCTCCGCGGCAAGGGCGCGATCGGCATCTGCCGCACGATGATGGGAGCGACCTTCGGCTCGAACGCCGAGCCCGGCACGATCCGGGGCGACTTCGGCGTCTCCAACAGCTTCAACCTCATCCACGGCTCGGACAGCCCCGAGAGCGCGGAGAAGGAGCTGGCCCTCTTCTTCACCGACGCGGAGCTGGTCGAGTACGATCGGGCCATCGAGGGCTGGGTCTACGACCTGAGCGGCGGGGGGCGCGAGTAGCGCGGAGGCGACGAGGAGGAAGCCCGTAAGTCGCTGAATGACAGATGTTTCGGTCTGTTTTGGCGAGAAACGCCCCGCCCGGCCGATCAGGTTTTCTCGAAATGATCGAAACCAGTGGGAAGGGAGGTCGTCTATGACAGGTCCGTCAACGTCCAGACAACACGCGCGGGATGGCGGGAACGATGCCTGACGCGATGGGTCCCGCGATGATCGGGGTCGACCGCCGAGGCGAACGGGCGGCCGAGGAGCGGCTCTCGCGCGTCGGGTTTCCACCCGCGGAAATTCCATCAGATTCCCGATGGCGGGGGTCTGAACGCTCTGGACAGTGAGGGCAAACTTTTTTAGAATTACTCTAAGGGTTCGAAACAGATAATGGACAAAGGGGGTATATCCGGTAGCCGGCGGGCGTTTCAAACCCCTTCTGACGGGCCAAAAACCCGGATGCAGGCAACTTGGGCCTGCGAGGCGGCTCGGCCGCCCGGCGATCACGCCCACTCTGTCTCTCTCAACCTGGTTCTGGAACCATGACAATGCTTCAGACCATGATTGGCGCCAACTCGCCCCTGGAACGCCTCCGACAGAGGCGCGGCGTGTTCGTGCGCGACGCCTCCGACCGCGGTCGCTCCACGGCCGGGCTCTCGGACAGCGATGAGCGTCTGCTGCAGAAGATCCTCTCGGAGCCGATGGACTTCATCGACTCGAAGGCGTTCTACGAGCCGGATGCGGAGTTTCGTATCTATGACGAGGCTCCGTCCATCCAGAAGCCCGACGTGGGCTGGTACCGCCCGCTGATGGACGATCTGACGCCCAGCAGCCGGCAGCAGCCCGCGAACAAGAACGCCAACCCCGGCACGGTGCTGCTCACCGCCGAGGAGGAGCGGGTCCTGTTTCTGCAGTACAACTACGCCCGCTTCCGCGTGGCCCAGCTCCAGCCCCAGGTCGGGCCCGGCGG
>JAXHTH010000195.1:0-15233 GCA_034211115.1 Planctomycetota bacterium | reverse complement strand
GCGGTCGCCGGCTGCGCCGCCCGGCGCGCGGGGCCGTCCGGGCCCGTCCCGGCGCGGCGCCGGGCGGGCTCTTCCGCCGGGGGAGTCTGGGGCGGGCGGACCTGCGGGGTGAGCTTGGCCTTGAAGACCAGGTCCGTCACCTTGTCCCGGATCGACTGCTGCATCTCCTCGAACAGCCGCGCGCCTTCCCGCTTGAACTCGATGCGCGGGTCGCGCTGGCTGAAGGACCGCAAGCCGATCGATTCACGCAACTGGTCGACGGCGTAGAGGTGATCCTTCCACGCCTGGTCGATGATCTGGAGGAGCACCCAGCGTTCGAACTGGGTGAACTCGGAGACGAGCAGACCGGAGATCTTGTCCCTGGCCATCTCAAGCGGATCGTCGGCCGCCTTCTTCTTCTCCTCGTCGGTCAGCCGCACGGCGCAGTTGTTGCGGAACCATTGGTCGAGCGCCTCGGGCGAGGCGCCGGCCTCGACGGCCCTGGCGGCGCGCTGCGCGATGCGATCCTCGTCCCAGCGCTCCGCCTCCTCCAGCAGCAGCCGGCGGAGCTCGGCGGGATTAGAGGACGGCAGCGCCGCGGGACTCCATTCCAGCTCGTACCGCGCCTTGACCCACGCGCAGAACTGCGTGATCGCGTACTGCGGATCATGCTGCATGTTCGCCCCGGTCATGTCGATCGCGAAGTCGATGGGATAGACCTGCTCGCGCCTGGCATACGCCTCACGGGCCCGGACCATGACCCGGTCGACGGCCTCGGTCAGGTCTTCGAGGCCGGCGAACGCCTCGGGCTCGAGCTCGGCGTCGAACTTGTTCCTGACCCACTTGACGAGCTCGCGCTCGCCGTAGAGGGGGGTGATGTACTGATCGAGGGGGGTGAGGTCGGCGGCGTCGATGGTCCGGTCCGCCGCGTCCTGCAGGCGTCTGGTGACCTCCGACCGCGACATCTGCTGCAGCTCGGAGACCTTGACGTCGGCCTTGAAGTTGGCGTTGGCCCAGTCGGCGAGGCTCTTGAGATCCCACTCCGGGGGATCGAGTTCGATGGGCATGTACTCGCCCATCGTCATCTCGATGACGTTGCCCGCCTCCTCCTTGGCGTCCACCCGGATGAGCTTGTGCAGGTCCTCGCGGTCCTTGCGGCGGATGCGCTCCGGATCGATCGACACGTTCAGGTGCTCGCGGACCCACTCGGCGATGCAGTTGGGCACGTAGCCTTGATCGAGGTAGGTGTAGACCGCATCGTTCACCGAATCCTCGAGATGCTCGAAAATCAGCTCGCGGATGCCGCGGCCTTCCAGCACGTTCTGGCGCATGGCGTAGAAGATGTGCCGCTGGTGGTCCATCACCTCGTCGTATTCGAGGATGTTCTTTCGGATGAGGAAGTTGCGTTCCTCGACCTTGTGCTGGGCGCGTCCGACGGCCTTGCTGAGCATGGGATGCTCGATGGCGTCGCCCTCCTTCATCCCCAGCTTGCTGAGCACGCCCAGGGTCGCCTTGTTCGCGAACATCTTCATCAGGTCGTCCTCGAGGCTGAGGAAGAAGCGGCTGGAGCCCTGGTCGCCCTGCCGGCCGGAGCGCCCGCGAAGCTGATTGTCCACCCGTCGCGACTCGTGGCGCTCGGTGCCCACCACGTGCAGCCCGCCCATCTCCTCGACGTTGCGGAACATGCGCAGGCGATGGAGCAGGCAGCCACCGGACTTGTCCAGCTCCTCGAGGAGGGCTGACTCGGACATCGATCTCGCCTTGTTCTCCGGCACCCAGCAGAGATCGACGACCCACTTGCGGAGGAGGGCGAGGCGAATCTCCTCGTCGCTCATCGACGCGAGATCGTTCTTCTTCATCCCCAGCTCTTTGGGGGCGATGTGGCGGTAGACGGCGGCGATGATCTCCTCGTCGTCCATGTCCGCCTTCACCTCGCGGGGGCAGATGCCGCGCCGCTTCCAGTGCTCGAGCAGCTCCTCGCGGGTGAATTTCCCGAGCACGATGTCGGTGCCGCGCCCGGCCATGTTGGTGGCGACCATGACCGCCCCGAGCTCGCCGGCGTGGGCGATCATCTGCCCTTCCCGCGCCGCCTCCTCGAGCTTGGCGTTGAGCACCTCGTGCTTGATGCTGAAGCGGCGCGTGAGCTCGTGGGAGAGCTCATCGGACTTCTCGACGCTGGTGGTGCCCACCAGCACGGGCCGGCCCACGTCGTGGAAGCGCTTGATCTCCTCCACGATCGAGCTCCACTTGTCCTTGACCGACATGTAGACCACGTCGTTGTAGTCGGCGCGGATGCACGGCTCGTTGGTGGGGATCACCACCACGTCCAGGCCGTAGATCTCGTAGAACTCGGTGGCCTCGGTGTCCGCGGTGCCGGTCATGCCCGCGAGGCGGCCGTAGAGCTTGAAGAAGTTCTGGATGGTGATGGTGGCCATCGTCTGCGTTTCCTGCTTGATGGGCACGCCTTCCTTGGCTTCCACCGCCTGGTGCAGGCCGTCGGACCACTGCCGGCCGATCATCTTCCGGCCGGTGTTCTGGTCGACGATGATGATGCAGAGCGGCCCGCCGGGCTCCTCGGGCGCGACGACGTAATCGCGGTCGCGCTGGTAGACGGTATGCGCGCGGATGGACTGCTCCAGCAGGTGGGGCAGATCGATGTTCTCGCCCACGTAGAAGGAGCCGATGTTCGCCTTGCGCTGGGCCTCGGCGATCCCGTCGTGGGTGAGGGTCGCCTTCTTCTTGTCCAGCTCGACCTCGTAGTACTGGGTGTACTTGTCGCGCTCGGCCTCGAGCTGGGGCAGCCGCTGCTGGGCCTTCTCCAGCCGTTGCCTGAGGGTGGCGGCCTTGTCCTTGTCGCGCGCGTTGCGGATGTCGCCCTCGAGGCTGGAGATCTCGACCATGCAGGACTGGACGCGCTGATCGGCCTGGTTCCAGTCCTTCTGCACCTGCACGAGATGGCGGGCGAGGTTGTCGGCCATCTCGTAGCGCGGCGTGTGCTGGTGCGCGGCCCCCGAGATGATCAGCGGCGTGCGGGCCTCGTCGATGAGGATCGAGTCGACCTCGTCCACGATGGCGAAGTCCCGCCGCTTCTGCACCTGCTCCTCCACCGACAGCTTCATGTTGTCGCGGAGGTAGTCGAAGCCGAACTCGCTGGTCGTGCCGTACACGGCATCGCACTTGTACGACTCGACCTTGAGAAGCTGCCCGGCCCGGTAGACGGAGCGCGGGTCCTGCATGTCGAGCTCGGGGAAGCGCTGGTGGAGCCGATCGCCCATGTTCCGGGCCGTCTCCTCCAGCATGTGCTGGGGATGGATCGCCCCCACCGTGAGCCCCAGCGCGCGGAAGAAGGGGAACACCCAGTCCCGGTCGCGCTGGACGAGGTAGTCGTTGACGGTGACCACGTGGGTCTGCTTGCCTTCCAGGGCGGCGAGGTACATGGCCAGCGGGGCGACGATCGTCTTGCCCTCGCCCGTCTTCATCTCCGCGATCCGCCCCTCGTAGAGCACCACCGCCCCGATGATCTGCACGTCGAAGGGCCTGGCGCGGAAGGGCGGGCGCGACTCGGGATACGCCGCCCGCACCGCCTCGTACACCTCCAGGGGGATGTCCACGAACAGCCACGCGGGCACGGGCTTGTCCGCGCCGAGAAACTCGCCCACCGGCTCGGCCGGCTCCGTCCGCTCCATCTCCGCCTTCGTCTGCTCGTAGAGCTCGCGCGCCCGATCGGGCAGGATCGACGGATCGAAGTTGCGGTCCGGGTTGAAGATGTTGCGCACGCCGACGGCGCGATCCATCGCCTCGCGGGCGACGGCGAAGACCTCGGGGATCATGTCCCGGCCCTTCTCGCCGTCGCGGATGCGCTGTCGGAACACGTCGCTTTTCGCCCGCAGTTCAGCGTCGGTCAGTTTGCTGACCTCGTCTTCCAGGGCCGAGACCTGGTCCACGATGCGGAGATAGCGTTTGACCATCCGCTCGTTGCGCGTACCGAAGACCTTCTTCAGGGCCGGGCTGACAAAAGGAACGCCCATGAATCACCTCACGCGATGATGTGTTGTGTGGTTTTTGCCGAATCGTCGACACGCCGCCCGGCCGGACGGATCGCTCCGGCAGCGCGGCAGCGCGGTGCTTCGCTCACGATGATTCAGCAGGCCGGCGGAGGAAGATCGAGCAGACGCTGATCGAGCCGCTCGCACGGAGGCCGGAGCGAGGGCATCGGCGGCGGGGCCATCACGCATCGCTCGGCGCGGATCGGCGCGACGAGCTCCGCCGGAAGCAGCGCCGTCGTCGTCTGCTGGCGGGCGAGCAGATCCCGCGCCGCCGCGGCCACCACGCCCACCAGCGCCCGCACCGCCTCCGATTCGTTCAACGGCGCCAGCATCTCCATCGGGACCACCCGGGCCGCGGGCGCCCCCCGCACCGCGGGCGCGGCGGCGGCCACCGCCACCAGCGCCACCAGCGTGGTCGCCGTCGCGGCCAGGCCGCTGGTCCGGGTTGGTCGCTCAGCATGGCCCATAG
Source organism: Planctomycetota bacterium (assembly GCA_034211115.1). Lineage (GTDB taxonomy): Bacteria > Planctomycetota > Phycisphaerae > Phycisphaerales > SM1A02 > JAXHTH01. The sequence goes on along the minus strand of JAXHTH010000195.1, from coordinate 10,739 downwards.
ATCGCCGGTCTCATAAGTATCGTCACCCCGACGCCGCGGGACAAGCGATGATCGCCGATTCGCCGCAGCGCCGCCCTCCCTTTTTCGGAATGACGTCTCCGGGCTTCCTATTGTTCCAACGGAGGTCACGAATCGGTCCATGACCCAGACCGCGAGCCCGAATATCCCTCAGGACACGTCAGAAGAACTCCGCCTGCGGATCACCGGGATGAGCTGCGCCGGCTGTGCCGCGGCCGTCCAGCGGGCCGTCGAGGGCCAGCCGGGGGTGAGCGAGGCGAGCGTGAGCGTCACGGAGGCGATGGCCACCATCAGCGGGCCGTCGCTGGATGCGGAGTCCCTGATCCGGGTGATCGAGGCCCGGGGCTACGGGGCCGAGCCCCTCGAGGAAGCCCCCGCCCCCGCCGAGGTCCGCAGCGAGATCGAGTTCCGCCAGATCCGCGCCGAGCGGCAGTGGCGGCGGCGGGCCATCGTCGGGCTGGGACTCTGGGTCCCCATGGCGATCCTGCACTGGACCGTCGCCGCCCCGTGGGTGGCCTGGGTCATGCTCATCGGCTCGACCATCGTCCTCGCCACCGCCGGAGCGGGCTTCTACCGCTCGGCCGCGAGGGCGGCGATGCGGCGCACCACCAACATGGACACGCTCATCTCGATGGGGGCGACGGCGGCCTACGTCTTCTCCCTCGTCGTGTTCGTCAGCCGCCTGCTCGGCCGCGACCTGGGCCAGCCGCTGTACTTCGGCGAGGCGGCCGCCCTGCTGGGCATCATCTCCCTCGGCCACTGGCTGGAGGCGCGGGCCTCCGCCCGCGCCGGCTCGGCCGTCCGCGAACTGCTGGAACTCCAGCCCGACGAGGCCGAGCGGCTCGATGCCTACGGCCGGCCCGAGACGATCGCCAGCGGCGAGATCCGGCCCGGCGACCGCATCCTCGTCCGTCCCGGCGGCCGGGTGCCGGTGGACGGTCTCGTCGTCGACGGCGAGGCGGAAGTCGACGAATCGGTCGTGACCGGCGAGGCGCTGCCCGTGCGGAAGACGCGAGGCGAGAACACCGTCGCCGGCTCGCTCAACATGACCGGCCGGCTCGTCATCGAAGCCGACGTCGACGGACGGCACACCACCGTCTCCCGCATCGCCCGGCTCGTGCAGCAGGCGCAGGCGAGCAGGGCGGACATCCAGCGTCTCGCCGATCGCGTCAGCGCCGTCTTCGTCCCCTCCGTGCTGAGCATCGCCGCCCTGACGATGATCGGCTGGTCGATCTTCGGCTCGGCCGCAGAGGGGCTGATCGCGTCGGTGACGGTGCTGATCATCTCCTGCCCCTGCGCGCTGGGGCTGGCCACGCCGATGGCGGTGATGGTCGGGGCCGGGGCGGCGAGCAAGCGGGGCATTCTCGTCAAGTCCGCCGCCGCCCTCGAGCGGGCCGGTGTCGCGAAGCGCGTCATCTTCGACAAGACCGGCACGCTCACCACCGGACGGGCGTCCGTGACCGAGATCAACCTCGCCGGGAACGCGGCGAGTGAAAACGAACTGCTTCGCCTGGCCGCGTCCGTCGAGGCGGTGAGCGAGCATCCCATCGCCCGGGCGATCATCCAGACCGCCTACGCGCGCGACATCGAGCTGCGGCCGGTCAGCGGCTTCCGCGCCCTGCCCGGCGAGGGGGTGCGGGGCGAGGTCGAGGGACGCACCGTGCAGGTCCTGCGCGATGAATCGGCCAGTTGCCGCGTCCTCGCCGATGATGTCCTCCTCGGCACGCTGACCGTTTCCGACAGCCCGCGCCCGGATGCGAAGGAGGCGATCGAGCGCCTTCGCGCGCTGGGCCTTTCGGTGACGATGCTCTCGGGGGATCAGCGCGAGCGCGCCGAGGCCGTCGGCCGATCGCTGGGGCTGGACGCTGATGAGGTTCACGCCGAGGCGACGCCGGAGTCGAAGCAGGCGCTGGTGGAGGAAGGCGGGGCGGGGACGATCATGGTGGGCGACGGGATCAACGACGCCGCCGCCCTCGCCCAGGCCGACCTCGGCATCGCCATCGCGTCGGGGACGAACATCGCCATCGAATCGGCGGACGTCGTCATCCCCGGCGACCGGGTGGCGGCGGTGCCGGAGACGATCGACCTCGCCCGCCGCACCCTGCAGACGATCAAGCAGAATCTCTTCTTCGCGTTCGTGTACAACGTGGCGATGATCCCCGTCGCGGCGCTGGGGCTGCTGGGGCCGCACGGCCCGCTCATCGCCGCCATCGCGATGGGATGCAGCGACGTGACCGTGGTCGGCAACGCCCTGCGCCTCAAGGCGCGACTGCAACCGGCGACGCCCGAGGACGCGCCGGTCGATGCGCTGGAGGACGCCGAGCCGGCGCGGGTTTGACACTTCATGCCTCATCACCGGCCCCCGATCGACGCCCCCGACGCCGCCTGCGGCGTAACACGCTTCGGAATGAACTCACCGGATCTCGCAATCGTCTTTACGCGCATCGATTCGCCTGTCCCCGGGCGGCGATGATGCGCGCGCCGGTCCAGTCACTCGATTCCTCTGGATCGGCCCCGGCCTCGAAGTATGATTCACCTGTTCGACGATGTCGCGCGCCGAAGGCGAAGAGGCCCGGCCGATGCCGATCCGCTCCCTGACCAAGCTGAAGCCCGATCGCTTCGGAGTCCGCGAGGCCCGGCACCTGCTCAATCGTGCCGGGTTCGGCGGAACGCCCGTCGAAGTTCGCGCGCTGGTCGGGATGGGCCTCGACGACGCCGTCGATCACCTCGTCGACTACGGCGAGGTTTCGGTCGAACCCGTCCTTCCCGATGCGTTCGATCACACCATCATGCGCCCGCCCACGGCGGCGGAGCGCAGCGCCCTGCGCCGGGCGAGGGAACAGGGCGACGAGGCCGCCGTCGATCGATACCGCAGGGAGCGCCAGCGCCGCCAGCGCGCCGACCGCAGGCAGATGGCCGAGATTCAGCAGTGGTGGCTGCAGCGCATGATCGACACGCCGCGGCCGCTGCAGGAGAAGATGACCCTCTTCTGGCACGGCCACTTCGCGACCGCCTACCGAGGGATCGAAGACAGCTTCCACATGTTCGTGCAGAACCAGCTCTTCCGCGCGCATGCGGTCGGCAACTTCAAGCGGCTCGTGCACGCGATCATCCGCGACCCGGCGATGCTGCGGTACCTGAACAACAATCAGAACCGCCGGCAGCACCCCAATGAGAACCTCGCGCGGGAGCTGATGGAGCTGTTCACGCTCGGCGAGGGACACGGCTACACCGAGCACGACATCAAGGAGGCCGCCCGCGCCCTCACCGGGTACACCTTCAACGACGACACCTTCGTCTTCCGCCCCCGCATGCATGACGACAAGCCGAAGCGCATCCTCGGACGCATCGGCAACTGGGACGGCGATGATCTGATCAACATCATCTTCTCCCTCGACTACGTCAGCGAGTTCATCTGCCTCAAGCTGTATCGCTACTTCGTCAACGACCTGCCCGACGGGCCGGACGAGGACGTGCAGGGATTCATCCGGCGTCTGGCGCAGAAGTTCCGCGACAGCGGGCACGACGTGCGGACCGTCCTCCGCCGGCTGTTTCAGTCGGAGCACTTCTACGACGAGGCGAACATCGCGGCGCAGATCAAGAGCCCGATCCAGCTCATCGTGCAGACGATCCGGTCGCTGAGCGCCCCGCCGCGCGATCTCCGCACCCTGCTCGCCGCGACCGACCTGATGGGGCAGAACCTCTTCCACCCGCCCTCGGTGAAAGGGTGGGACGGCGGACGGGCGTGGATCAACACGTCCACGCTCTTCATCCGGCAGAACACGGCGCTGTACCTGCTCACCGGCCGCCGACCGGGCGGCGCGGACGGCGAGCCGTGCGATGTCCGGCGCCTCCTCGCCGATCTGCTTCCGGAAGCCGCCACGCCGGCACCGCGCGAGGTCGCCCGGGAACTCCTTCGTTTTGCCCTCAACACCGAGCCGGACCCGCAGCGGATCGAGACGATCCAGCGGTTCATCACATCCGCCGGCGACCGGCTGGACAACACCGTCCTCCTCGGCGTACTTTCTCTCATCACCGCCATGCCGGAGTATCAGCTTGGGTGAGCGGTGAGTCCTGAGGCTTGGAGACCTGGAGGCTTGAGGGCGTGGAGGCTTGGAGATCACATCGTCATCTCGGCATTGAGCCTCGATGACGATCCCGGGCGCACAGGGCCCGGCTCCAACAGGAACCAATAACCAACAACCAACAGCAACCCCCCATGCACGACACCACCGGACACCCCGATCATCTCTGCACGCGGCGCCTGTTCCTTCAGCGGGGGTTGACCTTCCTCTCGCTGGCCGCGACGACCCCGCTGTTCATCGAGCGGTCCGCGCGCGCCCTGGCGCCGCCGGAAGGGTCGCTGCTGTCCAATCGGCCGGGCGTGCCGGAAGATCGCGTGCTCGTCATCGTCCAGCTCAGCGGGGGCAACGACGGGCTGAACACGGTCATCCCCTACGGCAGCAGCGAGTACTACAAGCTGCGCCCGGGCCTGGCCGTCCCCGCCCCCAACGCGTCGGGCGTCGATTCCGGCTCGCGCGCGCTTCCCCTCCAGCCCGCCTCCGGCCTCGGCCTGCACCCGAGCCTCGCCGAGTTGAAGGACCTCTTCGACGACGGCGCCGCGTCCATCGTCCAGGGCGTGGGCTATCCCAATCCCAACCGATCGCACTTCACGTCGATGGACATCTGGCACACCGCCGACCCGAACGCGCGCGGCGACGGCTGGATCGGCCGGTACTTCGACCATACCTGCGAAGGCGAACCGGATCCGGAAGGCGCGGTCTCGATCGGCCGCACCGCGCCGCGCGCCCTCCTCGGCGCCACGAACCGGCCGGTGAGCTTCGAGAACGCCGAGCTGTTCCGATGGCTGGGCGAGGACGTGCACGAGTCGCTCGAGGCACCCTACGACCGGATCAACCGCGCCGAACCGCCCGCGAACATCGACCCCGACAGCCAGCGCGCGTTCCTCATGCGCACCGCGCTCAATGCGCAGGTTTCCTCCGATCGCATCCGCAAGGCGGTGGCGCAGCGGCCGCTCGTGTCCTACCCGCGCAACCCGCTTTCCGCGCAGCTTCAGACGGTGGCCGCCCTCATCCGCGGCGGGATGAACACGCGTGTCTATTACGTTTCGCAGGGCGGATTCGACACGCACGCGGGCCAGGCCGGCCGGCACGCCAGTCTCCTGCGGCAGCTCGCCGGCGCGCTGAAGGCCTTCCACGCCGATCTCAAAGCGCAGGACAACGCCGGCCGCGTGCTGACGATGGTCTTCAGCGAGTTCGGCCGGCGGGTGGCGCAGAACGCCTCGGGCGGGACGGACCACGGCACCGCCGCCCCGATGTACTTCGTCGGCGACCCGGTCCGGCCGGGCGTGCTGGGCGATCATCCCTCGATGGCCCGTCTCGACCAGGGCGATCTCGTCTTCAACGTCGATTTCCGCTGCATCTACGCGGCCATACTCGAAGACTGGATGGGCGCCGATGCGGCCGCCACCCTCGGCCGCCCGTTCCGCAAGGCGAAGATCATCAAGGCCTGACGCCCGCTTCGACGCGATTCAGCCGGACGCGCTATGCTTGCCCGCCCGATCGAACTCCCTGGAGACAGACTCATGCGCCGGAAGAGAAAGCCGGATTTCGTCGTCCCGATGATGGTGTTGCTGCTCTGTGCCGGGCTCTCGCTGCCCGGCTGCGGTGAGACCGGCGAGGAAGCCCCGGCGGAGCCGGCGGCGACGACCGCCGCCGCGTCCGAGCCCGTCGAGACGACCGTCCTGCACTTCGACGTCTCCGGCATGCACTGCGAGGGATGCGCGAACCTGCTTACGTCCGTCGTCAGCCGCCTGGACGGCGTCGAAACGTGCAACGTCTCCTACGAGGACGAGTCGGCGGCGGTGACGGTCACCGACCCCGCCTTGGCGGAGACGATCATCGAGACGATCACCTCGGCCGGCGAGTACACGGCCGAGCTCGCCGAGGGCTGACACCGGGGCAACCGGACCATCGAATCCGGATTCAGCCCCCGCCGCCGCGCCCGGCGTCGCACGCTCCCGGTGACTTCCCATCCCGGCGGCCGCCCCACGTGTCCGATAGTCCCCGCCCCGGCCATCTCCGAGCCCTTTTTCGGCGGTTTGGATCCTTGTCACCCGGCTCTGCGAACCGATAGCATGGCGTGCGGCGGCCGCCGAGGCCCGCCGCGCCTGGCGCGGGGGAGTCGTTTGGGAAAGACGACTGAACCAGGCCCCACCGCCGGTCGAGGCCCGCGTCCCCACGGAGGAAGAACCCGAATGTCGACCCAGACACGAGCCACGTTTGCCGTCCGTCTGTCCGTCCTGCTCACGATGCTGTTCATCCCCGCGCCCGCCCGGGCCGCGACGACCGTTTCCGGCGAGCGGATCGATCCGTCCGCCTACGGCCCGGGCATCGTCGAGGGCTGGGACGCCGTCCTGCTCCGCGATCTGAATCGCCCCGCCGATGCCGGCAACGGCTCCCGCGGCCGCAACGGCGCGCAGGGCGTGTGGGTGGTTCCCAGCCGCGGCGCGACGTATCACCCGCATTCCGGCGCGCACTACATCACCAACAAGTGGGGCGACACTTCGATGGGCATCGGCTTCGGCCGGCTCGTCGATGTCGAAGGCGTCCACGTCGCCGGCCAGGCCGGTCGCGGGGCGTGGACGACCGGCCTGCGCGCGATCGGATATCGCGAGGGAACCGAGGTCGCGGTCACGGAGTGGTTCGAGGACATCGACGATACGCCGTCCTTCTTCGCCATCGATCTCGAGGCGGTCGATCGCATCGTCTTCGAATCGCGCCCCGTCCTCAACGGCGGCGGCTGGTACGCGCTGGATGATCTGGCCTTCACCCCGTTGCCGCGGCGCGGCCAAGCGGCGCCCGCGCCCGTCGTGCTGGATTTCGAAGACACGAATTACCGACAGGTCCTGACCGGCTCGAACTACGCCGGCCTCACCTGGGAAACGGGGACAGGTCCGTTTACCGACGGCGACGCGGTGCACGCGCCGATGGCCCCGCCCGGCGCCGAAGCGGACGAGGAACGGGAGACCCAGGGCTTCCCCGCCATGCCGATGGGGGCGGCGACGACGCCCGAACTGCTCTCGACCTTCGAAGGCATCCGGCGCGGCGATGAGGGGCAGTGGTCCTATCCGCCCGACACCTGCGGCGCCGTCGGCCCCAATCACTTCCTCAGCGTGGTCAACCGCGTCATCGCCGCCTTCGACAGGGAGACGGGCGATGAGATCATCGCGGCCACGCTGGGCGCGTTCCTGCCCGGCTCCAGCGGCGATCCCCGCGTGCTCTACGATCAGCACAGCGGGCGATGGATCGTCCTCATCACCGACTTCTCCTCCCGCATCTTCCTCGCCGTCTCCAGTACGGATGATCCGACGGGCGACTGGTTCAAGACGAACTTCACCGTCTCGCAGGGCTCGGACGCGGGCCGCTGGCCGGACTATCCCACCCTGGGCGTGGACGAGTTCGGCGTGTACACCAGCGCCTACATGGTCGGCGGCGGGAACACGATGAGCATCTTCGCCATCGACAAGGAGCCGCTCATCGACGACCCGCCCTCCCTGGGCACCGTCACCGCCTTCCGCGGCCTGCCGTGGGAGGGCGCCATCCAGCCCGTGCACACCTACGGCTCGGCGGAGGGCGAGTACTTCATCTCGCGCGGCGGGGCGAACCTGAAGGTCCGCCTCCTCACCGGCCCGCTCACCGAGCCGGAGCTGAGCGGGCCGTCCTTCGTGGAGATTCCCTCGCACGCCTCGCCGCCCGATGCGCCGGCGCTGGGCAGCAACACGCCGCTGGACACCGTCGGCCCGCGCCTCATGAACGCCGTCTACCGGGACGGCTCCATCTGGACCGCGCACACGATCGGCTACAACGGACGCGCCGCCTGCCGGTGGTATCGGGTCGACGTCGCCGAGATGGCCCTCGCCCAGGGCGGCACCGTCCTCGATTCGTCACTGCATTACTTCTTCCCGTCCATCACCGTCAACGCCCAGGGCGACGCCGTCATGGGCTTCACCGGCAGCAACGAGGATCAGTATGCCGCGACGTATTACACCGGCCGGCGCTACAACGATGCGCCGCAGATGATGGCCGACCCCGTCCTCTACCGCGAAGGCGAGGGCGCGCAGAACAACATTGACGGCTACGGCCGCAACCGCTGGGGCGACTACAGCCTCTGCTCGCTCGATCCCGTCGACGAAACGACGATGTGGACGATCCAGGAATACGGCCACGCGAACAACGTCTGGGGCACGCAGGTCGCCTCGCTGACCGTCCCCGACGGGCCCGCCGCCGATCACTGCGGCAGCAACATCGAGGTCTACGAGGGCGTGACGGAGTTCTCGAACGTCGATGCCACCACCGACGGCCCGGACGAGCCCGATGACTGCACCTTCGACGGCTACTCGCACATCGAGTCGGACATCTGGTACCGGTTCAACCCGCTGCAGATCGCCGAGATCACGGTCAGCCTGTGCGGCAGCGACTTCGACACCAAGCTCGCCGTCTACGCCGGCTGCCCGACCGGCAGCGGTCAGGTCATCGCGTGCAACGACGACTTCTGCGGCGAGCAGTCGGAGGTGACCTTCATCAGCCCGCAGGAGTGGAACCTCCAGATCCGCATCGGCGGCAAGTACGGCGCGCAGGGCGACGGGATCATGACCATCACCGTCACCCCGCTGGAGGATCCCTGCCCGGCCGACTTCGATGACAACGGCGTGGTGGACACCGCCGACCTGCTCGTCCTGCTCGGCGCGTGGGGCACGAGCGGACCCGAAGGTGACGTCGACGACGACGGCGATGTCGACACCGATGACCTCCTCGCCCTCCTCGGCGCCTGGGGCGACTGCCCCGACGAGTGATCTGCGGCCCGGCGCTTCAGTGGTGGCACGGGCGTCCCGCCCGTGCGGCCCCCCGGAAAGGGACTGTGTAGCCGCGACCCGGCCCCCGAGAGGGGAGCACCGCCCCCGCGCTTGAAGCTCACCCGCCTCCATAAGCTCACAAGAGCAACATGGTGTGGGGGTTCCTTAGGACGGTCGGTGCATCGAAGCCCCCGATCATACGACACCGCATCACTGATGCGGGAGGAAGACCCCACAAATCCTCAAAGAACAGCCGACAAACACGCTCTACAGACTTGGCGTTAGCGTCGCTCTCAATGAGAACGATCTTGTACCTCCTTCGATTCCGCAGTTCGTGGCTCAGTTCCTCTTGTGCGAGCAGACGCTTCAGGATGTCGAATTCGGTCGGATTGGCAACTCGTACACGAGCAATGGCGCGAACACACGCTTGCCTCTTGCGAGCTGTCGTCTTGACCAGATCAACATGGTGCTGCGGTTGCGCCTCACTCTCGAGGCGCAGCTTGGCGTATCCATGCCCTGCATGGACAAGCGTCCAGATTGGCTCGGCGATTCTTGTCAGACTGACCGTCGAGCCGACGTGCCACCCGAGCCAGGAGAGAACACCATTCGCGGCAATAAAGACAACCACTACCATGATCAGTCCCAGCAGGATCCAGATCCAGATGCTCATGGTGGTGCTCTGTCTGATCACCAATGGTAGCATGAGATCCAAGGAAGCTGGGCGGGTGGCGTCGGCCTGGAGCGAAGCGGAAGGCCACGTGGCCCGCGAAGACCCGGCCCCCGGAATCCTGCTCCGCACGGGCGGGACGCCCGTGCCACCGTCATTCCAGCTTTCAGCTTTTCGGCTTTCGGCGTTTACCCTCTGTCCACCACCATGATCTCCTCCAGCTTCTTGCGATGGATGTCCGGCACGATGCAATCCTCGGCCGGGTAGCCGACGGGGATGAGCAGGTACGGCCGCTCGTAGTCCGGCCGGCGGAGGATCTCGGCGAGGAACTTCATCGGGCTGGGCGTGTGGGTGAGGGTGGCGAGCCCGGCGTGGTGGGCCGCGGCGAGGAGCAGCCCCACCGCGATCCCCACCGACTCGTTCACGTAGTACACCTGTTCCGACTCACGCCCGGCGGCATCGACGTCCTTCATCAGCTTGAACACGGCGATGAGCCAGGGGGCGAGCTCGAGGAACGGCTTGTGCTCGTCCGTGCCCAGCGGGGCGAGGTCTTTCAGCCAGGCGGCGCCGGCCCGCCGACGATAGAACGCCCGCTCCTCTTCCTCGGCCGCGAGTCGGATCTCGTGCTTCAGGGCCGGGTCCTGCACCGCCACGAAGCGCCAGGGCTGCTTGTTGGCCCCGCTGGGGGCGGTGCCCGCCGCGGCGATGATGCGCTCGATCACCGCCCGATCCACCGGCTTCTCGGAGAACATCCGCACCGACCGCCGGCGGCGCATGATCTCGCAGAATCGTCCGGCCGCCTCTTCCGGGGGCGCCTCCGGCCGGTAGGGCTGAAACGGGATGAAACCGGGCGTGGAGGTCATGGCGTTTTCTCCGCGGTGACGTCGTGAAAGGAATGAGCGTATAGGGTACTGTCGGTGTGGTGCGGCGTGTGCGCGATTCACAAAGGGGAACCTCATGCCTCGGCGGCTTGTTCTTCTGTGTTTGGTCTTCAGCCTCCTGCCCGCGATGGCCGCGATCGCCGGCGGGGACGAGCGCAACGCGGCGACGTGGTATCGCCGCGCGTTCGAGCGGCTGGAACGCCTGCCCGAGGCGGATCGGGAGGTGATCTCCTCGTTCCTGGACAATCCGAACGCGGCGCCTTCGACGCGGCTGCGCGGGCCAGCGCCTCGCGCAGCC
>JAXHTH010000194.1:0-2057 GCA_034211115.1 Planctomycetota bacterium | reverse complement strand
GCTTCATCTGCCGCATCATCGCGTCGACGTCGGGCAGATGAAGCGGCCCTCCGCGACGATCACCCCCAGCACCGCCAGCCGCATGAACGATTCCGAATATCTGTTGCGCCGCTGGCGCGATCGCATCGGCGAGGATGAGGAGCGCCGCGTCATGCGGATCGTCGAAGCCTTCGGGATCGATGCCTACGCGGCGCAGCGCACCATGCCGGCCGATCGCCTGCTGCATTGAGAGGCCCTCACCCGGCGATCCGGCTCACCGCCCACCACCTGCCTAGCATTGGACTCCTCGCATTCCAGTTGGAGACGAGCCGATGGCCCTGACCACCGAGCAGATTCGCGATGCTCTCCGCACCGTCCAGGATCCCGAACTCCATCGGGATCTCGTCAGCCTCAACATGGTCAAGGATGTCCGCGTCGAGGGCGAGGATGCGTTTATCGTCATCGAACTGACCACCCCCGCCTGCCCGCTCAAGGACCAGATCCGAGCCGACGTCGAGCAGGCGGTCCGGGCCTGGGGCGAGGAGCACGGCGAGCCCGTCGGTGCGATCAATATCGAGCTCACCGCCGACGTCCGCAAGGCCAATGAGCGTGTGCGGGGCGAGGAGAGTCCCCTGCCCGCGGTCAAGCACGTCATCGCCGTCGGGGCCGGCAAGGGAGGCGTGGGCAAGTCCACCGTCGCCGTCAACCTCGCCGTCGGGCTCGCCCGGCAGGGCGCGAAGACCGGCCTGCTGGACGGGGACATCTACGGCCCCTCCATCACCACCATGCTCGGCCTGGAATCGCTCAATCCCCAGGTCGCCGGCGACATGATCGTGCCCTTCCAGGCGCACGGCATCAAGGCCATGAGCCTGGGCAAGCTCGTCGAGCCGGACAAGGCCCTCATCTGGCGCGGGCCCATGGCCCACAACGCCTTCCGCCAGCTCGCCACCCAGACCGAGTGGGGCGAGCTGGACTATCTCATCGTCGACCTTCCCCCCGGCACCGGCGATGTCCCCCTCACCCTCACCCAGCTTCTGCCCCTGACCGGGGCGGTCATCGTCTGCACGCCGCAGCGCGTGGCCCAGGACGACGCCCGCCGGGCGGTGCAGATGTTCCGTCAACTCGGGGTGGAGATGCTGGGCGTCGTCGAGAACATGAGCTACTTCGTGGGCGACGACGGCAAGGAGTACGACATCTTCGGCCGCGGCGGGGCCCAGACCCTCGCCCAGTCGATGGGCGTGCCCTTCCTCGGCATGGTTCCCATCCACATGGAGCTCCGCGCCAACAGCGATGAGGGCGCTCCCCAGCGCAACTGGGAAGGCAACGAGACGCTGGCGAAGGAGCTCGATGCAATCGTGGAGAATGTCGCCGCCCAGGTCTCCCTCGCCTCCATGCGCGGCGACCTCACCCAGCCGACGATCTCCGTGACGTGACGGCCCCTGCCGTCGCGATCGACCCTATCCGCCGGGGCTGGTGATCGTGGCGATCATTGTGCAGTCGACTCCGGTAGACTCCACCTCCCGAAGCCCGGATGCTTTCTGACAGCAAGGTGCGGCGGACGACGATTCGCGCCGAAGCTGATCGGTGCTCATCGACTCCACACAACAGCGCAGTTCAGGAAGGCGAGCCATGAGCGTGCGCGGTTATCAGCCATCCGATCGGGACGCGTGCCGATCGCTGTGGGCCGAGATGGTTCAGCGGCACCGCGAGATCTACGAGGATCCCTCCATCGGAGGCGACAATCCCGGCCTGGAGTTCGATGACCATCTGGCGAAGGTGGGGCCGGAGAGGATATGGGTGGCCACTGTCGGGGGCGACGTTGTGGGGCTCGTCTCGCTTATCGAGCAAGAGCAGCAGGCGGAGATCGAGCCGATCGTCGTCTCATCGCGCCACCGCGGCAAGGGGATTGGCCGCAAACTGCTCCAGCACGCCGTGGAGCGGGCGAAGGCGGCCGGCGCCCTCTGCCTCGGCGTCAAGCCCGTGGCGCGAAACGAAGAGGCGATCGCCGTCATTTACGAGAACGGCTTCACGGCCTTGAGCCACGTCCAGCTCTTCATGTGGCTGGGCGAATCCATCCC
>JAXHTH010000193.1:0-4579 GCA_034211115.1 Planctomycetota bacterium | reverse complement strand
CCCGCTTCACCGAGCGGGCCGTTGCGTTCATCGAGCGCAACCGCGGGCGGCCGTTCTTTCTGTACGTGGCGCATCCGATGCCGCACGTTCCGCTGCACGTTTCCGACAAGTTCCAGGGCGCCACGGAGCAGGGCTTGTACGGCGACGTGATTGCTGAGATCGACTGGTCGGTGGGGGAGATTCTCACGGCCATTCGCGAGAACGGGATCGACGAGAGAACGCTGGTCATCTTCACCAGCGACAACGGGCCGTGGCTGAGCTACGGCGATCATGCCGGCTCGCCCGGCCCGCTGCGGGAAGGGAAGGGCACAACCTTCGAAGGAGGCGTGCGGGTGCCGTGCATCATGCGCTGGCCCGGCCGCATTCCTCCCGGCCGCGTGTGCGCGGAACCGGTGATGACGATCGATATCTTTCCGACCGTGGCGGAGTTGATCGGCGCGCCACTGCCTGATCACGTCATTGACGGAAAGAGCATTCTCACTCTGATGACGGCGGCCGACGGCGTGCGCTCGCCGCACGAGGCGCTGTTCTTTTATTATCATCGGAATGACCTGGAGGCGATGCGGAGCGGGCGGTGGAAGCTGCATTTTCCGCATCGGTACCGATCGATGGAGGGGCGCGAGCCGGGGCGGGGCGGGACGCCCGGCAAGTATGATTACAGCCGCCGCACGGGACTCGAGCTCTACGATCTCTCCGCCGACATCGGCGAATCGAAGAACGTCGCCGATGCGCATCCCGACGTGGTCGAGCGGCTCGTCAGGCTGGCCGAGGCCATGCGCGCAGACCTGGGCGATGCGCTGACCAACACCGCGCCGACCGGCGCGCGGGAGCCGGGCCGACTGGCCCCGGCGAGGGTCGACGAACCTGAAGGCGCGACGAAGCATGAGGGAGACGGGAGCGCGACAGCCGCGCTGTCGTATCGATGGGTCGTCGTGTCGGACGGCGTGGTTGACCTGATGGACGGTGATCAACGCGTGCTGAGATACATGCATGCCTACGACGCCTCGACGCCGGAGCGACTGCACGAGACTTATAAATGTTACCATCACGTTTTCGACGCGCGGGGCGAGCATGTGCTGACCAAGGGGCCGGGCGGACTGTACACGCATCATCGCGGCCTGTTCATCGGCTGGAATCGTCTGACCGTCGACGGGCGCGAATACGACTTCTGGCACATGAAGGGCGTCACGCAACGGCACGCGGGCATGCTCGAGCTGCTCGCGGGCCCCGAAGCCGCGCGGCAGACGGCGCTCATCCACTGGTGCGATGGCGAAGACAAGATCGTCATCGCCGAACGACGCACGGTACGGGTGACACGTGGCGGTGACGGCGCGATGCTCGTCATCGGTTTTCGATCGGAGCTGACGGCCGAAAGAGACGATGTGCTGCTGCTCGGCGATCCGGAACACGCGGGCTTTCAGTTCCGCGCGCACAACGATGTCGCCGAGGGGCCGCCGGAAGTGAAGGCGAAGTATCTCTTTCATGAGAAGGATGTCGATCCGAGGAAGGAGACTGACCTGCCCTGGGCGGTGATGAGCTTCGGCCTGAACGGTAAGCGATACTGGGTCCAGCACATGAACCACCCGCGGAATCCCTCGCCGACGGTGTATTCGGCGTATCGCGACTACGGGCGCTTCGGGGCGTATCCGAGAACAGAGATCGAGGCGGGGGAGACGCTGATATTGCGTTATCGGCTCCGCATCGGTGAAGGCGATGCGCCGACGCGCCGAGCCCTGGCGCAGAGTTACGAAACTTATCGACAGGCATCGGCTGCGTCTTCCGGAGCGACGGGCGGGGACGGCCGCTGATGTCGTGCGTGTTGAACAGACGGGCGAATGCGGTGATGAAAGCCGGCGGAATGCACGTGCATACTCGAAGATCTTTCCTTCATGCGGCCGGAGTGGCGGCGATCGCCGGGCCGTACGTCCTGACCCGCCGCGCTCGGGGCGCCGAGACGGCGCGCCGCCCGGCGCCGGGCGATCGCATTACGATGGCGCTGATCGGCTGCGGCGGCATGGGAAACGCGAACCTGAACGGGTTCCTCAACAAGCCGGAGGTGCAGGTCGTCGCCGTCTGCGATCCCGATCGATCAAGACGCGAGCAGTCGCGGGCGCGGGTGAATGAGTTCCATGCCGGCCGGACGCGGAGCGGAACTTACAAGGGGTGCGATGCATATAACGATTTCCGGGAAATCCTTGCCCGCGACGACGTGGATGCGATCATCGTGGCGACACCGGATCACTGGCACGCCCTGATTGTCATCGCGGCCGCCCGGGCGGGGAAGGATGTGTACGGCGAGAAGCCGCTGACCGCGTGGCTGCGGCAGGGAAGAGACATGTGCGAGGCGGTGCGGCGATCCGGCTGCGTGTTCCAGACCGGAAGCCAGCAGCGCAGCGACGGGCGGTTCCGCTTCGCCTGCGAACTCGTGCGCAACGGCCGAATCGGCGATGTGCATACCGTGCGGGTGGGCCTGCCGCCGGGCGCGGCGACGGGGAATCACCCGCCGATCCCGGTCCCGGACGGTTTTGATTACGATCTCTGGCTCGGCCCGGCACCGTGGGCGCCGTATTGCGAGCAGCGAACGCATTACAACTTCAGATACATCCTCGACTACTCCGGCGGCAAGCTCTGCGACTGGGGCGCCCATCACATCGACATCGCGCAGTGGGGGCTGGGGACGATGGAGAGCGGCCCGGTCGGGATCGAGGGCGCCGGGGAGTACCCGGCGGACGGTCTTTGGAACACCGCCGTCAACTATCGCTTCACCGCAACCTACGGGGACGGCGTGCGGGTCGTTGTGAGCAATCGCTTCGCCCAAGGCGTGAAGTTCGAGGGTGATGAGGGCTGGGTGTTCGTAAAGCGGGGGAGGATCGACACCGAGCCGAAGTCGCTGCTGAGCTCGACGATCGGAGCCGGTGAGATTCACCTGTATCCATCGGGCGATCATCGGCAGAACTTTTTGGACTGTGTCCGATCGCGGCGCCGGACGGCCGCGCCGATCGAGCACGCGCATCGCACGATCACCATCGCCCACCTCGCCAACATCGCCATGCGCCTGAAGAGACGCATCCGGTGGGACCCCGCCCGGGAGCGGATCATCGGCGATGCGGAGGCGGAGCGGATGACGAGCCGGGCGATGCGCGAGCCTTGGCGCCTCTGAGGGCGGCGGCCGCCGCAGCGAGAATGTGGTATGGTGACGGGCCCGGCCGCACTCCATGGCGAGAGATGCCGCGGACGGGCACATCAGTCTTCAGCGCATGAACAGGCGGTTATCGATGAATGCAGAACATATCAACGCCGACACCGCGATCCTTCGTGCGGGCGTTCCCGCCATGAATCGTTCCCTTTATCATCGGATGCGTTTTTCGGTGGGTGATCCGGCCGCGCTGATCGAGCTGCCGAAGCAGGGCGGAGGCCGGGAGGCGGTGCTCATCATTCGCGACATCGAGATGGACCGGGCCCGTAAACACGCGCGGGCCGATCGCGTCACGTGCCCGGCCGACTTCCCGCCCGCCGAAGGGCTGTCGGGCGATCGCGAGATCGCCACCGCGCAGGCGACGGCGGAGTGCCTGCGGCGCTCGGACGTGAAGCGCGTTGTCGCCGATCGCTCCCTGCCGTTCATCTACGCCCACGAGATCGCGCGGGCCGGTATCGACATCACATGCGATACCGACATGGGCGTGCTCGAACGACGGGCCAAGGATGAGCAGGAGATCGCCTGGCTGCGCGAGGCGCAGGACATCACCGAGCAGGCGATGCGGATGGCCTGCGAAACGGTGGCGAACGCGAACGCGGACGCCGACGGGGCGCTGCAGCACGAAGGCGAGCCGCTGACCGCCGAGCGCCTGCGCGCGATGGTCGATGTCTTCCTGCTCGGGCACGGATACACGAACCCGCCGAGCATCATCGCCGGCGGTCCGGAGGGCGGCGATTGCCACAACGTCGGCACCGGCCCGCTCCGCACCGGCCAGTCCATCATCGTCGACATCTTCCCGTGCAGCCGCGAGACGCTCTACAGCGGCGACTGCACGCGAACGGTCGTGCACGGTGAGATTCCCGAGGAGGTCGCGAAGATGCACGCGGCGGTGATCGAGGCGAAGGCCGCAGCGATCGCCGCCACCCGTGCGGGCGCGACCGGCGAGTCGGTGCACGAGGCGACGGCGCAGGTCATCACCGCGCACGGATACTCGATGGGCCTGCCCCCGGACGATGCGCCGGATACGTACTGCGGGATGGTGCACGGCACCGGTCACGGCGTGGGGCTCGATGTGCACGAGCCGCCGCTGCTGGACAAGGGCGGCCCGGAACTCGTCGTGGGCGACATCCTCACCATCGAGCCCGGGCTCTACAGCAAGGCAATCGGCGGCATCCGCGTGGAGGACATGGTCGTGGTCACCGCCTCCGGTTGCGACAACTTCAACACGCTGCCCGAGGGGTTGTTCTGGAAATAGGGCGGCGGATGCGCGGTCGATGGCGCGCGAATCTCACCGCGGCAGATCAATGTCGCAGCGCCCGGCAAGGGCGCGGAAGCGCGCGATGAGCTCGTGCGCGCGATCTTCCGCTCCATCGGGCGGAAGAC
>JAXHTH010000192.1:0-3241 GCA_034211115.1 Planctomycetota bacterium | reverse complement strand
GCCGCCCGGGCCGAGGACCGCCCGGCTCGCCCCCTCGCTCCCTCGCGCCGGCGGCCGCCCCCACTCCGTCTCTCCGCGACTGCGTCTCTCCGTCTCTTCCCCTCCCCCTCCCCTCCGTCGCTTCGTCGCTTTTACGCTTACACTTCCTTCCCCGTGCCTGATTGAGAGATCGACCCATGCCCCGCATCACACTGCCTGATGGAGACGTCCGCGAATTCGATCATCCGGTGAGCGCCGCCGAGGTGGCCGAGGCGATCAGCCCGGCCCTGGCGAAGAACGCCGTCGGCGCGCGCATCGACGGCGAGCTGCACGACCTCAGCACGACCATCGAGCACGATGCGGATATCCGGCTCATCACCGCCCGGCCGGGCGAGAAGGAACCGGACCCCGATGCGCTGTACCTGATGCGGCACAGTTGCGCGCACGTCATGGCCGAGGCGATTCAGCGCCTCTTTCCGGGGGTGCTGCTCGTGTACGGCCCGCCGCTGGACAACGGTTTCTACTACGACATGTACGTTCCCGACGATCGGCCGATCTCCAGCGAGGACTTCGAGGCGATCGAGAAAGAGATGGGGCGGATCATCGCCGAGGACAAGCCGTTCACCCGCTACGAGTTGCCCGTCGAGAAGGGGATGGAGAAGCTGAAGGAAGAGGGCAGCAAGTACAAGCTCGACAACGCCGAGCGGGCCATCGAGGCCGGCTCCGACGAGCTGAGCTGGTACGCGACCGGCGAGCCGGGGGCCGACTGGGAGGATCTCTGCCGCGGCCCGCACGTGCCGTCCACCGGCCGCATCGGCGCCTGGAAGGTGACCAGCCTCGCCTCCAGCTACTGGCACGGCGACGCCGATTCCGACCGCCTCACCCGCGTCTACGGCACCGCGTTCGCCGACCGCAAGCAGCTCAAGCGCTATCTCAGGCAACTCGAGGAGGCCAGGGAGCGCGATCATCGCGTCCTCAACCGGCAACTGAAACTCTTCCACATCGACGAAGCGGTCGGCCAGGGGCTCGTGCTGTGGACCCCCAACGGCTCCTACGTGCGGCAGGAACTCCAGAACTTCATGAACGAGGAGCTGCGCAAGCAGGGCTATCACCAGATCTTCACGCCGCACATCGGCAAGCTCGGCCTGTACCGCACTTCGGGCCACTTCCCGTATTACCAGGAAAGCCAGTACCCGCCGCTGATTCAGCCGCAGCAGTTGCAGCGCATGGCGCGGGAGGGCGAGACCTGCGCCGACCTCGCCAACGAGATGCAGGAAGGCGATCTGGACGGCTATCTGCTCAAGCCGATGAACTGCCCCCATCACATCAAGATCTACTCCAGCGAGCAGCACAGCTATCGCGATCTGCCGATCCGGCTCGCCGAGTACGGCGTGGTCTATCGCTGGGAGCAGTCCGGCGAAGTCGGGGGGATGACCCGCGTGCGGAGCTTCGCCCAGGATGATGCGCACATCTTCTGCACGGAGGACCAGGTCCAGCAGGAGGTGCTGGGCTGCCTGGAGCTGGTGAAGATCCTCTTCGACACGCTCCAGATGAGGGACTTCCGCGTGCGGATCGGACTCCGCGACCCGGACGGCAGCAAGTACGTGGGCGAGTCGGCGTCCTGGGACCGGGCCGAGCAGGCCTGCCGGGACGCGGCGCGCATCTTCGGCGTCCCGTTCACCGAGGAAGCCGGCGAGGCCGCCTTCTACGGACCCAAGATCGACATCGTCCTCAAGGACGTCCTCGGACGCGAATGGCAGACCGGCACCGTCCAGGTCGACTACAACCTCCGTGAACGCTTCGATCTGACCTACATCGGCCCGGACAACCAGCCCCACCGGCCGGTCATGATCCACCGGACGATCTTCGGCTCGATGGAGCGGTTCGTGGGGATCCTGATCGAGCATTTCGCCGGGGCGTTCCCGACCTGGCTGGCCCCCGAGCAGGCGCGGGTGCTGCCGGTGAGCGAGAAGAGCCTGGACTACGGCTACGAGGTGAAGGATCGGCTCTTCAAGGCCGGGGTGCGGGCCGGCGTCGACGGCTCCGACGACCGGCTGCCCGCGAAGATCAAGGCGGCGACCACGATGAAGATCCCCTACCTGCTCGTGGTCGGGCCCCGAGACGCCGAGCAGGGCGCGGTCAGCGTCCGCGCCCGCGGGATCCGACACGATCTGGGGGCCCTGCCGGTCGAGGCGTTCCAATCGGCCCTCCTGCGGGAGATCGCCACCCGCGGGGGGGAGACGGTGCTCGATGCGCACTTTCCCGAGTCGACGGCCCGGGCGGGGTAGGGACGGATCGACGCCGCCGCCCCGACCCGGGGCGGAAATGCGGACCGTCCCGGGGAATCCCCGATTCGGCTCCCGATCGGTGCGTTTCGGCTGGATAACGGTTGCGGACGTGCCGATGGGAGGATACTGTTGTGGTGTCTGGCGGGGACGCGCGGAGACAGCGGAAGTCTTCGGCGTCTTCGTGACGGGAGTCTGCTCGCAGATGCGACATCATTTCCATTCGACGCAGCGCAGGGCATCCTGACGGCATGCTTCCCGGCGCCGCCCCCGTTCTCGTCAGCATTCGTTCACAGTTCACCGCCGGTCTCGGCACGGCGGTCGCGCTGTCCGCTTCTTCCTGACCGCCGAACAAAGGACTCGAACCATCGCCCGCAGACGTTACTTTCGACCGGACCAGAACTACAACCGGGGGCCGCGCGTCAACGAACAGATCCGGCGCAGTCCGGTTCGCCTGATCGATGAGAACGATCAGATGGTGGGGATCGTGAACATCGAGGACGCGATGCGCCGTGCGCGGGAGGCGGGGCTGGACCTCGTCGAGGTCGCCGCCGATTCCGATCCGCCCGTGTGCCGCATCCGCGACTACGGCAAGTTCAAGTACGAGCAGTCCAAGAAGGACAAGGCGAGCAAGGCCCGCTCGAAGATGGCGGAGATGAAGGAGGTCCGCCTCGGGCGGTCGATGAAGATCGACCCGCACGACGTCGAGATCCGCATGAACCAGGCCCGCCGCTTCCTCATGGAAGGCCACAAGGTTCAGATCGTCCAGAACTTCCGAGGCCGGGAGATGATCCACCGCGAGCGCGGCAGCGAGCGCATGCGGGACATCATCGAGCGCCTCTCGGACATCGCGAAGCTGGAGACGCCCCCCCGCCAGACGGGCAAGCGGCTGACGATGATCCTCGCCCCCGACAAGAGCAAGATCGAGCAGGTCAAGCGCCGGGAGGCGGCCGCGAAGCAGAAGGCCACGGAGGCGG
>JAXHTH010000191.1:0-25377 GCA_034211115.1 Planctomycetota bacterium | reverse complement strand
GGGGGGGGGGGGGGGGGGGGGGGGGGGGGGGGCGGGGGGGCGGGGGCCGGGGGGCGAGCGATCGAGGGGGCGGCACGGGGTCGATCGGGGGCGGACCGCGACCGGCCCGGTCGCGGCTCTCGGTCTCCGAAGTCAGCTCGCGCCCCTCCCGGGGGCTCACTTCGCGTCGATCCAGCTCGTGGAGCGGGCGGTGTCGACGACGAGGGGCACGTTCAGGTCCATCGCGGCCTCCATGCGGCCGGCCACGAACGCCTCCACCGCCTCCCCCTCGCCCTCGGGGGCTTCGAAGACCAGCTCATCGTGGATCTGCAGGAGCATCCGCGCCTCGGGATGCGCGTCCGGAAGTCGGCGATGAAGGTCGATCATGGCGAGCTTGATGAGATCGGCCGCGGACCCCTGCACGACGGTGTTGATCGCCATGCGTTCACCGAGCGCGCGCTGCTGGGGGTGTTTCGCCTCGACCTCGGGAATCATGCGTCGTCGCTTGAGGATCGTCTCGACGAATCCGTGCTCCTTCGCATCCTCGACGCATCGCGCGAGGAAGGCGTTGATGCCGCGATACCGGTCCTTGTATTCGTCGATGATGCGGCGTGCCTCTTCGTTTGAGATGTCGCCGCCCAGCCGGCGGGCGAGGCCGAAGGGTGTGATGCCGTACACGATGCCGAAGTTGACCATCTTCGCGGTGCCGCGCTGCTCGGGTGTGACGTCGTCGGGCTCGACGCCGAACACCTCCGCCGCCACGGCGCGGTGGATGTCCATCCCCGCGCGGAAGGCGGCGATGAGGGCCGGATCATCGGAAAGATGCGCCAGCAGGCGCAGCTCGATCTGGGAGTAATCGGCGGTGATGAGGACGTTCCCCGGCTCGGCCATGAACGCACGGCGGATCTCGCGCCCGACATCCGTGCGGATGGGGATGTTCTGGAGATTGGGATCGGAGGAGCTGAGGCGGCCGGTGGCCGTGACGGTCTGGTTGAAGGAGGCGTGGACGCGTCCGGTGTCGGGGTTGATGTACTCCTTGAGCGCGACGAGATACGTGTTGACGAGCTTGGTGAGCCGACGATATTCGAGGATGAGATTCGGCACGGGCGAATCGATCCCCGGATCGTCGGCGAGCTTCTCGAGCACCTCCTGGTCGGTGGACGGCCCCGTCTTGCCACGCTTGAGAACCTTCAATCCCAGGCCCGGGGGCTCGGCATCGGGCTTGTTGAAGAGGGCGCCGGCGAGTTGCCGGGGGGAATCGGGATTGAACGGATGCGGCGCGGCATCGCTGATGTGCATGCGAAGCTGCTCGATGCGTTCGTTGAGCTTCGCCCGCTGGCGCTCGAGTTCATCGGGATCGACGCGAATGCCGTTGTATTCCAGCTCGGCGAGCACCTCGACGAGCGGCATCTCGACATCGTCGAAGAGATCCTGCAATCCCATCGCGCGGATCTGCGGCGCGAAATGGTTGCGCAACTGCAGGGTGATGTCCGCATCCTCGGCGGCGTACGGCGCCGCCTGCTCGAGCGGCACGCGGTCGAAGGTGACCTGCTTCTTGCCCCGGCCGATGAGATCGGTGATGGGGATGCAGGTGTGGTGCAGAAGGGCGAGGGCGAGCGCATCCATCTTGTGGCTGGCGCGGGTGGCGTCGATGACGTAGCTCGCCACCATCGTGTCGAACATCGGCCCGCGGATGCGCACGCCGTGATGACGGAGCACGTTCAGGTCGTACTTGAGGTTGTGGGCGATCTTCGTGGTCGATTCGTCTTCCAGCACGGGCCGGAGGCGATCGAGGACGGTGTCGGTATCGAGGTGCGTCTTCGGCTCGGGCGAGCGGGTGGGGATGTACACCGCGTCCCCGGGCTCGAGGGCGATCGACACGCCGCAGAGATGCGCCTCGACGGGAGAGAGGGAATCGGTCTCGGTATCGACGGCGAACTCGCCGGCGGCGCGGATGCGCTTCATCAGCGCGTTGAGGTCCTTCTTCGTGGTGATGGCCTTGTATTCAGCGGATCTCGAGGGGCGCGTCGGCGCGGCGGCGGACGCGCCGGAGTCGCCGGCGAAGAGACCGTCGGCAAACTCGTCGCCCCCGGAGGAAGAGGCGGCGGCGCGCTCCGCCTCGGCCGCGGCCTCATCGTCGATGCCGGTGATCGCCTGAAGCGCATCACGATGCTGGTTGAAGCCGAGCTCGCGGAAGGCGGCGAGGAGTTCGGCGGCGTTCATGCGCGAAGGATCGGCCGTCGCCTCTTCGAGATCGAACATCGGTTCGAGGTCGTCTTTGAGGATGACAAGCTGGCGGCTGATGGCGAGCTGTTCTTTCGCGGCCTCGATGTTCTCGCGCCGCTTGCCCTTGATCTCATCGAGATGGGCGAGGAGGTTATCGACCGAGCCATACTGGAGGATGAGCTTGGCCGCGGTCTTGGGGCCGATGCCGGGCACGCCGGGGATGTTGTCGACGGTGTCGCCCATCAGGGTGAGGATGTCGACAACGTGCTCGGGCTTCACGCCTTCGGTCTTGAAGATGTCGGCCGGCGTGACGGGCTCGTCCCGGTTGGGATCGAACATCTCCACGCCTTCCCCCAGAAGCTGGGTGAGATCCTTGTCGCGGGAGACGATGCGGATGTCGACATCGGGATGCTCGCGGCGAAGGCGCTTGATGAGGGCGGCGATGGTGTCATCGGCCTCGACGCCCTCCTCGGCGATGACGGGGATGTGCATCGCCTCCAGCAGCGACAGACACCGCTGCACCTGCGGGCGGAAGTCGTCGGGCGGCGGCTCGCGATTGGCCTTGTACTGCGGGTACAGCTCGCTGCGGAAGGTCTCGCGATCGCCCGCGGCATCAATGACGACGGCGAGGTAGTCCGGCTGATTCTCGCGCAGCAGCTTGAGGAGCATGCCGACGAAGCCGAAGGTCATGTGCGTCGGCTCGCCGGTGACGGGACTGCGCATCCCGCCGCGGATGGCGTAATACGCGCGGAAGAACTGCGCGTGCCCGTCGATGAGGTAGAGGGTCTTCGTCCTGGATTGAGCGTCAGCCATGCGCGGGTCATGCTATCACAGACAGCCGGAACGCGGCACGCCGTATATAGCCCCGGGCTTGCCCGGGGTGCCGACGCTAGTCCGAGGATTGCCGCTGGGGCTGCGCCCCATCGACGGCCGACCGCCGCCACCCGCATTCGGGACAGCCCTCTTCGAGCCGACCGCGGAGATCGTACCCGCACTTCGGACACCGGCCGCGCGCCCTGCGAAGTCGAGCCCTGCCCTGAGAGGTCCCGACGAGAAGCAGGCCGATCAAGACGGAGTAAAACAGGGTGTCAAGAATCACGCCGCGCCAGAGGAATCGCCTTGGCAGCAGGACCCGGCCGAGTTGCAGGCCTCCGGTATATTCAGTGAACGGGGTGGGATAGTGGATTTCGAACCAGAACTCAATCGCGAGAAAGTGAGCCGGCCATCCGGTCTCGACAACATCGACGTTGTAGAAACTGCGCGATCTCGCTCGCCGGTCCCACTCCTCATGGCTGAGCCCGGTGCGATCGAATTGCCCGGTGATGGCAAGCAATGTTCGGCAGGATCGGCCAAAGGTGAACTCATCCCAATACGCCTGAGCCGGTTGTTCCGGCCAAGTCTCACTGCGGCGGCGGCGCCAGATCGCGATGTCGGCCTCGCTCACCGGGTAGTGAATCCATGGTCCGCCCATAGGATCCGGCGGCGGCGGGCCGCCGGCTGTAACCCAGATCGAAACCGCCACGATCAGACTCACAGCAAAGCCGACGACAAGCAGGCCAATCGCGCGAAGGAGCCATCGTCTCATGACGCAAACCATCGTAGCCGCGGATGCATATCCGCGGGGACGAACAACCAACGAAGGGTCGCCGCCGCGCGTTCACCCCGCCGGCGCCCTCGCGCCGGCCACACCCTCGTGCAGATCCCCGACCAGCGCGAGATACTCGCCACTCGGCTTCTGGTCGCGACGCGCCATCATCGCCTTCATCGTCTGGAGGAACTTCTCGAACTGGAAGACCCGCTCGCCGTCGTCGGTGAGCCAGGCGAAGCGGCGGACGGTGGCGGGCGGGGGCGTGGAGCGGGCGATCATCGCGCCCGTCCCGAGGCAGGTACCGGTCATCAGGCTCGTGTTGATCGCGGTCTTCACGTGATCGCCGATGATGGCCCCGAGGAAGGTGAGGCCGGTGCGGTGGCGCGAGCCGTCCGGCTCGGTGCGCATGGTGACTTCGCCGTAGGTGTTGAGGAGATTCGAGTTGGTCGTGCCCGCGCCGAGGTTGACCCACTTGCCGACCCATGAATCCCCCAGGTGGCCGTCGTGGCTCTTGTTGGCGCAGCCCTGGAAGATGGTCGCGCCGATCTCCCCGCCGACCTTGCAGACGGGTCCGATGACGGTGTTGGCCTTGATGAGCGCGCGATCGACGACGGTCGAGCCGGCGCCGATCGAGCAGGGCCCGCAGAGCACGCAGCCGGGCCGGATGACCGCCTGCTCGTGGACGATGATGGGCCCCTCCCGGGCGTCGAAGACGACGTTGGGACCGACATCCGCCGTCTGATGCACTTCGACCGGATGCTGGCCCATCACCGACACGCGGTCGCCCGGCAGGCGGGCATCAAGCAGACGCACGGTGGAGATGTCGTGCGGGATCGTCTCCTTCAGGTAGGCGATGATGTCCCAGGGATAGCGATAGAGCACGCGGTGGGGAACACGTCGGATGCGGATGCGCTCGTGCAACTGGCCGGTGGTGAGGAGATACTCGGCATCGGCGCGGCGGAGGAGGGCGGCGACGACGTGCCCGGTCGGTTCCTCGACCAGCGCTTCGCCGAGCTCCGGGGCCGCGCCCGCACCCGGCATCGCCCAGCGGCCGCTGGCGCAGTAGAGGACCTCCTCGTCGGGCAGCGTATTCACCGGGGCGTTGGCGCGTTCGGCGACCAGCGGGGCAAGGTGCCGGGGGACCCAGTAGCCGGCGAGGGTCTTGGGGCGATGGGCGGCCAGCCGACCCGCGGTCGTGTACATCCCGCTGCGGATCTCGAACGACGCCCGCAGGTCGGTCATCGGACCGAACTGGCCGAGCCCGTCGTCGAAGATGATCATCCGGTCCGTGGGGTGTGTGGCCATGATCGCGTTTCCCGGGCGGTGCGGGCGGAGCTTCCGATGCGGCGTGCCATTCTATCGCCGACCCCCGTGCGGCTGGGGCCCGGCGCGGAAGGCCCAGAAGGGGACGGTCCAGATGAGCAGCGGCCCGAGGAGCAGGGCGAGCAGGCCCGAGTAGCCCGCCACGCCCAGACGCAGGAGCAGCTCGCGAAGCGGGCGCATGGTCGCCCACGCCGGCGCCTCGCCCGGATAGAAGCCGTGCAGGGCGTAGATGAACACGACGACGAGGCTGGCGGCGATGAAGCAGATCGCCGTCATCACCGCCACCGTTACCGCCCGGCGCCGGAAGAGCATGGCCCGGATCTGAAGGATGACGTAGCCGCCGAAGACGAAGCCCAGGGCATGGGCGCCCAGCAGCGGGCCCACGCGGCCGGCCCCGTGCATGAGCGGCGTGCAGAGATCGACCAGCATTCCCAGCACCCAGCAGGCCCAGAGCGCGGCGAAGCGCGGTGCGAAGAGGGAGACGAAGACGACGAGCACGATCACGAAGCTCGGACCGATCGGGCCGAGCATGAGCACGTTGCGCAGGCTCACCTCCAGCACGAGGAACAGGTAGGCGAAGAGGGCAAAGACCGGCCACCTCACGGTCCGCCCTCCCCGGCCGCCGGATCGGTCCCCGCCTCCGGAGTCCCGGAATCCTCCTCGATCGGCCTCTCGATGATCAGCGTGACGGAGGCGACCTGCCGAACCTGGTAAACCGGCCGGACGGTGATCGTCTCCCGCAAGGGTTCCCGGTCGTTGGGTTTCACGGCGGCGACCTTGCCGAGGATCATGCCCTGGGCGGTGGCCGGCCAGCGGCGATCGTCCAGGCGGACGATGTCGCCCTCGTGCGCGACGGCCTCGCGATCGACGTCGCCGGTGAACGTCCCGTCGCCCCTCGGCTCAACGAGCGCAAGCGTGCCCGAGCCGAGCGGCCGATCGCGGGGCACGACGCGGGCGCGGATCGCGCCGGTGGCGGCATTGGCCAGCGGGAGCAGGGCGCAGGCGGAACGGGCCGGCTCATCGACGATGCGCCCCAGCAGGTGCACGCCGGCGTAGACGGCGATGGTGTTGGGATTGATCTCCTCGGCCGCCCCCGACGGGAGCTTGAGCTGCACCACGCCCAGCGGTGAATTCGGGTTGCGGGCGGCGATGTAGGCGACGACGCTACCCCCCGCCCTCGCCCGCGTTTCCGGCGGGATCTGCTGCAACTGCCGGAACTGCTCCTCCAGCTCGGCCAGGCGCTGGCGGAGGCGATGCGACTCGGCCCGGGCGCGATCGCGATCCTCGATGATCTGGGCCAGCACCGCCTCGAGATCGCGTTCATCGCGCGCCATCCCGTCCGCAGGGCCGGGGGCGGGGCGCAGCCAGCCGCCGAGGGCGTTGCCCGCGTGAGAGAAGGGCATGATGAACACGTGCACGATCCCGGCGAGGTCGCTCTGCCAGGGCAGCCGCCAGCCGGCCGGCAGCAGCGACATCGCCAGGGTGGCGACGAGCGTGAGCGGCAGGGCAAGCTGGGAGGAGGCACGCGGTCGGGGCATGGCGAAGCGGAACGGGAAAGGTGAGGGAGGGCCCGCCCCGGGATGCCGGCGCGGAGGCCGTTCCCGTCGGCGCCCCCGCCGGATCGGATGCTCCCTCGCGGGCCGGGCTCCGCGAGTCGGGCGGACGGGCGAACAGAAGTCAGTCTGCCGGCGCGGCGATCAGAACTCGTCCGAGTCGGACTCCATCGTCGCCTTCCATTCCTCGAGATTCTCCAGGTAGATACTGGTCCCGCGGGCCACGCAGGTGGTGGGATCGTCGGCGATGCGGACATCGAGGCCCGTGGCGTTGGCGAAGACGACATCGATGCCGCGGAGCAGCGACCCGCCCCCGACGAGGCAAATGCCGTTGTCGATGAGGTCGGCGGCCAGCTCCGGCTCGGCGCGCTCCAGCGTGCGGGTCACCGTCTCGACGATCGCGGCCACCGGCTCCTGCAGCGCCTCGCGGATCTCCTCGCTGGTCACCACGGTCTTGCGGGGCAGGCCGGAGATGTTGTCGCGGCCGCGGACGTCCATCGTCTGCGGCTCGCCCACGGGTGCGGCGGTGCCGATCTCGATCTTGATCCGCTCGGCCGTCTGCTCGCCGATGGTGAGGTTGTAGGTCTTCTTCATGTAGTTCATGATCGCCTCGTCCATGTCATCGCCGGCCACGCGAACGGACTCGCAGGTGGCGATGTCGGCGAGTGACATGATGGCGACCTCGGTGGTCCCGCCCCCGATGTCGACGATCATGGACGCGGTGGGCTCGACGATGGGCAGCCCCGCCCCGATGCCCGCGGCCATCGGTTCCTCGACGAGATACACGCGGCGGCCCCCCGCCCGCTCGGCCGAATCGAGCACCGCGCGCTTCTCCACC
Source organism: Planctomycetota bacterium (assembly GCA_034211115.1). Classification (GTDB taxonomy): domain Bacteria; phylum Planctomycetota; class Phycisphaerae; order Phycisphaerales; family SM1A02; genus JAXHTH01. The sequence goes on along the minus strand of JAXHTH010000191.1, from coordinate 17,870 downwards.
GCGGTGATGCCGGACGGGACGGCGATGACCACCCGCGGACCGAGCATGCGGCTGCGCCCGTTCACCTTGCGGATGAAGTAACTGAGCATCGCCTCGGTGATCTCGAAATCGCTGATCACGCCGTCCTTGAGCGGGCGGATGGCGGAGATCGAGCCGGGCGTCTTGCCGAGCATCTCCTTGGCCGACCACCCCACGGCGTTGCCGTTGTTGAGCACGCGATTCGTGCCGCGCTTGACGGCGACGACGGAGGGCTCGTTGAGCACGATGCCCTCGCCGCGCACGCACACAAGCGTGGTGCAGGTTCCCAGGTCGATGCCCATATCGACGCTGAACCAGCCAAGAAATCTGTCGAGAAACACCGCGGGTGATCTCCGTCTGACAGCCGTCGCGGCACGGCCTCACCGGCCGCCCGGCCGGTAGGCCCTTCGGCAAACCGCAGCCTGGGCGTGCATGATACGAAAAACCGCGCCGGCGGTGCGCCGGCGCGGCGGGGAATGTCGGGATTGCCGCGGCTGGGCCGGGAGCCGGGCAGGGATCGTCCGGTCCCGGGCCGAGGCGGGGGGGCGATCAGCCTTCCACGAGCTTGATGACGCCGCCGGAGGTGCCGCCGGCCTTGGAGTGCTCCACGTTCCGCATCGCCAGCAGGACCACGCCCACCACGAGGACGAGCAGGGCCACGAAGAGCAGGCCGGTGTAGACGTCCAGGCTCCCGCCGGCCCGCCGGGCTGGGGCGTTCATTTGACTCATCTGCGACTCTCCTTACCTGACGCGGCCTGTGCTGATCCGTCTCTGACGCCCGAGCGTGCCGTTCACCGCCCGGCCCGGGCATACGCCAGGTGCCCCACCTCGACGCGGCGACTGGTCCGGTCCTCCAGTTCCACGATGCCGGTGGCGCGGTTGATGTCCACGGAGATGATCCGCAGGCGGGCGATGAAGTCGCCCCCGTGGCCGACGGTCATCACCCAGCCTTCCTTCACGCCGTCCCGTGCCCCGGCGTCGATCTCCGCCAGCACCTGGTCGCTGTTGCGTCGGACGGCGATGATGGTGGCGTCCAGATCCTCGGTGATGGGCACCGCCGGCGCGCCCGCGAGAGCCTCTTCATCGATCTCTCCGTGACGCTCGTAGTAGATCGCCAGCCTGTTCAGGGCGTTGGCGTGCTCATCCTTCAGGCGCTGCAACTGCTCCTGGAGCGCCTTGCGGGCCTCGACGGCCACGTCGAGCTTCGCCTGCGCGTCGCGCAGTGATTCGTCAAGCTGCACGCGCTCGCGCTCGGCGGCCAGCGCCTCGCGCCGCAGGCTGCGAACCTCGTCGATGAGTGACTCGGTGAGCCGCTGACCGGCATCGAGCGCGGAGGCGAGGGTGGTGAGCTTGGCGTCGATCTCCGCCCGGTTGCCCTGCGCTTCGGCGAGCTCCAGTTCCAAGGCGCGGATTTCGGAGGACTGCTCGGTGGCCTGGGCCTTCAGCGCGCGGTTCTCGTCGGCCAGCCGCTGAATCTCCAGATCCAGCCGCGCCCGGGTGGCGTCGGCGCCGGCCTTCTCGGCCTGAAGCTCGGTTCGCGCGGCGACGGCCTGGGCCTCGGCCTGCTGGTACTTGGCCTCGTAGCTGTTCTCGTTGTAGGCGTAGACCACCACCAGCGGAACCAGGAGGACGGCCAGGAGCGCCACCAGCACGATGAAAATCTTGGTCAGAACGTGCACAGTCAAATCCTCGCATGCAAGGACGGCTTGGAAGGGGCTTTCCCGCCGCGGGCGCCGCACCCGCGGCCTGCTCCCCGTCGACGGTCCACCGTCAAGCCTTCTCTGGAACTCACGTCAAATGATTGGCCCGTTTCCGAGCAGAGTCGACAGGATTCTCCCCCCACCCTCAGCAGCACTTACAGAGCCTCTTTCTACCTGCACGCAACATTCGTGTCAACGCCGCGTCCGGTTCCATCGCCACGCATGGGGCGGCGCTTATCGGCCGGTGAGGCGGACGACCGCCCCCGCCGCCGCCACCTGCACCGTGGGGTCCGTATCCGCCAGCAGCCCCGCGAGCACCTCCAGCGTGCGAGGCGTGGCCGGGAAGGAGCCGAGGGTGATCGCCGCCTGCGCCCGCAGGGCCGGCCGGTCGCTGCCCACGTGGGCGAGGGGGATGTGCGGCAGGGCCCAGGTTCGATCCATTCTGGCAAGGGCCTCGGCGGCGGCAAGCTGGATTTCCGGCGGCTCCTCCAGCCGCCCCTCCCGGGTGGCCATGTCCCGCAGGGAGGGGGCGTAGGCCTTGTCGGCGAGCTGGCCGCACATCTGGCAGGCCAGCACCGTCAGCTCCCCCTGCTCCACCGGGGCGAACAGAGCGGCTCGGATCGCGTCCAGCCCCCCCTCGTGCCCGAGCTTGACCAGGGCCTCGGCGATCTGAAGATCGACGATCTTCGTCCGCGCGACGGGCGTCCGCGGAAGCGTCCGCCCCACCGCTTCCTGAAGCATCGGAACGGCGGAGGGATTGCCCAACTCACCCAGGATCATCGCCGCGTTTCCCTTCATCGTCGGATCACCGGACCGGATCATCTCCGCGAGAGGATTCAGATCGATGCTCCGGCCGCAGCGTCGGAGGGCGTAGATCGCCGCCGCCCGCACGGAACCGGAATCGTCATTCAGCAGCGGCTCGACCGCTTCGGCCAACGAGGCGAGGCGCTTGCGGCCGACCGTCATCGCGGCCACGAACCGCACGCCCTCGTTGGGATCGGCCAGGGCCCGGCGCACGGCCGGCGCGAGGGCCTGCGGCGCGTGATGCAGGGCTTCGATCGCGTTGGCCCGCAGGAGCGGATCGTTCGCCTCCGTCGCCTGCAGGAGCAGGTCGATCGCCCGCTCGCGGGCGCCCGGCATCGCCGTCGGCGGGGCGGGCTCGGCGAGCTTGACGCCGCGGGGCGCCATCGGATCGCGGGCCAGCACCGCCTGCCCCTCCCCTCCTTCCGCCGAGGCGTCGGGGGTCGTCGTCTGGCAGCCGCACAATGCCATCGAGAGCGTCACTGATGCTGCAATCGCCATCCGTGCCCAGTTCATCATGCCTTTCCTTTTCGCTGACTTCGCGGACGGAGGAAGCCGGCGCCGGTGAGCCCCGCGGTGAGCAGCAGGCACACCCACGCCCAGAGATCGCCGATCCGGCCGTAGACCGTCGCTCGCCCATCGAGGGTGGCGACCGCCTCCAGCCAGTGTTCCTGTCGCGCCTCACCGTACCGACCCTCCCCGATCCTGCCAAGCAGGCGGCCGGCGGCGTCGATGGACACGCTCACGCCCGTATTGACGCAGCGGACCATGGGCACGCGGTTCTCGATGCACCGGAAGCGGGCGATCTGGGCATGCTGGACCCGGCCCGACTCGTGGGACCCGAACCAGCCGTCGTTGCTGAGATTGACCAGCACATCCGCCCGCTTGACGCCGCGCTCATAGACCATCCGCCGGCAGACGCGGGCCATCGTGTCCTCGAAACAGATCGGCGTGGCGAGGACGACGACGTCATCCGCCCGCTTCAGTTCAAGATGTTCGATATCGGGATTGGCCGCGAGATCGAACGTCATCCCCGGCGCGCCGACGGCGAGGAGCTTCTCTTCCAGCCACGGCCAGGCAGAGATGTAGGGCATCACCTCCCCGAACGGCGTCAGGAAGCACTTGTCGTACCGCTGATACGGCGGCATCCCCTCGACGAGATACGCCGAGTTGTAGTGCGTCTCCCAGGTCCAGTAGCCCTCCGCGTTCACATCGAGGCCCAGATAGGTCGGCGCGCCGATGAGCATCGGCGTGTCGAGTTCATCACTGAGGCGGATCACGTCGAGGGCGAACCCCAGCTCACTCTGCTGGCGCCAGTCCAGGAGCGCCTGGAGAATGTCCGGCTCGAGCCCGCGAGCGGGGAGCATCGTCTCCGGCCAGGCGATGAGATCCGGCGGCGCCTCAACTTCCTCGAAGGCGCGCCGCGTCAGGTCGGTCCATGCCGCCATGTCCGTGCGCTGATCCTCCAGGCCCCAGGCGATCTTGTTGCTCTGCGGCAGATTCGTCTGGATGGCGAGGATGCGCAGCTCATCGCCGCTGGACGGCGTCTCGCGCAGGCGCCGGACGCCGTAGCCGACGCTCAGGATCTGCAGCAACGCGACCACGACGACGGCGACGATCATCGGTCTGCCTGCAAGCCGGCGCGCATGCCAGCGGAGGAAGTCGACCGCCACCCCCGCCACCGCCGCGGCGAGAAAGCTCGTGAAATACGCCCCCAGCAGGTCCGCCGACTGGCCGAGGAGAGGCCATTCGATGAGCGGATGCCCCAGCAGAAACCACGGATACCCGTCGAAGATCAGTTCCCCGCGCAGACATTCCAGACCCACCCACACGAGGGCGATGATCAGCGCCAACGGCTGCGCCCTCATCAGCCGCTGCCGGCTGAGACGTCGGATGATCCAGACGAAGAGGAGCGCGTAGAGCGACATGTACAGCGCCAGCAGCGGGTAGCCGACGACCGTCACCTCGATCAGCCACCGCTTCATCCACAGCCACATCAGGATCTGGACGATGAGGACGACGAGCAGCGCCCGACGAGTCGAGCGCGCGTTGATCGCCAGCCACGCGAGCGGGGCCGGGGAGAGCAGCGCCAGCGGCCACGCGTTCACCGGCGGATACGCGCAGACGAACAGGACGGCGTGGAGGAGGGCGAAGATGATCGTCTTCACCGCGCCGTGCGCGCACGCCTCGGGCGAAAGGCACGCCTCGGCGGTCTCCGCCCCCTTCGGTGTCGACGTTCTCACGTTCCTGCTCTTCATCCGCAGCGCCCCCCAGAATAGCAGAACACCTCCCACGCCGGGCCGCAGCGCAGCGGAGGCCCGGGTTTCGTGCCGCGATCACACGCCATCGTCATGCGGGGGCGACCCGGGGCTGCGCTGTGCTGCGCCTCGGCGTGGACATCATGTCTCGACGTCTCGGCGTTTCGACGTTTCGACGTTTTGACGTTCTGACGTTTTGACGTTTTGACATTTCGACGTTTCGACGTTTTGACGTCTACTTGCCCGCGTAGTCGATGATGCTGCTGATCTCGCTGCGCAGCTCGCCGCGGGGAACGACGCGGTCAACGAACCCGCAGTCGCGGAGGAACTCGGCCCGCTGGAAGCCCTCGGGCAGGTCCTGCTTGATCGTCTGCTTGATGACCCGCGGGCCGGCGAAGCCGATGAGAGCCTTCGGCTCGGCGAGGATCACGTCGCCCAGCATGGCGAAACTCGCCGACACCCCGCCCGTGGTGGGATCGGTGAGCACCGAGATGAACAGGCCCCCGGAATCATCAAAGCGCGCGAGGGCCGCCGAGGTCTTGGCCATCTGCAGCAGCGAGTAGCCGCTCTCCATCATCCGCGCGCCCCCGGACGCGCTGACGATGACCAGCGGCAGATCCCTGTCCTCCGCCACCTCGATCGCCCGGGCGATCTTCTCCCCGATGACCGAGCCCATCGACCCGCCTAGGAAACTGAAGTCCATGACGGCGAGAACGACCTTGCGGCCCTTGATGAACCCCACGCCGGTCTGCACGCCCTCGTTCTGCCCCGTCTTCTCGCGCGCCTCGGCGATGCGCTTCGGATACGGCTTGAGGTCGACGAAGCTCAGCGGATCCACGGACGCCATCTCGACGTTGAACGGCTCGAAGCTGTCCGGGTCGACGAGCTGTCGCACCCGCTGCTCGGCGTTGACGCGGAAATGATGCTGGCACTCCGGGCACACCCAGAGATTGTTCTCCACCGATCGGCGGAAGAGAGAAGCGCTGCACCCCGGGCACTGCACCCACAGCCCCTCGGGCACCGCCTTCTTGCCCTTCGCGGTGACTTCCGGCACGTCGGCCCAGGTTCGCGGTCGGGTCTGGCTCATGGTGAAGGGCTCTTCGACGGACGCGTGAACGATAGGCTCGCCGAGGCGCCGCGGTCGCGCGAGCGACGCCGGCGGCGAAGACGCCGGTTCAGGAACTGACCGGCTCCGCGGCCGCGGCCTCGCGAAGACGATCGATAAGGACCGGCGCGATGGTGTAGCGCTCGACGGGCGGAGCCTCGGTGATGGCGTCGCGCAGCCTGGCCGTGGGGCGATCGACCAGCCAGCACCGCAGCAACCCCAGGCCGATCGGATGCAGAACGAGGGTCACCTCCCCGACCCGGGTTCGCTTCAGCAGCCGCGAGACGGCGAGGAACAGCCGGGCGCGGGCCTCGGCGATCGGCTCGCCTTCCGGCGGAATCAGGGCCAGTGGATCGTCTTCCCACTGCCGGTAGCGCTTGGCGTGACGGTCGGCGAACTCGCGCTCCTTCAGCCCCTCGAGGAGGCCGAGATTCGGATCGGCCAGCTCCTCGAGCACCTTGCTCTTGGCCTTCGCCGCGCGGGCGAAGGCGCGGGCCGTCTCTCGCGCCGCCTCGTCCGGCGGATGATGAACGGTTCCCAGCGCCGCCCCGGACCAGCGGGTGGCGTCGTGATTGACCGAGGTATGCCCGACCGGACCCAGCGGGAGATCGGCCGAGCCGAGCATGCGGCCCTCGCCTTCCCATCGCGTCTGGCCGCACCGGATCAGGGTGAGCGTGATGTAGGATCGTTTCTCCGCCACGCGTCAGCTCCCGGCCGGGGTTCGCTGCCCGCCGCGGATGGCCGCGACGGCGCGGGTGTACTCGTCGGTCCCGAAGATGGCCGACGCGGCCACGAGCACGTCGCAGCCCGCCTCGCGGCAGGCGCCGGCCGTCTCCGCGTTGATCCCACCGTCCATCTGGAGCCGTTGCTCGGCCCGCAGGCGCGGGCGCAACGCCGCCGTCTTGTCGAGCACCTTCTCGATGAACGACTGCCCGGCGAACCCGGGATGGACGCTCATCACGAGGATCAGGTCGAACGCCTCGATGAAGGGACGGATCGCCTCGACGCGGGTGGGCGGGTTGATCGCCAGCCCCGCGGTCATCCCCGCCTTGCGGACCGCCTCGGCCAGCGCCCGCGGATCGGCGGCGGCCTCGATGTGGAAGGTGAAGTGATCGGTCCCGGCGTCGGCGAAGGGGCCGATGAACTCGCCCGGCCGCTCGACCATGAGATGCACGTCGAGGAACGCCTCGGGCAGCGCCTCGCGCAGCGAGCGGCAGAGGGCCGGCCCCATCGTGAGGTTGGGCACGAAGTGGCCGTCCATCACGTCCAGGTGCAGCAGGTCGGCCCCGGCGGCGAGGCAGGCCCGGCACTCGGCGCCCAGATCGGCGAAGTCCGCCGAGAGGATCGACGCCGCCACCAGCGGTCGAGCCGTCGGATGCGTCATGAGGTTGCCTCGGGCCATAGGCAGAGGATAGCGGGCGAGGGGGCCGAAGGAAAAAGGGCGCCGCCCGCATCGGGCCGCGCCGCGGGTCCTGATCGCTCCGGCCGGGGTCGAGACCGCCGGCGGCTCAGCCGCCGACCCGCTCCACGCGCTCCGCGGCCTCCTGGTAGGCCTCGAGGACGCGCTTGTAGCCGGCCTTCCGCTTGGGCCGGGCCATGAAGTACGCCCGTTTCTGAAGATCGACCGCCTGCTCGAGCTCGCCGCGGTGATAGCGGACGAGGGCCACCTTCGCGCAGGCCTTGGGATCGCGATCGCTCTCGATCTGCATCATGGCCAGGGCGGCCTCGAGGGCCACGTCAAGGTCACGGTCGTCGGCGGGAATGTCCGGATCGGTGGCGATCTTCTCCGCGAGCATCCCCAGGGCCCCGGCATCGTTGGCGAAATACTCGCCCATCAGCTTCTCCCGGGCGTACGTGTACGCTTCCTCCGGGTCCTGCATGTCCACGAGCATCATCTCGAAGCGCTCGAGGGCCGTCTCGGCGAAGACCTTGTGATCCAGCTCGATGACGTCGTCGTAATGCCGGAAGGCCATCCGGAAGGTCTTCGTCTTGCGGGCGCGGCGGGCGGCTTCCAGCCGCGGCAGGGCCTCCCGCTCCAGCGTGGCATCGAAGCGGCCGCTGACGATCCGCGCCAGGTAGTCTTCGTAGCCGGGGGCGAGCGGGTGGCCGTAGATCTGCAGCCGTCCGTTGTTGCCGACGACAAAGCTCAGGCCGGTGATGTCATCCCGGTTTTCGAGGAGCTGCTGCCAGGCCTTCTGGGTGCTGCTGCGTCGATCGACGGCGACGGTGAAGCCCATCTCGCCGTCGTGTCGCTTCACGAAGCGCTCCACCTGTTCCACGTCGTCGTTGGTGATGGCGATCACCTTCAGCCCCTCGTCGATGTACGTCTCCTGCAGCTCGGTCAGCGGCTCAAAGGCGGCCCGGCTCACCTGGCTCTGGATCGACCAGAAGAAGACGATGTGGGTGCGGCCGGTGGCGAGGGTCAGCTCCTCGCCCTTGACCCAGGTCTCGATGTCCAGCCCCGGTGCTTCCCCCGTGCCCTCGATCTCGATGTCTTCCATTCGCCGGCTCTGGCCGGGTGCGGCCGTGACCAGGAACAGGCAGAGAAGCGTTGTCAGGACAGTGCCAAGCCTCATGTCGTTTCCCCTGCGCACTGAAAAGAAGGGTGTGGGATGCACGCCGGCCGATCCGACGGGACGGCGGGCACCCATTATGCTGTTTAACACGCCGGGCGGGGGCGTGTTCCCCGCAAAGCGGGCGGGGCGGGGGCCTTTTCCGGCCCGCGCCGGCGACCGGCTCGAAGCCTACGCCTCGTCCAGCAGATCGACGCTGTCAAAGGAACGCCCTTCGAGCATCTGCAGACTGGCTCCCCCGCCGGTGGAGACGTGGGAGACCTTCTCCTCGAGCCCGAAGCCCTCGATCGCCGCGGCGCTGTCCCCCCCGCCGATGACGCTCACCGCGCCGCGGCCGGTCGCGTCGGCGATGGCCTCGGCGACGGCCCTCGTGCCGGCCTCGAACGGCGGGGTCTCGAAGACGCCCATCGGGCCGTTCCAGACGATCGTCTTCGCCTCGCCGATCGTCTCGCGGAAGCGGTCGATCGTGTCCGGGCCGATGTCCAGCCCCATCCAGTCGTCGTCGATTTCGCCCGTGAACTGCCTGGTCGGCGTGCCGGCCTCGGGTTTGCGGCCGCAGTGATGATCGGCGGGCAGTCGGATCTTCCCCCCGCCGTCCTTGAGCATGCCCTCCGCATCGCCGAGGCGATCATCCTCGACGAGGCTGGCCCCCACGGACTGGCCGGAGGCCTTGAGGAAGGTGTAGGCCATCGCCCCCCCGATCAGGATCGCGTCCACGCGACCGACGAGGTTCTCGATCGCGCCGAGCTTGTCGGAGACCTTCGCGCCGCCGAGGACGGCGACGAAGGGACGCCGGGCGTGCTCGATCGTGTCGGCGAGGTACTGCAGCTCCTTCTGAAGGAGGAAGCCCGCCACGCGGGGCTTGCCTTCCATCGCCCTCGGGACCGCGTGCATCGACGCGTGGTTGCGATGAGCGGTGCCGAAGGCGTCGTTGCAGTAGATGTCGCCGAACGCGGCGAGGGTGCGGGCGAAGTCGGCGTCGTTGCCCTTCTCCTTCTTGTGGAACCGCAGGTTCTCCAGGAGCAGGATCTGCCCGTCGGAGAGCTCCTCGACCGCGTGGCGGGCCGCCTCGCCGATGCAGTCGTCGGGCACGAATCGGACGTGGGTGTCGGGCAGCAGCTCGCCGAGCCGCTCAGCCGCGGGCCGAAGGCTGAACGCCGGCTCGGGGCCCTCGCCCTTCGGCCGACCCAGGTGGCTCATGAGGATCAGCCGCCCGCCGCGCTCGATGACCGATTTGATCGTCGGCAGGGCCAGCCGGATGCGGCGATCGTCGGTGATGTTGCCCCCGTCATCGAGAGGCACGTTGAAATCCACGCGCATGAGGACGCGCCGCCCGGCCACGTCCACCTGGTCAATCGTCTTCTTCGCCATCGCTGACAGCTCCCATCTCGTCATATACACCCCGGGCTCGCAGACTATACGGCGGTTCGATCGCCCAGGCGCGGCGGCGGGCGGACATCTCAGAACCGCAGCGTCCAGCCCGCCTTGGTGGTCAGCTCCGTCCGCCGGACGCGGAAGCTGCTGTCGTCCCGGTCGATCGCCTGGTTGAGGACGAAGTAGACCTCGCTGCCGGGTTTGACGATCCATCGCACGCGGCTGTTGATCCCCACCGACTCGGAGCGGTTGTCGTACTGGATGAAGTTCGTCCACGCCAGGTCGGGCGTGAACTGGACGTTGGCGCGGCCGCGGATGATGCGCGAGATGAAGTCGCCCTCATCGAGCTTGACATCGTTCATCTGGTACTCGGCGCCGAGGAAGAGATGGGGCGAAACCCGCCACTCGAGGCCGGCCGAATAGTCCCGCCGCGTGCCGCTGTAGAACGTCCCGCCCGACAAGCCGAAGTTCACGCTCACCGGCCGCCCGCGACTGGATCGGAGATTGATGCCGTAGCGGTCGAAGCGGTAATCGCCGACGGGGAGGATGACGCCTTCGCTGATCTCGAAGGGTTCGGCGAGCACCTCGCGCTGACGGGTGAAATCAATGCCGGCCCGGTCGCCCGCCTCGGTGGCGATGTCGATCAGCTCGAAGGTCAGGCGGCGGCTCTCGACCTCGTCGTCCAGATCGGTGATGAGCGTGCCGGAGACGCCGGAATCGATCGTGCGGATCAGGCTGCTCTCCGGCCGCCATCGGTAGCGCCAGTTGGCGAAGTGCTCGCGGATGCCGCGGCGCGGGACGAAGCCGAGGGCGGCGTTGAAGTTCTCGTCGATCTGCGAGTATCCCCAGCCCCATCGGATGCGATCGTTGGGGTAGCTGAGCTTGATCCCCCAGGCGGACTGGTCGTGGTCGACGCCGGTCGAGTCGGCGGTGAGTCCCCACAGGTGGCCGGTGACGGTCTTGTCGCCGGCGAAGCGGCTCGTGCGGTAGTTGAAATCGAGTCCGGCGAGCCAGTTGTCGCCGTCCGTCCGCGGGTCGCCGTTCGTGAAGATCGCCCCGACGGTGGACTGCTGCAGGACGTTGACGGCGGCGCGGGCGACGAGGAGGTTCTTGTCGCCCAGCTCCTCGTCGTGCTTCATCTGCACGTCGAGCAGGCCCAGGTTCAGATCGCCCACGCGGCCGGTGAGCTTGGCCCCGGCGAGGATGTCCCGCGTCTCCCCCGACGGCCCCAGCCCGATGCGCCTCGAGAAGAAGGGAAGGGGGTTGCGCCGAATCCCGCCAAAGTCGAAGATTCCGGCGTCCTGCAGGAAAAAGTCCCGCTTTTCGGGGAAAAACAGCGGAAACCGCGTCAGGTTCACCCGCCGCTCATCGACCTCCGTCTCCGCGAAGTCGGTGTTGAGCGTGAGGGCCAGGGTCAGGGAAGGCGTGAAGCGATAGAACACATCGAGCCCGGCGTCGAAGTCAAAGCCGTCCCGGTCGGACTCGTGATCGCGCTTCAGCGTCGAGACGACGTACGGTTCGATGTCCAGACCCACGCCGCGCTCGATCCCGTCGATCCCCTCCAGCACGCCGGCGTCGGCGAGGGCGATGAAACTCCGATCGCGCGAGGGCGAAGCCCAGCGCAGCGTCTCGTTGCGGCGGCGGATGAACCGCATCGCATTGAAGCTCCAGCGCGTCGTATTCGGGTTGAACGAGAGGGTCTCGAACGGGATGGCCGCCTCGACCGCCCAGCCGGTTTCGTCGATCGATGCCCGGCCGGTCCAGATGCCGTCCCAGTCGCGGCGGACATCGTCGTTGTCTTCCACGAGCCCGTCGCCGCGCGCCCCCAGCGCGTTCATCTCGAACAGGTATCCGTTGCGCCGGTCGAAGAACGGGCCGATGATGAAGCGGATGAAATCATCGGAGCCGAGCGAGCCGTCGCGCTTCATCTCCGTCACCACAATCCGGTCCGGTTCGCCATCCAGGCAGCGGAACGAGACGTACAGGTGCGTGTGGTCATACAGCAGCCGGACTTCTGTGCGCTGGCTCGGCGCGCCTCCTTCGACGGGTTCGACCTGTCGGAAGTCGTCGATGATCGGCGCGTCGCGCCAGACGGGCTCGTCGGGCACGCCGTCGATGATCGGCGGCTCGTCGATGCGGACGAGGCCGAGGGCGGGAAACTCCCCCCAGCGGCTTGCCCGCGCTTCGGGCGTCCCGTCGCGCGGCAACGATCCGTCGCCGCCGGCCGCCGCGCCGGTCAGCGCGAGAAACGGCAGGATGAATCCGACCAGCACACCGTAGGCGGGCATCCTTCTCATCGCGGCGATCGATCCCCCGCGGCCGCGACAAGCCGGCGAATCAGCTCGTAGCCCAGCGCGGCATCCTCCGTCCGCTCCGGATGCCACTGCACGCCGAGATAGCACGCCCGATCCGGGGCCGCGACGGCCTCGATCACCCCGTCCGGCGCGCGGGCGACGATGCGCAACCGGCCGGGATCGATGATCGCCTGCCGGTGGTGGCTGTGCACGATGCCGTCGCCGAGTTCGCCGTTCACCGCGTGCATCTTACGCCCCCAGTGATCGCCGGCGGTGGGCAGCGCGTCGGGCAGATACTGCTCCAGCGCTCCCCCCGCGTGCAGGGCCATCAGTTGCATGCCCAGGCAGACACCCAGCACCGGGCGCTCCGGTTCCGCGTCCAGCGCCGCCAGCAGGTCCAGTTCGAAGGCCTGGCGCCGGGGATCGATCGGCCTGGCCTGCGGGTGCAGCGGCAGGTTCCACCGGCGCATATCCGGATCGTCGCCCCCGCTGAAGAGGAAGCCGGCGCAGGTCTCGAGATAGGCGTCGATTGATTCCGGCCGGCAGGGGAGGATCAGCGGCGTGCCGCCCGCGCGGGCAACGAGATCGGCATACGGCCGGCTGACACGATACGCGTCCTTCTCGAGGTCGGGCGTGATCCCGATGCAGGGGCGGCGGGCGATCATGACCCTCATATCGGACCCGCCCCCGCGCCGGGGTGCAAACGGGGAGGCCAAAAAAAAGAACCGCCGACCCGGGAGCGCGTCGGCGGGGCGACCTCGCGCCGCATCCGGATCGGCAGTCAAATCGGGAGGAAGCAAGGCGACAAACGCAAGTCACCGTCCTGTCCTTCGCGTCGGACCCGGCGCGGATGCGGCAATCCCGCTGAGATGCCCAAAAAGCGCGCTTCCCTCCCGCCGGGTCGGGGGACGGCGGTCGCCGACTTGCCCCGCCGCCGCCGGTGGGTATGCTTGGGGGTTCGCCGCTCCCGTCCTTCGGCGGGGGCTGCTGCCCCGCAGCATCCACGACGACACGGAGATCCCCCTCCATGGCCCAGTTCACCCGCGCCACCGCCAACCGACCCGGCTTCATGAAAAAAGACAATCGCGGCCGGGATTACGTGGAGTACAAGGCCTCCGATGAATTGCGACGGCTGATGACTCCCAACGGGAAGATCTACTCGCGCAAGCGTCTCGGGGTTACCGCCCGCGAACAGCGCATGATCGCCCGCGCGATCAAGCGCGCCCGATACATGGCGCTGCTCCCCTACACCAGCGCCACCCTCTGAGTCGGCGCCCGCGGAAACCGGTTTCAGTCGTGTGACGGCGCGCCACGCATCCGCGCCGATTGCTGTTGCGCGCGGGAGAACCGGCCGCGACGCGCGGGTTCGATGCTGTTGGACCGGCTGGATGCAGGCTGGTCGCGGGTGATGGTTCAGCGGCGCCGGATGCGGCCGACGACCTTGCGCAACCACCATCGCGTCCACGCCAGCCAGAGCTGCATGCGGAGTCTGCGCAGGCCGTCATCATGCCGATCGATGCGCAGGCCGCGCGCGATCCAGCCGGCGGCGACGCGCAACTGGCCTGCGTGCAGGGCCGCGAGCGCGAGATTGTGAATCGACGCGATGCACTTGGGGTCGCGGCGGAGGACGCGGCGGCTGACGGCCACGCCGCGATCGGTGTCGCCGGCGCGGAAGCGGGCGACGGCGAGGCGGCGCAACAGACCCGCGGTCTCCCCCTGCTCATCGACGGCGCGCTGGAAGATGCCGGCCGCGTCGGCGGGCATACCCGCCTCCAGCAGCAGATCGCCGCACCGCTCCAGCTCTTCGCCCGTGCGGGCGGGGGTGTCGCCGTCGTCCTGGGCCCAGGCATCCAGCTCATCGCGCAGGCAGCGCCGGGCGGCGGCGACGCGACCCCGCCTCAGCATCGCCTCGCTCGCGGCCAGACGGATCAGCGGAAACTGCGGATCGAGCTTGAGCACCAGCTCGAACTCGAGATGCGCCTGCTCGTATCGGCCCCCGGCCATGGCGATCTGCCCCAGCCGCTCGTGTGCATCAACGTTGGCCGGTTCCAGCTCGAGGACCCGGCGGAACTTCTCCGCCGCCTCCGGCAGGCGCCCCAGGTCGATGAGCAGGTCGCCGTAATCCAGAAGCGTGTCGATGTTGCCCGGATCGTCGCGCAAGTCGCGCAGATACATCTGCAGGGCGCGCTGCGGCTTCCCGGTGGCGGCGAGCACGGCTGCAAGACGCGCCCGCAGCCGCGGCATGTGCGGCTCCAGCCGCAGCGCTTCGCGCAGACACCAGCCCGCCCGCGCCCAGAGTTCGCGCTCGATGAGGCTCTCGGCGATGGCGGCCAGGCAATGCGGGGAGGGTTCTTCCAGCGCATGCTGGGCCAGGTAGAACGTCGCCTCCGCCTCGTCGTGATCCGACAGCCGGATGAGGGCGCTGATCTTGTGCGTGTAGGCCGCTTCGTTTCGGGGGGAAATGGCCAGGGCCTGGTCGAGCCACCCGATGGCGTGTCCGGGGCGCTGGAGACGATTGCAGACCACGCCGGCGGCGATGAGGGGCTCGCTCTGATCGGGCATGAGCTCCACCGCACGCTCGTAGCTGCTCAGCGCCTCCAGATCACGGCCGGAGGCCTCGAGGGTCAGGCCGAGGTTGTAGTGCCACTCGGGCTGATCGGGGTTGAGCGACAGCGCCTTGCGCAACTCGGATTCCGCCTCGGCCCATCGACCCCGCTCGTACATCTCCTGCGCGCGGTCGGCGTGTGTTTCGGCGTCGAGCCAATCGCTCATCGAACGCGACTCCCACCCGGGCGAAATTCGTCGGCAGTTTCGGCGAACCGAAGCCGAAACCACGCCGCAGAGGACTTATTATGTAGCCACCCGCCGCGCCATGTCCAGCCCCGAACGCCCAACCCGTGCAACTCCGTGGACCCGATCGGTACACGCGGCCTTCCTCGGCGGGCTGATGCTGCTGTCGACGGCCTGCGCGGCGATCCCGGCCGAGGTCCAGGATCCGCCCGAGCCGGAGGCGGGGCAGGCCACGGAGGGCTCGCCGCCGCCGTCGCTCTCGGAAAAGCAGGCCGAGGACCTGCAATATCACGCCTCGATCCTCGAGAACCCGGCCAACGATCGGGCCACGCGAAGCGAAGCGGCCCGCCGCCTGCTCCGAATGAACCTGCCCGAGGCCCAGGCGATCCTCGAGGAGGCCCTGGGCAGCGGCGAATCGTCCCTGATGTGGCCCGTCATCGAGGCCCTCGACACCGCCGGCGAGCCGGCGCCCGGCGTTCGCGACGCGGCCATCCAGGCCCTCCGCGTCGCGCCGGAGGACACGCTGGAGCAGCTTTCGCTCGTGGTGGCGCGCTACGAGGGGGCGGCCTGGGAGCAGGTGGCCGGCCTCGCGCTGGATCGGGAACTGCCCATCGCCCAGCGGCTGGGGCCGATCCGGGCCCTCGCGTCCTTCTCGACCCGCGAGAGCGTCGATCGGCTCATGGAGCTGGCCGATCCGGCGCGGGAGGAGGATCCGATGATCCGCTCCGCCGCGCTTGACAGCCTTCGCCGGCTCGCACCCGCCGATCTCGGCGACGACTACGAGCAGTGGCGGGCGTGGTGGCGACAGGCCCGGCGGCTGTCACGCGAGCAGTGGACGCTGGAGGTCGTCCGGCAGTACCAGGAACGCTCCGCGGAGCTGGAGACCCTCCGCGATGATCTCGTCGATCGGTACGTCAAACTGCTGCGCGAGCTGTACCTGGCCCTGCCGCTTCCCGAACAGCTCCAGCGCCTGCCCGAGGATCTGGATGACGAGTTGCCCTCGGTTCGCCAGTTCGCCCTCGATCGTGTCGGACGGCTCCTTCGCGACAGCGTCCAGATCCCACCTCCCGTGCGGGAGAAGATCCTTTCGCGGCTGGATGACGCCGTTCCCGCGCTGCGGGCGCGGGCGGCGCAGCTTCTCTACGAGCTGGATCAACCGGATCTGCCCGCGCTGATCGCCCGGCGTCTTGCCGAGGAACGCGATCGGGCGGTGATCAGGGCATACCTGGGCCACCTGGGGAACCGGACGACGCCCGAAGCGCTGCCGTCGATCCTCGTCCATCTCAACGATGCACAACTGAGCGCGGCGGCGGCCGAGGCGCTGTGGACGCTTCTGCGAACCGCCGACCTTCCCGAGGACGCGCTGGCCACCGTCCGCGTGGCCGTGCAGGACGCGTTGATGCGGCATTCCGGCCCGCAGATCGGTCGTCTGGCGGCGTACCTCGCCGACGAAGACGCCCTCCCCTCGATGATCGCGATGCTCGACGGTGACGATCCCGCTTCCCGCGCGGCGATCGCCGAGGGACTCTGCGCCCGAGGCCGAACCGAGCCGCTGCTTGCGCACGCCGATGACGAGACGGTCTATCCGTGGGCCCTGCGCTCGCTTGCGGAAGGTCCGGCGGAGCTGGAGGCGATGCAGAGGCTCATCGAGCTCCAGCCGCCGCCGGAGCTGGGCGAATCATGGGCGGAAGCGGTGCGCGCGCTTAGCAGCCGTCTCGATCCTGCCCGCCTGCTGGAGGCCGACGAGCTGCTGGCCTCCGTCGAGTATGCCGATCCCTCGCTGCGTATATCGATCCTTCGCCAGGCGGTCGAGCGTCCGCCGGAAGGGCTGGACCTCGAGCAGCGCCAGGCCCTGCTGGTCCGACTGGGCCCGCTCCTGATCGAGCAGGGTCGGGCGCCACAGGCCTTCGAGCTGCTGGACGAGCTGGGCAACGGCGGCACCTCGCCGGCCCTCTCGGACATCAAGTTCCAGGCGGCCCTGCGCTCCGGCCACTACGACGCGGCGGGACAGATCCGGGAGGACGGACAGGCGTGGCTGGACGTGCTCATCAGCCTGGATGAGCGTGAAGAAGATCTGGCGCTGGCGCTGCGGGATGAGATCGCCCGTCGCTTCGCCGCCCGGCTGGTGGACGATACGCCGTTCAAGGAGGCGTTCGAGGCGGCCACGGCGTCGCTGCCGCCCCCCGCCACCGTGGAAGAGGAGGGCGAGCCGGCCCCATGATCGACGCCGCCCGCGAGCTTGTCCGGAATGCCGAGCAGATCGTCGCCTTCTCCGGCGCCGGCCTCAGCGCCGAGTCCGGCGTGCCCACCTTCCGCGACAAGGACACGCAGGGATTCTGGGTGGAGTACGACCCGCAGAAGCTGGCCACCGCCGAGGGGTTCATGGCCGATCCGCAGCTCGTCTACGACTGGTACAACGACCGGCGGCGCAACATCACCGGGGTCCATCCCAACCCCGCCCATCGCGCGCTGGCCGCGCGACCCGACATCGTCAACGTCACCCAGAACATCGACGATCTGCTTCATCGCGCCGGTGCTGAACGCGTGCTTCAGTTGCACGGCACGCTCGCCGTCGATCGCTGCCAGGCCGAGTGCGGCCACCGGGAGGCGGTGGAGCTGGCCGATCCCCCGCCGCTGCGGGCGTGCCCCCGGTGCGGGGCGATGCTCAGGCCGGACGTCGTCTGGTTTGGCGAGATGCTGCCTCTGGACGTGTGGCAGGAGGCGGAGGTCGTCTCCCAGGCCTGCGACCTGATGCTGGTGGTGGGGACCGCGGCGGAGGTCTATCCCGCCGCCGGACTGATCGGCCTGGCCCGCGCGGGCGGGGCGAAGATCATCGTCATCAATCCCAACCCCAGCGGGGCCAGCGCGCTGGCCGACCTCGAGCTGACCGGCAAGGCCGGCGAACTCCTTCCCCCGATCCTCGAGCCGTAGACGACCGCCGCGGCGACCCCCGTCCC
>JAXHTH010000190.1:0-3632 GCA_034211115.1 Planctomycetota bacterium | reverse complement strand
GCGGACAGGCCTGCCGTGAACAGAGCGATCGCCGCGACGATCGCAATCGTCCCGATACGTCGTTTCGCGAACACCTTCACCTTCGTGTCTCCCAAAACGCGCGGCCGGGCGTTGGCCATACGCAAGTCAGTCTTCGGCAGGCGACCCTGCCGGTGGCGATGCAACGAGGCCACGCCCCGGGGCGCGACCTCCCACCCCATCCACTGAGATAGGGCATCAGACTACTTCGGGCACAAAACCTTCGCAACCCGAGGGCGGAAGTTCTTTTATGGAACCTCCCGCCCCACCGCGCCGGCCGTCCCGCCCGCCGTGGGCGCGGCCCTGCCGAGCCCCCTCCCGAACCGCCGCACCGCCCCCCCCGCGTCCCCCGGTCATACACTGTGCCCGATCATGACCGGCCTGTTCAGCAGCCCCGACGGCCGTCGCCCCGCCGGCTACGCCCGCATCGCCGTCGAACGCGGCATCGACCGCTACCCCCACGGGCTCACCTATGCGATTCCCCCCGCCCTGGAGGATCTCGCGCCGGGCGAACGGGTCATCGTCCCGCTGGGTCGCGGCGACACGCCCACCGCCGGCTACGTCATCGAGGTCGCCGACGACTCCCCTCTCCAGCCCGATGCAGTGAAGTTCATCGATCGCCGCGACGAGGCGGCCGTCCGCCTCCCGCCGGATCTCCTGCAACTGGCGGGCTGGATCAGCAATTACTACTGCGCCCCGATCGGCATGACGCTCACCGCGATGCTCCCCGCGGCGGTGAAACGAAACGTCGGCGCGGTGACGCGCACCTTCATCGACCTGGGCGACCCGTGCCCGCTGGAGGTAAAGCTGCCGCCCAAGCAGCGGGCGGTCCTCGAGACGCTGGCGCAGATGGACGCGGGCGAGCGCCCCGTCGAGATGCACGACCTCGCCGAACGCGCCGGATCGAAGACCACCGGCCCCGTCAGGCGGCTGCTCGACCGCGGCCTGCTCGAGTCGATCCGCAAGACGAACATCGAGGCGGCGTGGACCCGGCAGGCCGCGGACACCTTCGTCCCCGAGACGCTCACCGCCGCCCAACAGCAAGTCATCGACGAGGTCGGCGCCGCCCTGGACGGTCCCTTCTCCGCGCACCTTCTCTTCGGCGTCACCGGCTCGGGCAAGACCGAAATCTACATCCGCCTCATCAGGCGCGCGCTCGCGGAAGGCAGGACGGCCCTGATGCTCGTGCCGGAGATCTCCCTCACGCCCCAGACCGGCGGGCGGCTGGTGGGGCGCTTCCCCCGCCATCACGTGGCCATCCTCCACTCCGGCCTCACCGCGGCCCAGCGGCATCAGCAGTGGGCGATGGTCGCCGACGGCTCGGCCCCCATCGTCCTCGGGGCGCGCTCCGCCGTCTTCGCACCCATCCCCGACGGCCGGCTGGGACTCGTCATCGTCGATGAAGAGCACGATTCCTCCTACAAGCAGGACCAGGCGCCGCGCTACCACGGCCGTGACGTGGCCATCCGCCGCGCCCAGCTCGCCGGCTGCCCCATCCTCCTCGGCAGCGCCACGCCTTCCCTGGAAAGCTGGTTCAACGCCACCGAGCGCGGCATCTACCGCCTCCATCGCCTCAAGGAACGCGTCACCGGCATGCGGCTGCCGACCGTCCGCGTGCTCGATTTCGTCGAGCAGCGCAAGGCGCGCAAGGAAGGCGGCGTGCATCTCCTCGGGCCGGCGCTGGAAGAGGCCGTCGGCCGCACGCTTCATTCCGGCGGCCAGGTCCTGCTGCTGCTCAACCGCCGCGGCTACGCCAACTACATCGCCTGCCCCGATCAGCGCTGCGGATGGGTGATGACCTGCGATCGCTGCGACGTGACCATGGTCTACCACAAGGATCGCCAGCTCCCCACCGGGGGCTTCGTGCAGTGCCATCACTGCCAGGCCGAGCAGAAGCTGCCCGCCACCTGCCCCGACTGCGGAAGGCGCATCACAACCTTCGGCCTCGGCACGCAGCGCGTCGAGGAAGAACTCACGCGCAAATTCCCCCGGCTCGAGGCCGGACGGTCGATGATGCGCGTCGATTCGGACACCATGCGCAACGCGGCCGACTTCCACGATGTCCTCGGCCGCTTCGGGGCCGGCGAGATCCGGCTGCTCATCGGCACCCAGATGATCGCCAAGGGACTGGACTACCCCCTCGTGCGCCTGGTCGGCGTCATCAACGCCGACACCGCCATCAACCTCCCCGACTTCCGCGCCACCGAGCGCACCTTCCAGCTCGTCAACCAGGTCTCCGGCCGCAGCGGGCGCAGCGCCGGTCCCGAGGGGATGGGTCTGGTCATCGTGCAGACGTTCAACCCGATGACGCCGGCGATCCAACACGCCGCGGCGCATGATTACGAGTCATTCGCGCAAACCGAGATCGAGGAGCGCCGGAGCTGCGGCCTGCCGCCCGTGACGCGAATGGCGCGGATCGTGGTGCGCGATGCCGATCACGTGACCTGCGTCGCGGCGGCCCGCGCCCTCGCCGACGGCCTGCGGACGCTGGCGGCAAAGGAGATCCGCGTCCGCGGCCCGGCCCCCTGCCCCATCTCCCGCCTCGCCGGCCGGCACCGCCAGCAGGTGGAAATCCTCGCCCCCACGGCCAGGGTCATGCAGGCTCTTCTCACCGCCGCCCGCAACCGGGATCTCATCCACCCCGGCGCGTCGATGGCGGTCGATGTCGACCCCATCGCGCTGCTGTAGACGGGGCGACGGGCGCGCCGCCGCCGAGGGCGCCCGTCTGGTCGGTGCAATGAGCCGGGAGAGCCCCGGCCGGGCCGCGGCGAAGGGGCGGACCTCAGGCCGTATAGGCGGTGCCTATAGCGTCCATCGACAGATACCCGTAGACGCCTATGACGCGGGCTCCTACATTCCCACCGGTTTCGTCCGGCGCCGGACGGTCGGCGTGCTCCTGATGCACCGGCGCCGGGAAGAGCGCCCCCGTCGGCGCGAGGAAGACACCGCGTGACGAACACGGCCTGAACCTCCCCAGGAGATTCGCGATGGACAAGAAGAACTGCCCCGTACTCACCACGGCCGATGGCGCGCCCATCGGGATGCAGCAGGCGCTGACCGCGGGGCCGCGCGGCCCGCTGCTCATGCAGGACGTGCCGCTTCTCGAGCAGATGCAGCACTTCAACCGCGAGCGCGTGCCGGAACGCGTCGTGCACGCCAAGGGCAGCGGCGCCTACGGCACGTTCACCGTCACCAACGACGTGACGAAGTACACGAAGGCGAAGTTCCTCGACAGGGTCGGAAAGAGCACGGACGTGTTCGCGCGCTTCTCGACGGTCGCGGGCGAGCGCGGCGCGGCCGACGCCGAGCGCGACGTGCGCGGCTTCGCGCTGAAGTTCTACACCGAGGAAGGCAACTGGGACATGGTGGGGAACAACACCCCCGTGTTCTTCATCCGCGATCCGTACAAGTTCCAGATGTTCATCCACACGCAGAAGCGCGATCCGAAGACGAACCTGCGCTGCATGGACATGCAGTGGGACTTCTGGTCGCTGTGCCCGGAATCCCTCCACCAGGTGACCATCCAAATTTAACGCATCAAAAACACCACCTATAGCTCAAACAGCATCTACCTCAGCAGCGCCTGAAATTACCACACCCGAAGCAAATCACCC
>JAXHTH010000189.1:0-5712 GCA_034211115.1 Planctomycetota bacterium | reverse complement strand
CGGCTTCGAGCGTGAAGTGCCCGATCGGCCGGCCCTGCTCGTACAGCGGCACGAGCAGCGGCATGCCCGGCGGGAGCTCGGCATCGAGCGGCGCGACCACATCGCCCGTGATCCGACCCTCTTCATCAAGCTGGCGATAGACCTGGCGGGGCATGTTCACCTCGCGCTGCCGACAGCCCGGCACGGCCTGCGCGATCGGCGACCCGTCGCGCTCGACCCACCACGCCACCGGCTCGCCGGGCATGACGATCGTCCCCGGCTGCATGATCGCCAGCGTTCCTTCTTCACCATCGATCGGCGCGGCGGGCATCACCATCGTCCCCGGTCCCTCAAAGACCAGCTCGACAGCGCCTGTGAAGACCGATCGCTCCAGCGCCGCCCGGGCATCCTCGCTGATCTCGATGAGCGATTCGGGCATCTCCTCGCCGCGCCAGAGCTCGTGCAGTTTCGCGGCGTTGTCGACGATGAGAAGCTCCGCCCGGTCGCGCGCCAGCGGACGGTCCTCGACGGGGAGCCGCGCCAGATCGGCCAGGGCGAAGGTGACGGCCTGGAGGTTGATGACGGCGGGGACCGCCGCCCGCCAGCGATCGCCTTCCGCATCCTTCGGCGCGGCCACCGACGCCCGGGCGTAGTCCATCCACGTCCCCAGCAGGGCCGTCCACGTCAGCGTCTCGGGATGCAGTTCCATCATGGTGCCAACACTCTAGCGGCTGGCCGCGCGTCGGCGGGTTCGCCGATCGCCGCAGGTTCGCCGATCGCGGCGGGTTCGCCGACCGTGGCCGGTTCGCCGACCGTGGCACGCCCGCCTCGTCCCTTTCCCCGCGGCACCGATCTGCCCATTCCGCAAGTTAAGTCAACCATTCAACAAATGGATCGGCGCCGTTTCTTCGCCGAAGCGCTTCAGCATCCGACATCCGCCCCGGAGGACCCAGGGGAAGGAATCAGCCGTGCGCGGGAACGGGCGTTTCGTTGCTCGATCCCGCACGGGCGGGACGCCCGTGCCACCATCCCACCCGGAGTTCTCAGAGCTCGACCATCGGCATGTCCGACTCGACCGGCTCATCCTCGGGCGGAAGGTGGACATCGCTGATGAACTCGGCGAGGTTGTGCTCCTCGGCCATCGCCCGTCGCGTCTGCGCCGCGTCGTAGCGCGAAGGCCTGATGCCCTCGCGCGCGGCGACGAGATCGAGGGCGATCTGCGCTTCGCTCTTGCAGTAATCGATCGGCTCGATGGCGCGCTGGAACGCCTGGAGCCGGTGGTTCGCATTCTCGAACGTGCCGGCCTTCTCGGCCCACGTCGCCCCCGGGAGGAAGACATCGGCGCGCTCGGTCAGCGGGCCGGGCAGCGTGTCAATCAGCAGCACGAACCGCTCACCGACCTCGCCCGCCGCGGCGAGCAGATCATCATCCACCCACTGGCCCGGGTAGTTGCCGGTCACCATCAGGGCATCGACATCGCCGACCGCCTTCACGAAATCCTCGTATTCGTGCACGGCCGGCGCGATGCCCTTCAGCACCCTCCGCACGCCGCGTGCGTTGGGCGCCTTCTCCGCGTACAGCCTGAACCCATCCAGGAACGTCTTGTCCTCGCCGCGCACGGGCACCGGCCCCACACCGGCGACGAGCTCCGCGTCGAACTGCGCCGCGTACTTCGCCAGCAGGTAGGCATCCTCGCAGCTCAGCATCGGGCTGATGAGCAGGCCGATCTTCTTCGCACCGTCGAGCCGCCGGCCGATCGTCTCGCGGGCCGTCTCCCACGCCAGCGGCGCCTCGGTCTCCTCGAACGGATCCTCGCCGCGCACGGCGGGCATCGTCAGCCGGCTTTCATCATGGACAAACTTCCAGCCGTAGCGCACCTCGTCGGTGATCCAGTAGCGATTGACGTCGAGATTGGTTCGGGGCTTGATGCGCCAGATCCGCCCGTCGTTGTGCTCGATGGAGATGTTGTCGCCCGAGCAGGTGATGCCGTCGATGGACGGCGTCTTCTTCAGAAACCACACGCGCTGCTGGAAGAGGAAATCCTTGTCGAGCAGCGCGCCGACGGGGCAGAGATCGATCACGTTCGCCGACAGCTCGTTGTCCAGCGCCTTGCCGGGGAAGACGTCGATCTGCTCGTGCGCGCCGCGCCCCTCGACGATGAGCTCGTTGGTCCCGGTGATCTCCCGGCAGAAGCGCACGCACCGGCTGCACATGATGCAGCGATCGGAATAGAGCAGCACGTGCGGGCCGACGTCTTTCTTCGGCTGCTTGATCTTCTCCTCGTGGAAGCGGCTCTGACCCCGGCCGTACTGGTAGGAGTAATCCTGCAGGTAGCACTCGCCCGCCTGGTCGCAGACCGGGCAGTCGACGGGATGGTTGATGAGCAGGTACTCCATCACCGCCTTCTGGTTGGCGATCGCCTTGGGGCTGTCGCTGTAGATCATCTGCCCCTCCGCCGCTGGCGTCTGGCACGCCGGCAGCAGCTTGGGGATCGGCTCCAGGCGGTTGTCGTTGCGCGGGTTGGGCGCCCACACCTCCACCAGACAGATCCGGCAGGAGGCGACGATCGACATGCCCGGGTGATAGCAGTAGTGCGGGATCTCGATCCCGTTGTCCAGGGCGACCTGGAGGATCATCTGACCCTTCTGAAACTCGCAGACACGGCCGTTGATCGTGATCGTGGGCATCGATGAGGCTCACTCAGGAAGCGGGAATCCGGCGGTGCCGAACGCCCGCGGCGCGATGGATTGGAGGATGGTAGCACGCTCCGTCGATCGCGGCAGGCGCCCCCGGACCGCCGAACCGGCCGGGCCGGCGCAGAATCCTCGCCCGACGCTACGGCGACTCACCGTCCAGCCGCACGGCGAGGGCCGGCTCCACGAACAGGATCGTCATCCGCACGACCGATTCATCCAGCTTCAGGAGCCGCGCCGCCGCGGCCCGGTAGACGGCCAGTTGGCCGCGGTACGCCTCGGCGTGCGCGGCCGCCTCATCCGCCGTAATCGCATCGGTCTTGAAATCGATGATCTCGGCCGCGGCGGGCGTTCCATCCTCGCCGAACTCGATCACCAGGCGATCGATGAAGCCGCTCTGGACCCGGCCGTCCACGAGGCGCACGAACGGATGCTCCCGCCGCACGCGAAGGCGCTGTGGAGGCCGGCCGCCGCGCCCCAGCGCCGCGCGAATCGCCGGGCGGGAGACGGCATCCATGAAGGCGCCGACGATTCGTACGGCCCAGGTCCGATCGCGGCGCGGCGCGGCCTGTCGGACAAGTCGAACCAGCCGATCTTCTTCAACCTCGAATTCCTCGAGCCACTCGATCTGCTCGAAGAGCTTGTGCATGGCGGTGCCGCGATCGCGCGGTTCATCGTCGGTGAGGCGAAGCTGCGCGTGAAGGGAGGCGGCGGCGCCGGACGATGCGGAAGCCGGGGCGGCCGCCGCCCCACGCCGCGCCGACGCCGCGTTCGTCGGCGCGGCGAGGACGATCTTCGCCGGTCCCGGCCGCGGCGGCTTCGGCGCTTCGCCCTCCGCCGGCGTCGCGGCCAGCCAGTCCGCATCGCCGTGCTGGTAGAGCGAAACGTCCGGCTCCGGCGGCGCGCCGCCCGTCAAAGCGCAGCGCAGAACCCCCGCCGCCGTTTTCGGGATCGTCTCAGTCGGCGATCCATTCCCGACCAGGTTCGGCGGGTCGATGAGCATGTACAACCCCTGCTTCGCCCGCGTCATCGCCACGTACAGCACGCACAGGCTCTCGCGCACCGCGCGCAGGCGATGCCGCTCGAACAGCGGCTCGATCTCCGGCAGCAGCCCGCGGATCTTCTCGTTCACCCAGGGACAGATACGGGTGACCGGTCCCGTCGGGCCGTCGCGCTCGATGGCCACCGGCGCGTGCCCCCCGGCGAGCGAGCCCTCCAGATCGGGCAGGACGACGATGTCGAACTCCAGCCCCTTCGCCTGGTGGATGGTCATCACCTGTACGGGAGCCGGCCCGGCCGAGGCGACCACGCGCCCCTCGGCGAAGCGCACGAAGTCATCGGCGCGGAGCGTGGCGCGCGGATCGTACTCGCCGGCGAGCTGGACGAGCTGCATCAGCCGCCGGTACTGGCGCTCATCGCACGACGGCGCGAGGCGCTTCGTCCACGCGGCGATCGTCGCCGCGTAGCCGTCCTCGAAGACCATGCGGCGCACGAGACGGGCAACCTGCCGTCGGCGCGGCGCCGCCTGCTCGTTCGTGAACTCGACGATCTCCCCCAGCGGGCCGCGGGCGACGTTGAACGCCGCCACTGTGTCATCGGGATGATCGGCCAGGCGAAGCAGATCGAGCACGGCGTTGACGGCGGGGGCCTCGGTCAGCGACCCGCCGCCCCGCCCCGCCGCGGGAATCCCGTACCGGCCCGGGCCCAGCTCGTACAGCAGCCGGGCGACCGCCTTGTTCGTGCGGGTCAGGACGCCGATGCGCCGCTCGCGTCCGTGATCGTGGATCGTCTTCACCCATGCCGCCGCGGCCGAGAGGCGCACCTGGTCGCGATCCTCCTCCTCGCCCGGGCGGAGCGCGGTGCGCAGCTCGGCGCAGCCCGGCAGGTTCGTCTTCGTCGTCTCGTGCGTCTTGAAGCCCTGCGAGAAGCGCCGGGCCGCGCCGGCGAAGTCGGCCAGCGCGGCATTCTCCGTCAGCCCGCCGAAGACGCGATTGATCACGTCGATGATGATCGGCGAGGACCGCCAGCTCCGGGCCAGGCTCCTCTGCTCGATCGCGCTTTCGCCGCCCGGGCCGGCCAGCAGCGTTCCCAGCTCATCGAGCACTTCCGGGCACGCGTCGCGCCAGCCGTAGATCGACTGCTTGACATCGCCCACGCAGAAGAACGACCGTTCGTCGCCGCTGATGAGTTCGTGGGCGATCGGCGCCAGCGCCCGCCACTGGCGGATGCTCGTATCCTGGAACTCGTCGAGCAGGAGATGGCGGATCGAGGCGTCGATGCGGAAGCAGATCTCGGCGAAGGTCCCGCGCTGCTGCGCTTCGAGCATCGCGCCGGTGATGTCGCGGAACGTCATCACCCGCCGGCGCTGCTTGACCTGCCGCTCGTGCGCGTCGAACAGCCCGAGGATGTCGCGCATCGCGATCGCCTGCTCGCGGACGCGGTTGATGATCGCGGCCTGCGCGTGGCCGATCAGCGGCCGGTACGCCTCGATGAGATCGTCCTCGATGGGCTTGCTGTAGTATGACAGGTCGCCGCGTGCGATCCGGCTTGCGAGGCCCGAGGTGAGGAAGCTCTCCCAGTCCCGGGCGCGCGCACTCTCGCAGGCGCGGACATGAGCCTTCACGAAACCGCGGTGCGCTCCGGGATACGTGTCCCGGAGCGTCTCGATCGCATCGATGATGTCGCCCTGTTTCAGCGCCGCGCGGCGCGGCAGGCGATCCCACGCCTCCGCCGGCGCTTCGCGGTACAACTCGTGCAGCGACGTCACCGTGCGGTCGATGAGGCTCACCACCGACCGGGCGGAGTCGCCCTGCGTGATCCGGCGAAGGAGGGTGATCAATCGCTGCGGATCGCGCTCGTCGAGCATGAGCTGCATCGCCTCCAGCCGCACCGGGGCGGCCTCGGCGTCATCGAGCACATCGCAGTCGCGCGGCAGCCCCAGCTCGATCGCGAACGACCGCACGACCGAGGCGAAGAAGCTGTCCAGCGTGCGCATCTGGAGACGATGCAGGTTGCGCGTGAGCGCACGCAGCAGGGCACG
>JAXHTH010000188.1:0-3843 GCA_034211115.1 Planctomycetota bacterium | reverse complement strand
GGACCGGCGGTCCATCCCAACGGAACGAGCATTCCTGACCCTCCGCGTCGACGTGATCGCACCATGCCGGCCGGGCCGCGCAGAGCCCTGATCGCCGCGTCCCGTAGCACTTCGTGCCTGGTTCTCGTGCGGGCGCCGGCCGCAGAACGCATCTTCTCCCCGGGTGAACGCGGAAACTCGATTCACCGATTCCCAAGCATTAGACTGTCGAAGGGCGAAACAGGGAGGCGGCGCGATGGGGCTCCGCACGACGGCTCGAGGAAACGACACGGACCGGGGCGGGCTCCGCTCCTGCCGCACACGGCTCGCTCTGCTGGCGATCGTCTTGATGGCGGGAGCCCCCTCCCTCGCCGCCGATCCACCCAGCGAAGTCCACGATCTTCCCGTCAACGCGCATGCCCGTCCTCCCTTCCGCACGCTCGATCTCGTCGTCGATCCGGAGCTCTTCGAGGAGATATGCGACCTGCTTCTGCTCACCGCAGACCAGAAGGCGGCGGCGCGTGAGTCTTTCGAAATCTACTTCGCCCAGGCTCGGCAACTGGATGAGGAACTGACCGAACGTGTGCTCGATGCGGGCATGCGGGAGTCACGCGGATTGACGGCTGCCGCGCAGAGAACGGGCGAACCGCCTCCCCGGGAGAAGATCGACGCGCTCTATCAACACTGGCATGAGGTCTTCGTGAAGGGGGTGCGCCAGGGCGATTCGCTTCTCAACCAGTGGCTGGAAGACCTCAAGGCAGTGCTCGAGGAGGACCAGTTGGCGCACTTCGCGCCGGTGCAGCGCCTGATCCGCCGTCGGGCGTTCTGTCGCTTCCCCGAGCAGGCCGCGTGGGGCAACTTCCGCGTCATGTTGGATCTGCACGAGCTTCTCGCCGAGGCCGGTAAGGAAGGCGAGGAACTGGCCTGGCTCCAACCGCCGGCCGGCGAGGCGCCCGAAGACGAGCCGGAGTCGGTGCGCGAGGCGCGCCGGCAGTTCGAGGCAATCCTCACCGCTTACGAGGTGCGGCTCGATGCGATCTTTCTCAAGAAGTGGCGCGAGTCACGCGCGCACCTTCAGCCCTCCGACAGAACGGTCTACACCGATGAGGATGCGGAAGGACGACGGCGGATCGCCCAGGTCATCGCGAAATGGCGCCGACGGTACGACATCCTCAACGATGCCGTCGAGCAGATCGCGACGCTCCTGGAGACCGACCGCGGCCGGGAGGCGAGGCAGGCGTGGGAGGATCGGTTCAACGCCGTGTTTGCCTGCGACATTCATGCCGAGCGCTGGCCGGACCGCATGCTGCAGTGGCTCGAGAATCTGCCGGACGAGACGCCGGAGCAGGTGCAGCAGGCCCGGGTGCTCTACGACGATTACCTTCGCCGCCGGCGAGAGCTGCGCCGCAAGACCGTCGTGGCGGGCGTACGCGTGAAGGAGCGCTACCTGATCCCGGTGGGCGAGGAGCCGTTGAAGGTTCGATACGCCCAGCGCCTCGCCGCGCTGGAGGAGCTGACGGCTCGAACCATCGACCGCTTCCGCGGGATGCTCACCCGCGGTCAGGCCGAACGCCTCGATGCGCATCTTCGCCGGCAGCGCGCGAACCATCCTTCCCTCTTTCGGCCCTCGCAATAACGGGGCGCACAGCCGCGCCCCGGGGAGGTCGATTCATGTTTCCGTCACCGACGCTCGTGTTGTGCCATGTTCTTCTCATCGCACTGTTCATTACTGCTCCCGGAGCGGGGCCTTCTCCGGAGCGGATCGCCGATGCACTGGCCGCGCAGGAGAAGGCGCATGCTTCGCTGGAAACGGTCTTCACGGTCAGCGCGTATGCACCCGCACCGCTGGATCAGAGCCAGCCTGCCAGAGCCGGCCGGCTGCTCGAGCAGCGCCGGATCCGGTGGCTCTCCCACGACGGCTGTCTGCGCGTCGAGATGCACAGCGGCCCCGCCGCCGCCGGGCGGGCCGAAGAGGCGAGGCCCGAATTGATCGGCATCTGGACGGGCGAACGCTGGGTGGAAATGACGTACGACGATGTCGCGGAGGACTACGTCGTGCAGACGCACGCGCGGCCCATGCTCGATGGCTTTCTCGATTGCGCCGCCCTCTTCAACGTCTCGGACTGGCTGTCCATCGCGGGCCCCGCGTCGCTCAGTGAATCGCTGCGCGATGCGAAGGAGACCGATTACCGCGAAGACGACGCGGAGGTGCGCTGCTCGCTCGTCCTCGCCGATTCCGAAGCGCACAGGACAACAGCCGCGGTCCGGCTCGAGAAGGGCCCGTCGCTGCGCCTGGCCGCGCTGGATCTGCGGATGCTCGAATCCGCGCCGGAGGGCGAGAACGACCCTCAGACGCTGTTGCGTATTCACTATCACGTCGAGGAATGGGCCGAATACGGCGGTTTCACGCTGCCCGCGCTGGCGCATCGCGACGCCTTCGTTCACGAAGACGGCAGGCCGAAGATGGTGGGTGGCAAGCCGGTGGTCGCCCGCATGATCTATGAGCGGATCTCGGCCCGCGATCGGCGCGATGCCCCCCCGCCGGCCGAGTCGTTCAGATCGCCCGCCGGGCAGGACGACTGACCGCCGGCTTCCCGGCCCGCTCGCGTCAGGCCGTCCGTCCGTGATCGCTGAACGACGAGAAACCGCGCCGGTGCGGACCGGCGCGGTTCGTGGTGGCAATCAGAGACTCGAGAAGAAATGCTCGCCGGAGGAGTTACCGGCGGCGACGTCGGGCCAGACCCGCCAGACCCAGCAACGCCAGGGCGCCGGGAGTGGGAACGCCGAGGCGGACGTTGTCCACCTGCGCCCACCAGTTCCAGCCGTCACCGAAGTAACGGAACTGGACGCGCACGTCCTCGCCGGCGTAGGCGGACAGGTCGTACGCCTCCGCCTGGCCGATCGGCTCATCCTGGTCGTAGGGGAAGGTCGGGAAGCCGCCGATGTCCTCGTCGTCGTAGAGGCGGACCACATCCCATGTCGTTCCGTCCGTGGTGACCTCGACGGCCAGCGCATCACCGATGGCCTGGAAGTTCAGGACGTACTCGAGCATGTTGTCGCCGTCGACGGTCGACCAGGGCGAGAGGATGGCGATGTCGTAGGGACCGGCGCCGCCGGAGCCGACGGCATCGGTGTCCACGTGGGCCGCCCCACCGTCTCCGCTGGAGAAGTTCCCGCGCGGGACACCATCATCGAAGATGTTGTAATTGTAGTCCCAGCCCAGCACCGCGCTGTTGCCGTTGTAGTCCACAACATCCCAGGGGAAGGCGCCCCCGGCGTTGAAGTCCTCGTAGAAACCCGCCGACGCAACGCTCGCGAACGCTGCGGCGGCCACCAGTGCCAGTATTCTCATGGCGTTTTCCTCCTTGCTTTGTCGTCCCGCCCGGCGGCCGCGCGCCCGGCTTCTCGGCAACCGCCTGGCCGGCCCAGGGCGGTGTGTCGTGCGACGGGCCGTCACCCGGACGCAACAGAACCTGACGGGACAAGGAACACGAAACACACTTCAGACAAACGCCAACCACCTCGCCGGCGGGCGAGGCGCAGCTTTCTCCGCAGGAGCCGGCGGCGGCTCCCGGGCTCTCTCTTCAGGGGGTCCGCCCGGAGAGGCCGATCACCGGCCTCTTGAAATCACCACGGCGCTCGATCGCGGCAACCGCACTCCGAATCGCGCCGCACACGAGCCCCGGGGCGGTCAGCTACGATGGCCGACAGTCCGCGGCAGATCAAGTCATAGTTTTAAATATTGTAATTGTTCGTATCTGGAGCGGGAAATCCACTCCAGTGTGTGCGGAACGGATTGCCGTCCCGTCGCGCAGCAAGCTCTTTGCTACGCAACAGTTGGCGGCGCAGCGCCGGAAAAAGAAC
>JAXHTH010000187.1:0-16298 GCA_034211115.1 Planctomycetota bacterium | reverse complement strand
CCCCCCACCACCGCGTGCCACCACCGCGTGCCACCACCGCGTGCCACCACCGCGTGCCACCACCGCGCGCCTCTTGCCTGTGATCTCCGGCCCGGATAGGCTCCGCTGCCTTGTCAGACACGAAATGCGGAAGGAGAACCGACATGCCTCGAGAATGGTCGGCCGAGGAGATCATGACGCTGGGGCGCAGCTATCAGCAGGCGTGCGTGCTCGCGGCGGCCGCGGATCTCGACGTCTTCACCGCCCTCGCCGACGGGCCGCGCACCGCCGAGGAAGTCGCCGCGCACATCCGGGCCAGCCCGCGCGGCACGAGCATCCTCCTCGACGCCCTCGCCGCGATCGAACTAATCGACAAGACAGGTCATCAATACTCGATCTCTTCGAGCGTGGCCGATGCCCTGAGCGAAACGGGCTCGCGCAGCGCCCTGGCGATCGCGCGCCATCAGGCCGCCTGCCTGCGAAGCTGGGCCCGCCTCGCCTGGTCGGTCCGCAGCGGAACGAGCGTCGAGCGCGAGCCGGGCATCCGAGGCGAGCAGGCCGACCGCGAGTCGTTCATCGAGGCGATGGACAATGTCAACGTCGCCATCGCCGACCAGGTCGTCGCCGATCTTCAGCCGATCTCGTTCAACCACCTGCTCGATGTCGGCGGCGCGTCCGGGACGTGGGCTTTCGCCTGGCTGCGCGCCCGGCCGCAGGCGACGGCGACGATCTTCGACCTTCCGCACGCGATCGAGCTCGCCGAGGTGAAGGCGGCAAAGGAGGGCCTGGCCGATCGCATCACGCTCGTCGCCGGCGATTTCTATGTCGATCCGCTTCCCGAAGGCGGGGATCTGGCGTGGGTGAGCGCGATCGTGCACCAGAACTCGCGCGAGCAGAATCGCCGGCTCTTCGCCTCGGTTCATCAAGCGCTGGAAGACGGCGGGCGCATTCTCATCCGCGACATGGTGATGGATGAGTCGCGCACATCGCCGCCGGCCGGCGCGCTGTTCGCCATCAACATGCTGGTGAACACCGAGGCGGGCGGGACGTTCACCTTCGCCGAACTGGCCTCGGATCTGGAGGCGTCGGGGTTCGGCGGCCCGGCCCTGGTGCGTGATGAGCCCTCGATGAACGCCGTCATCTCGGCGGAGAAGAGGCCCTGACCTGCCGGCCCGACCGCACGATGATCGACCCCCACGCGACGGACCCGGAGAGCCCATCCGGTGCAGCCGGCGGGCCGCCTTCCGGTAAAGCGCTGCGGCGGAATCGCCGATGTCGGCGAGGGTCGTTCGCATTCTGATCGGAGGCGGCCGGCCGGACGCGCCCCGCGCGGTCCGGGCCCGGCTGCGGAAAGGGATCCAGATGACGGGAAAGAGCCGGTTTCAGGACGCGGTGTGGATGTGCATCCTCGCCGCGGGCGCGATGACGTGCATCAATCCGGCGACGGCGAAGACCGCCGAGCCGAAACCGGAAAAGGAAAAGAAGGCGGCGGTCGAGCCGACGCTCCCCGCCGACTGGATCGGCGCCCTGCACTGGCGCTGCATCGGTCCGGCCAACATGGGCGGGCGCATCACCGACCTCGCCGTGTACGAGGCCGATCCGAACATCTGGTGGGCGGCCACCGCGTCCGGCGGCCTCGTCAAGACCACCAACAACGGCGTCACCTTCGAGCACCAGTTCGATCACGAGGCGACCGTGTCGATCGGCGACGTCGCCGTCGCCCAGTCCGATCCCGGCATCGTCTGGGTCGGCACCGGCGAGAACAATCCGCGCAACAGCGTCTCCTGGGGCGACGGCGTCTACAAGTCCACCGACGGCGGGAAGACCTTCACGCACATGGGGCTGAAGGAATCGTTCCAGATCGGCCGCATCGCCATTCATCCGGAGAATCCCGACATCGTCTACGTCGGCGCGCTCGGCCGGCTGTGGGGCGAAAACGAGCAGCGCGGCCTGTTCAAGACCACCGACGGCGGCGAAACGTGGCAGCGCATCCTCTTCGTCGATGAAAAGACAGGCGTCATCGACGTGCAGATGCATCCGGCCGATCCCGACACCCTGCTCGTGGCAACGTGGGAGCGGCAGCGCGACCGGTACGATTCCAACGACCCGGCGAAGAAGAACGGGCCGGGCAGCGGGCTCTACAAGACCACCGACGGCGGGCAGTCGTTCATGAAGATCACGGAGGGTCTGCCCGAGTGCAATCTCGGCCGCATCGGGCTCGCGTATTCCCGGCAGGATCCGGACGTCGTCTTCGCCGTCGTCGAATCGGAGAAGACGGGCGACGAACCGGAGGACGCGCCGTACATCGGGATTCGAGGCGAGGATGCGGACGTCGGCGCGCGCCTCACGGAGATCACCGAAGGCGGACCGGCGGCGGAAGCCGGGCTCCGGGCCGGCGACATCGTCATCGCTCTCGAAGACAGCACAATCCACTCCTATGAAGATCTGCTCAAGGCGATTCGCCGGCATCTCGCCGGCGACACCGTGCAGATCGAGGTCTCGCGCGATCGCGAGAGCGTGATCGTCGAGGTCACCTTCACCAAGCGCCCCGGCGAAGAGGAAGACGCGGAGGACCAGCCTGAGCGGCGGCGCTATCGCTCGCGCCGCAGCCCCTTCAGCGCCGGGCTCGGCGGGCAGCGCGAGAACGTCCAGGACCAGCAGGGCCCGGAGGGAAAGAACTTCGGCGGCGTGTACAAGTCCACTGACGGCGGGGACACCTGGACCCGCATCAACTCCGTCAACCCCCGGCCAATGTACTTCAGCCAGATCCGCGTCGACCCGAGCGATGCCGATCACATCTACGTTCTGGGCATACGGCTCTATCACTCCGAGGACGGCGGCGAGACGTTCTCCCGCGAAGGCGGGCGCGGCGCGCATCCCGATCATCACGCGATGTGGATCGACCCGGCCGACGGACGGCACATCATCCTCGGCAACGACGGCGGCATCTATGTCACCCGGGACCGCATGGAACACTGGGATCATCTCAACCACGTCGCGATCGGGCAGTTCTATCACGTCGGCGTCTCGCCGCGGCGCGACTACATGGTCTACGGCGGGCTGCAGGACAACAGTTGCTGGGGCGGGCCGAGCGTCGTCCGCAGCGGACCCGGCCCCATCAACGCCGACTGGCGATATCTCGGGGGCGGGGACGGCTTCATCTGCCGCGTCGATCCCAACGATCCCGACCAGGTCTACTTCGCCGGCCAGAACGGCCAGCTCGGCCGCTACAACCACCGCACCAACGAGCGCGACTACATGCGCCCCCGCCCGCCGC
Source organism: Planctomycetota bacterium (assembly GCA_034211115.1). Lineage (GTDB taxonomy): Bacteria > Planctomycetota > Phycisphaerae > Phycisphaerales > SM1A02 > JAXHTH01. The sequence goes on along the minus strand of JAXHTH010000187.1, from coordinate 13,042 downwards.
GCGGCACCCGGTACCGCTTCAACTGGAAGACGCCGTACATCCTCTCGAATCACAACTCGAGCATCTATTACACGGCGGGCAACTACGTCTTCCGCTCGCTGTATCGAGGCGACGATCTGAAGACGATCTCGCCTGAGATCACCGGCACCGACGAGGGCGCGGCCACCGCCCTGGCCGAATCGCGCTTCGACGGCGATGTGCTCTACGTCGGCACCGATGACGGGGCGCTGTGGCGCACCAGGAACGGAGGGCATGAGTGGATCAACCTCTTCACGCGTGACGAGCAGAAGAAAGACGAGGCGGCGACGGAGACGGAGTCCGGCGAGCCCGAGGCGGACGAAACGGCCGCCGAATCGTCCGAGTCGGCCGCGCCGCCCGCGCGCCGACCGGGAAGGCGCGAGCGCATGATGCGCATGCTCATGGAGCGCGATGCCGACGGCGATGGGAAGATCCGGCGCGATGAGGTCTCCGGGCGGATGGAGCGGTTCTTCGCGCGGCTCGATGCCAACGAAGACGGCGTGCTCGAGATCAACGAACTCGCCCCCGCCCCCGCCCCCGGACCGGGCCGAGGCGCCGGGTCGGGCGCTGAGGCGCCGTCGTCGCCGCCCGCCGAAGAGGGCGAAGAGCCACAGGCTGCTGCGGCCGCTGATGAACCCTCGGCGGAGGAAGGTGAAGCGCCGGAGATGGCGGAAGAGACGCAGGAGGAGGAGGAGGCTGCCGAGCCCGAGACGGAAACCGAACCCACGGCCGCGCCCGCCGGGGACCCCATCACCGGGCGATGGGAGGCTCAGGTGGTCGGCGAGGAGATCCCCCCGGGCGAGGGGCAGTTCTCCTTCTCGCTGCGCCTCGAGCCGGAAGGCAACGTCAGCGGGGTCCTTCGGTCGCGCCTGGGCGAGGGCGAGATCGTCGACGGCCGCTTTGATCGCGAATCGAAGAAGCTCACCTTCACCTTCATCACCGAGCAGATGGACCTCGAGCTCAGCGCGACCCTCGCCGGCGCCCATCTGGCCGGCGACATCGCCATGGCCGGCGGGGCGTTCTCGATGCCTTTCGACGCCAAACGAACGAGCGAGACGATCCAACCGGGCGCGCTGCCCGAGGAAGAAGAACCCGCCGAGCAGGCCGAATACGACTGGCAAACGATCGACAGGCTCCTGCCCGGCCCGCGGCGCGTGAGCGCGATCGAACCCTCACGCTTCGAGGAAGGCCGACTCTACGTCACCTTCGACGGCCACCGTTCCAACGATGATGAGCCGTACATCTTCGTGTCCGAGAACTTCGGCGAGACGTGGCGCTCCATCCGCGGCAACCTGACCGCGAGAGCAGGCACGACGCGCGTGATCCGCGAGGATCTGGAGAATCCTGATGTTCTCTATCTCGGCACGGAATTCGGCGCGTGGGTCAGCATCGATCGCGGGCTAAGCTGGACGAGCCTGAACGGCAGCCTGCCCACCGTGGCCGTGCACGAGCTGGCCCAGCATCCGACGTCGGGAGAGGTCGTCGCCGCCACGCACGGGCGCAGCCTGTGGATCCTCGATGTCACGCCCCTTCGGCAGATGACGGCGGAGACGATGCGCGAGCGGGTGCATCTCTACGAGCCCAACGCGGTCGTCATCTGGCGCGGTGAGTTGCGGCGCGGGGACACGAATCGCGCCTTCACGGGCGAGAATCCCCCCACCGAAGCGCGGATCTTCTATTCGCTCAACGGCCGCTTCGACCGGCTCAGCCTGCGGATCACCGACCAGCGCGGGGAGCCGATTCGCGAGCTGACGGCTGACGATACGCCCGGTCTGCATCGCGCGACGTGGGATCTTCGTCGCCCGCGGCCGGAAGGTCGCAGCCGCTACCGACGCGGCCCGCGCGTCGAGCCCGGCACGTATCTCGTCGAGCTGAAGGCGGACAATCTCACGCTCACGCAGCCGCTGGTCATCGAGGATGATCCGCGAGAACGATGAGCGATGAGTGATGTGCGATGAGCGATGAGCCACCGCTCCGTTTCGCGACGGGGTTTATCCCCGTCTTTCGCCGTCGATGGACGCGCACCCGCCGCCGGACGTCGTATACTCCATGCGGTCTTCAGCGCTGCCGTCGCGCGCGGCGCGGCGGTGCGTGCCTGTCGCAGCAAGGAGAACGCCGTGAAAACGATCGGCCTGCTCGGCGGGATGAGCTGGGAATCGACGATCCCCTACTACCGCATCATCAACCGGGGCGTGAACGAACGCCTGGGCGGGCTTCACTCGGCGAAGATCCTCCTTTACAGCGTCGATTTCGACGCCATCGAGCGTCTCCAGCACGAAGATCGCTGGGAGGAGGCGGGAGATGTGCTCGTCGATGCGGCCCGACGACTGGAGACGGCCGGGGCGGACTTTCTCATCCTCTGCACGAACACGATGCACAAGCTCGCCCCGCAGCTCGAAGACGCCCTCGACATCCCGATGCTGCACATCGCCGACGCCACCGCCGACGCCATCCGCGACGCGGGCATCAACGCCGTCGGCCTCCTCGGCACGCGCTTCACGATGGAGCAGGATTTCTATCGCGGACGGCTGGAGGAGAAGCACGGCCTGCGGGTGCTCACGCCCGACGAAGCGGGACGGGCGGCGGTGCACGACGTCATCTACCACGAACTCTGCCACGGAAAGGTCCTCGACGAATCGCGCCGGCGGTTCGTGACCGTCATCGATCAGCTCGCCGGCCGCGGCGCCGAGGGCGTGATCCTCGGCTGCACCGAGATCGCGATGCTCACGGACGGGGCCCAGACGGCCGTGCCGCTCTTCGACACGACGACGATTCACGCGGCGAAGGCGATCCAGTGGGCGCTGGCCGAGTCGTAGTCGGACCGACCCGCCCCGAGTGGGACGGGGGCCTCGTTCGGGCCGCACTCGGCCAATGCATGCGGGTCCGTGGATATCAGCCCCCGGCCGGCCCCCGGTGCGCCCCCGGCGCGCCCCCGGCGCGCCCCCGGCCGCACGCGAAATGGCCGCGGAGCCGATATTTGCACTCCCCCCGCGCCCGATCGCGGTGTATGCTCAAAGGACACGCCCAGCGACGCCGTGTACGCGGCTGAGGCCGATCCGCGGGCATCCCGAACTGACCTGGAAATGAGGAGGCTTTTTCGATGTTGAGACTCGCTGCAGTCGGCAGGATTCTGACCGCGCTGATGCTGCTCGCCCTGCTCGGCGCGACCGCCTCGTCGGCGCCGGACGGCGCCGGGCGGACCCGCGGCGCGCAACTGATCCGCGTGCCGGGCTCCCCGGTCGTCGTCGAGCTCTGGCAGCAACGCGACGGAAACGGTGCGGTGCGGCCGCGTTATGCCATCAGCCTTGACGGGCGGACGTTCGCCGATCCCCGTCCCACGTCCTATCAGATCAAGCTTCGGCACGGCGACTTCGATCCGCTCGCGCCCGGCCCGCTGCCGGCCATCGAGCCCGGCTTCGAGGCCGCGGAGGACACCAACCTCTACCTCGTCCAGTTCGTGACGCAGCCGCTGGAGGACTACCGCCGGATCGTCCGCGATCTGGGCGGGACGGTGTACTTTTTCATCCCCTATCACAGCCATATCGTGAAGATGGATGAGGAGACGCGCGACGCCGTCGGCGACCTCCCCTTCGTGCGCTGGGTCGGCCCCTTCCACCCCGCCTACCGGCTGGAGACGTACCTGCTGGAGAACGCGCCCCACGCCGAGGCGATGTTCCCGCAGGCAACGTACAACATCATGGTCTTCGAGCCGGGGATGCGGCAGAAGAACGCCGTCGCGGCGAAGATCGCCCGGCTCGGCGGGTTCGTCGAGCGCGTCCACGCGGGCAAGTTTCTCCTCGAGGCGACCCTGACGCCCGAGCAGCTTTACGAGGTCGCACGCTTCGACGAGGTCGTGTTCATCGATCGCTGGGGGCCCTACGAGATGGACATGAACAACTCCCGCGAGATCAGCGGCGCCAACTACGTCGAGACGGTGGCCGGCTATACGGGCGAGGGCGTGCGGGGCGAGAGCTTCGACGCCGGCTTCCAGGTCAATCACATCGACTTCGCCTCCCGCCCGCTCATCATCCACGGCGACTACGTGGGCATGCACCGCCACGGCACGGCGTGCATCGGCGTCTGCTTCGGCGACGGGACCGGCGACCCCATGGCCCGCGGAATCATGCCCGACGGCCAGGGGATCGTCGCCGATTACAACGTCATCGGCCTGACCGGGCAGAGCCGCTACGACCACAGCGGCGAGCTCATCGATCTGGAGGCCGTGTTCCAGACGGCCAGCGTGGGCAGCCCCCAGACGCCGGAGTACACCACCGTCTCCGCCGACACCGACGCCGCCCTCTTCGACTTCGACATCGTCCACTGCCAGTCCCAGAGCAACGAGGGCAACCAGTACTCGCGCCCCCAGGCGTGGGCGAAGAACATCATCTCCGGCGGCGGCGTCAAGCACTTCGACACCCTCGACACCAGCGATGACTGCTGGTGCAACGGCGCCTCCATCGGGCCCGCCAGCGACGGCCGCATCAAGCCCGACCTCTGTCACTTCTACGACTACTCCTGGACCACCTACACCACCAGCACCGACGGGTACGACAACTTCGGCGGCACCAGCAACGCCACCCCGAACATCTGCGGCTACACCGGCCTCTTCTTCCAGATGTGGTCGGACGGCATCTTCGGCAACCCCGTCGATCCCAACGGCAGCGTGTTCGAGAATCGCGCCCACCTCGCCACCGCGAAGGCGATGATGATCAACACCGCCAACCAGTATCCCTTCGAGGGAACCGGTCACGATCTCACCCGCGTCCACCAGGGCTGGGGTCTGCCCGACCTTCAGTACATGTACGACATGCGGGAGAAGATGCTCGTCGTCGACGAGACGGATCTGCTCACCAACCTGGGCGTCGCGTCGTACGTGGTGGCGATCGGGCCCGAAGACGGGCCGCTCAAGGCCACCATGACCTACCTCGATCCGCCCGGTGATCCCGGCGCGTCGATGCAGCGCATCAACGATCTCACCCTGAAAGTGACGTCTCCCTCGGGCACCGTCTACTGGGGCAACCACGGGCTGCTCGAGGGCAACTGGTCCGTCCCCGGCGGCGAGCCCAACGACTACGACACCGTCGAGAACGTCTTCATCGAAGACCCCGAGCTCGGGGCCTGGACGGTCGAGGTCATCGCCTACGAGATCAACCAGGACAGCCACGTGGAGACGCCGGAGCTCGACGCGGACTTCGCCCTCGTCGTGAGCGGCGGCCAGGAGGGGCCGGGCTTCGGGCTCGGCGTCGATCCCACCGACCAGGCCGTCTGCGCGCCCCAGGACGCCGTCTACACCGTCGACGTCTTCCAGTACATGGGATACGAGGAGCCCGTCGCGCTCGACGTGAACGGCGCCCCGCCCGGCGCGAGCATCGAGTTCAGCGTCAACCCCGTGGTGCCGCCGGGTCAGAGCGAGCTGATCATCGGCGACACGGGCGACGCCACCCCCGGCAAGTTCACCCTCCAGATCACCGGCACCACGCCGGACATGGATCGCCAGGTGCTCGCGGGCCTCACGCTCGCCACCGCCCTGCCCGGCTCGATCTCGCTCCTCAGCCCGCCCGACGGCGCGGTGGACGTCTCGGTCGTTCCCACGCTGGAATGGACCGAAACGCCGCAAGCCGCGTCCTACGAACTCCAGATCGCCACCGACGCGGAGTTCAACGACGTCGTCTACGCCGCGAGCACCGAGGAAACGAGCCATCTCGTCACCGATCCGCTTGAGATCGTGACGCTGCATTACTGGCGCGTGCGCGGCGTGAACATCTGCGGCGACGGCCCGTACTCGGAGACCTTCAGCTTCACCACGCAGGACATTCCGTCCGTGCTCGTGGTGGATGATGACGACAACGGCCCGGATGTCCGTGCCTTCTACACGGACGCCCTCGATTCGCTGGGTATCTGGTACGACATCTGGGACACGCAGAACAGCGACAACGAGCCGTCGGCGATCGATCTGGGCCCCTACCAGGTCGTGATCTGGTTCACCGGCGAGGAGTACGGCGGCTTCTGCGGGCCCGGCAACGCGGGCGAGACCGCACTCGCCGAGTGGCTCGACGGCGGCGGATGCCTCTTCATCTCCGCCCAGGATTACCACTACGACCGCGGGCTCACCGGCTTCATGTCCAACCATCTGGGCGTGGCCGACGCCAGCAATGACGTGGGCCAGAACACGGTCACCGGCGCCGGCTCCGTCTTCACGGGAATGGGCCCCTACGGCCTCGATTACCCCTTCAGCAACTGGTCGGACATCATCGAGCCCGACGCGGACGCCGAGCTCGCCTTCAGCGGCGAAGAAGGCGACGCCGCGGTGAACAAGGACGGCGGGGTGTACCGCACCACCTTCTGGGGATTCCCCTTCGAGGCCCTGCCCTCGGATGACGATCGCGTCGAGATGATGCAGACCATCCTCGACTGGTGCGGCGGCCTCATCGACTGCCCGGGCGACCTGGACGGCGACGGGGACGTGGACACCGCCGATCTGCTCGCCCTCCTGCAGGCGTGGGGCGATGCCGGCGGACCGGCGGATCTCAACGATGACGGCATCGTCAACACCGCCGATCTGCTGCTCCTCCTCGAGGGCTGGGGCCCCTGCTGAGGCCGGCCCGCCACCGCCAGCCCATTGCGGCACAACCACCAGGAGCATCACCCGCGCGGGTGATGCTCCTTTCTTTTCTTCCGGCCCGAGGCGCGAAGATCGACCGTCCGGCGACGAGGCCGGCCGCATGGAAGCCGCCCGGCCGCGGGGGGCGGAATCGCCAGAAACGCCCTGTTTTGGGGGAAAAAGCGGACAGGGCGGGATTCGAACCCGCGGTAGAGGTTGCCCCCTACGCCGGTTTAGCAAACCGGTGCCTTCAGCCACTCGGCCACCTGTCCGGCCGTGGTGCACCATGATTGCAGCACGGGGGCGGGCCGTCAACCGTCGATCGCCGCGGCCGGCGAGGCGTGGCCCCGCGTGCCGCACCGCCGCCGCCGGCGCGATGCCGGTTCGCGCCCGTCGATGCCGTCCCCGCCCGCGCCGGCGCGGGCTCCGCAAAAATCCCTATTTTTGCAGGGTCAAACGCCTTGTCGACGATTGAAAGGGGCGATACAGTCGCTCCCGACAGTGCCGCGTCGGCCTGCCATAAACGAAAGGATTCACTGATGGCAAAGAAGAAAAAGAAGACCACGACCCGCAAGAAGGCCGCGAGCCGGACCGAGACGAAAGCACGGACCAAGAGCCAGATCTTCTCCGAGATCGCCGACGAGACCGGCCTCACCCGCCGCGACGTCGCTGGCGTGTTCGACGCGATGACCACCATCATCAAGAAGGATCTGGGTCGCCGCGGTCCCGGCATGTTCACCGTCCCCGGCCTCATGAAGATCCAGAAGGTTCACAAGCCGCGCCGCCCCGCGCGCAAGGGCGTCAATCCCTTCACCGGCGAGGAAATGACCTTCAAGGCCAAGCCCGCGCACAACGTCGTCAAGGTGCGCCCCCTCAAGGGCCTCAAGGAAATGGTCTGACGGAAGGTCGGCGCGTCACGCTCCGACATTGCTGCGCCCCGCAGCGCTTGACACGATCGACCGCCGAATCACGCACGTTCGGCGGTTTTTTGTTGCGCCGGGTGCGCGCCGCGCGTTCAGCGCGTTGATGCCGCCGCCGTCGCCTCCGCCGCCTCGCCCGCGATCGGTTCCGGATGCAGGTGCCGCGTGAGGAATTCCCAGCGCTGAGACACGGCGTGCCGTCGCAGACCGTGCCCGTTCTCGGGGTAGAACATGATCCGGAATTCCCTGTCCGCGTCCTGGAGGGCATCCACGAGCTGCCACGCGTTGGTGGGATGCACGTTGTCATCGATCATCCCGTGCTGAATGAGCAGCTTGCCCTCGAGCTGATCGACGTACTTCATGCACGCGCTTTTCTCGTAGCCCTCGGGATTGTCGGCGGGAAGCGCCATGTAGCGCTCCGTATAGATCGTGTCGTAGTTGTGCCAGTCGGTGACGCCCGAGGCGGCGACCGCCGCGTGAAAAACGTCCGGGTACTTGAGCACGGCCAGCGCGGACATCGTCCCGCCGTAGGAATGGCCGTAGATCCCCACGCGATCGGCGTCGATGTACGAGCGCCCTGTCAGGTAGCGCACGCCGTCGGCCTGGTCCCGGATATCGACGATGCCCAGCTTTCTGTAGACGGCCCCGAGAAAGGCCTTGCCCCGGCCGCCCGTGCCGCGGTTGTCGATGCGGGCGACGATGAATCCCCGCTCGCAGCCGGAATGGGTGAGCCGGTAGCGGCTGCGGACGGCCTGCGAGCCGGGCCCGCCGTACACGTCGATCACGAGCGGGTACTCCTTGCGCAGATCGAAGCCCGGCGGCTTGTAGAGGCAGCCGTAGAGATCGGTCTCGCCGTCCTCGGCCTTGAAGGAGAACAGCTCGGGCTCGGGATAGCCCTGCGCTTCGAGGGCGGCGAAGTCCGTTTCGGCCAGGGTGGCCACCCGCCGGCCCTCCACGTCGTACAGCGCCGTCGTCGGCGGCTGCGTCACCGTCTCGTAGCCGGTGATGAACCACTTCCCGTCCGGGGAGAACCGCACGCGATGCCCGGCCGGCTCGCGCGTGAGGCGCCGCGCGCCCGTCCCGTCGAGCTTCACCCGGAACAGGTGCGCGTGCAGCGGGTGCCCGTCGCCGGCCGCGGTGTAGTACAACACCCCGTTCTCTTCATCGATGCGCTGCACGCGGAAGGCGGGATAGTCGCCCCGCGTAAGCGTGGCGAGAAGACGCCCGTCCAGGTGCCGCAGCTCGAAGTGCCTGAAGCCCGTCTTTTCCGTTTCCCAGATGAAGCGCTTCCCGTCGTCGAGGAAGTTCATGTACGGCCGATGATCCTGCCATGTCGGCTGCGTCTCGGAGACGACGAGGCGCGACGCGCCCGTCTCCACGTCCGCCGCCATCACGTCCAGCACGTGCTGGAGACGATCCATCCGGCTGAAGAGCACCTCCGAACCGTCGGGCGTGAAGCGGACGTTGTAGATGTAGCACTCCTCGCCCTCTTCGTGCGTGTCGATCCGGATCGTTTCGCCGGAGGGGAGATCGTAGAGCAGGAGGCGCGCGATCGGGTTCGCCTCGCCGGGCTTGGAATACCCCTCGCGCAGGAGGCCCGTGCGCAGCTCGGTCAGGTCGTTGATGAGCAGAAAATCCGGGACCTCGCGCTCATCGAACTCGTAGAAGACGAGCTTCGTCGAGTCGGGCGACCACCACATCGCGGTGGTCTGATCGAGTTCCTCGCCGTACACCCAGTTCGCCTTGCCGTAGCGGAACTTGCGGTGGCCGTCCTCGGTGACGGCGATCACCTCTTCGCCCTCGGCGGCGTGAAGGACGACGTTGTACTCCTCGCAGACAGCCTCCCATTTGCCATCGGGGGACGGCTCGCGATCGAACTGCTGCCCGCGTCCGGGCCAGCGGCGCCGGGATCGGCGGCGATCGCGCCCCTCCCCCTCCTCTTCTTCTCCGATCTCGGCGGGATCGACGAACGTCTCGCCCACGAGATCGAAGACCCGCGCCTCGCCGGCGTGGGTGTAGGTCAGCCGCGTGCCGTCCTCGCTCCAGTGGACGCGTCGGATGCGGCCGGCCCAGTCGTCGCCGGGGCGCGCGGTCGGCGTCGCGTCGCCGGCGAGCCGATCGCCCCCCGCCTCGTGCGCCCGCGGGGCGCAGCCGATGAGGGACAGGGAAACAAGGAAAACCGGGATAAGCCGGGCGAGGGAACGCATCGCCTCTCCTTCCTGCGCGCGCCGCGTCGCCGTGACCGCGTTCACGCGATGCGCACCGCCGCCTGAAAGACCTCCATCCGCTCGTCGATCTCCGCCCGCGTGAGGCGGGCGAGCCGATCGAGCGAGAACGACTCGATGGTGAAGCTCGCGGTCACCGTGCCCCAGGCCAGCGCGGTCTGGATGGCGGGCAGGTCGAAGGAACCGACGGCGGCGAGATGACCCATCATTCCCCCGGCGAAGCTGTCGCCGGCCCCGGTGGGATCGATGACCTGGTGCACCTCGGCCGGGAAGGCGGGCAGCGCCGCCACCCCCTCGCGATGCACGAGCACGCAGCCGTGCTCGCCCTTCTTCACCACCACGAACGAAGGCCCCATCTCCAGGATCTTCCGCCCCGCGCTGAGGGCGTTGCGAATCTCGGTGAGCTGCTCGGCCTCCGCGTCGTTGAGCACGAGCCCGTCGACCCGCCCCAGCAGCGTCAGCAGCTCGTCGTGGGCGATGTTGATCCACAGATCCATCGTGTCCGCGACCACGAGCTTGCGCTGCGGAAACTGATCGATCATCGCCAACTGCTCTTCCGGATGCGTGTTGGCGAGGAAGATGACCTCGCTGTCGCGGTACGACTCGGGCACGGCGGCGGGATCATCGTCCAGCACGCCGAGCTCGGTGAACAGCGTTTCGCGCATGTTCATGTCGGCGAAGTACTTGCCGCCCCAGGCGAAGGTCTCTCCCTCCGGCCTCACCTCCAGACCCTCCAGGGAGACGTTCTCAAACCGCTCGAGCAGGCGACGATGGTCCTCCGGCCAGTCCCCGCCCACGACGGCGATGAGGCGCACGGGCGCATGAAACGACGCCGCGGCGGCGAAGTACGCGCAGGAGCCGCCCAGCACGCGCTCGGCGCCGCCGCCCGGCGCGTGAACCGTGTCGATCCCGATCGTTCCCGTGACGGCCAGTGACATCAAGCGGGGCAGCGTACCGCGGATTCGCAGGAGGTGCCAGTGCCGCGCGGACGCGCCGCTCGCCCCGCGCCGCGGAGGTGTGGCGACGGCCGACTCCCCCGGCCCCCGCCACGAGGACTCACATTGACGCTCATCATCACCGATGGTGCCGGCGCCACCCGCCCACGCTGAAGCGCATTCGCCCGCGGCGCGGGGGAATCGAGCGCACCGCCATCACCCCTCCGCGATGAGAGGCCGGTCTCGATCCGGGAACCAATGAGACATGAACCCGACGCGGGGTCGGGCGATGGGACGACGCGGCGAGCCGCGCGCGGGGATCAGGACTCCGCTTCGCCGCCCGAGGTGTCCTCCAGCGTCAGCGCCGGACCCTTCTCCGTCGTCTTCAGATCCAGCGTCTTGTCGGTGAGAAGCTCGGAGACGTCCGGCGCGACCAGCAGGACCGTGCGCGCGCCGTGCGCGAAGGTCTGGTCGCCCTCTTTCTTCGCGTCCATCGCAAGCGAGAGGCCCTCGGTGCCCACGACGAAGCGGGCGGCGGCCCCGCCGGGCGCGTTGGCTTCGTCCAGCATCTCGGCGAGATGTGCGCAGGCCGATTCGGTTACGGTCAGCATGGATACTCTCCTGCAAGGCAGTGACATCGCACTCCGCGCGGGCTGAACACCCACGATGCCGGCAACGGAATGCGGGGAGCGAGTCAGATTGTCAGGCTGCCGCCAGAAACCGTCGCCACGCCTGAACGCCGGATCGCGTCACCGCACCGGCAGGCTCGACGATTCAACGCGCCCCGCGCACAGACCACGACCGCGGGGGCCGTCGTCGCGCACAGGTTGGTGGCTTCAGTCATGGGATATCCAACAGCATGAAGTTGACAACCGACGGGAGTCTATCAGAAACGACCGTTTCGTCACGGATGACCGATCGGTTTACCGTCTTTTTCGCGGTTTTTCGGCGAAAAGCCGGGATTCCACGGCGTCCCCTGGTGAAATCCCCGGCGGGCGGGCCGGGGACACCCCGGTCCCGATTCAATCGCTTCGGGGCGTCGGCGCGAACGCAGCATCAGGCGAGGCGCTCCGATCTCCGCACACGCTTTCGCCCGCGGCGCCGAAGGATCACCTCGTTCGCTTCCGCACGCCGATGCCCTCGAAATAAGGGATCGGGCGGCTGAAGCCGAGTTTCTCGTACACCCGCTGGGCGGCGGGGTTGTTCGCACCCACGTTGAGCACGATGAGCCGGATCCGGCCGTCGGCGAAGAGACGGCAGCAGAGGGCGGAGGTGATCGCCGTCCCCAACCCCCGCCCGCGCCACGCCGGCTCGGTCACCACGCTGCCGATCGCGGCCACCCCGTACGCGGCCGAGCTGACGTGCGTGCCCGCCATGGCCAGCATGCGCCCGTCACGCCGACGGAGGGCGGCCAGATACAGCTCCTCGCCGAGATGATCCTCCTGGAAGGCGGTGTCCGGGTAATGACGCTGGGTCGCCCGCACCTGAGGCAGGTCCGCCGGCCCCAGTTCGCGGATGGCGATGTCCTTCGGCAGCGGGATCGGCCGGACGTCGGGCCGCTCCACGCCCATCCTGACATACGGCTCGAAGCGGCCGGCGAACAGCGCGCCCACGCTGCTCATCTGGTTCACGGGCACATGCAGGTCGCACGGGCCATCGAGATCGACGGCTCTGACGATCTCCGCCGCGGCCGGACCGTCGCCGTAGGTGATCACCGAGGCCCGGCCGGCGAAGCGGTAGAGGAGCATCAGCGCCCGGCCGTCCTCGTCGGAGAGAAACCACCGCGTACGGGGGAAGTGCGCCTCATCGAGATCGGCCAGGCCGTAGCCGCCCCAGAGAACATCGCGCCGCAGCAGCGCTTCGAGCCGGGCGCGATCTCGCGTTTCGAGGGGCATGGGGCGTATTACAGCCGTCACGGGCGCCGAGGGCAAGATCGGAAGCGGGCACCGCGCTGCCAGCCCCCGACCACCCCACGCGCATCACTCTTCACTCATCGCTCATCACTCATCGCTCACCCCATGCCATCTTCCGCAGCACGGTGTGCAGAATCCCGCCGTTGCGGTAGTAGTCGACCTCGACCGGCGTGTCGATGCGGCAGGTGCAGGTGAACTCGATCGTGGCACCTTCAGCACCGCCAGAACCCTCACCCCCAGCCCCTCTCCCAGAGGGAGAGGGGAGCCTCGTCGCCTTCACCGGCACGTCCTGGCGCGGCCGGAGGTCGTCGCCGAGCGCGATGTCGTACGTCTCCGTGCCGTCGAGGCCGAGCGATTCGGCCGTTTCACCGTTCTTGAACGTGAGGGGCAGGACGCCCATCCCCACGAGATTCGAGCGGTGGATGCGCTC